>DASXVR010000226.1:0-4409 GCA_036504175.1 Actinotalea sp. | reverse complement strand
TCCGGCACGAACTCCCGGTGCCCGCTCGACAGGTCGTCGAGCACGGCGACGCCGAGCCCCACCTGCCGGAACGCGCGCACCACGTGCGACCCGATGTACCCAGCCCCGCCCGTCACCAGCCACGTCACGGCGGGACCCTATCGGGTCTCAGGACACGTTCGCGGAGGCGCCCGTCAACGCACGCCAGGCCTCGCGGCGCTCGGCCTGCTCGTCGGGATCCGGCACCGGCAGGGACGCCAGCAGCCGCTGCGTGTACGGGTCCCGCGGCGAGTCCAGCACCTGGGCGGGGTCGCCCTCCTCGACGAGCCTGCCGTGGTGCAGCACGGCGATCCGGTCGGCGACGAGGTCGACGACGGCCAGGTCGTGGCTGATGAAGAGGCAGGCGAAGCCCAGCTCGGACTGCATCCGCACGAACAGCTCGAGCACCTTGGCCTGGACGGAGACGTCGAGCGCGCTCGTCGGCTCGTCGGCGATGATCAGCTCCGGGTCGAGCGCGAGCGCGCGGGCGAGGCTGGCGCGCTGGCGCTGGCCGCCGGACAGCTCGTGCGGGAACCGGTCGCCGTAGGTGCGGTCGAGCTGGACCGCCTCGAGCAGCTCGTCGACGCGCGGCCGTGCCTCGCTCGCGTCGCCGGCCACGCCGTGGACGACGAGCGGCTCGGCGACGCACTGGGCGATCGTCAGCAGCGGGTTGAAGCTCGTCGCCGGGTCCTGGAAGACGAAGCCGATGCGGCGGCGCATGGGCCGCAGCTTGCGCTCCGAGATACCCCTCACCTGGGTGCCCAGCACGGACAGCGAGCCGCCGGTCACCGGGGTCAGGCCCGCGATCGCGCGGCCGATGGTCGTCTTGCCGCTGCCGGACTCCCCGACCAGGCCGAGCACCTCGCCGGGCGCGATCGTGAAGTCGACGTGGTCCACCGCGGTGAAGCCGGCCGAGCGCAGCCGCCCGGGGTAGGTGATCGTCAGGCCCTTGGCCTCCACGATCGGCGCCGCGTCGGGCGCGGCGGCCCGGGCGGTGGTGAGGGCGCCCCGCCGGGAGGCGCCCACGCGCGGCACCGCGTCGAGCAGCGCGCGCGTGTACGGGTGCTTCGGCGCCGAGAACAGGGTGCGGACGTCCGCCTGCTCGACGATCTCGCCGTCGTACATCACGGCGACGGTGTCGGCGAGGTCCGCGACGACGCCCATGTTGTGGGTGATGAGGACCACCGACGTGCCGAACTCGGTCGGCAGGCGGCGCAGCAGCTCGAGGATCTCGGCCTGGACGGTGACGTCGAGGGCGGTCGTCGGCTCGTCGGCGATGACCAGGCCCGGGTCGAGGACGAGGGCCTGCGCGATGACGATGCGCTGCTTCTGCCCGCCGGAGAACTGGTGCGGGTAGTACTTGACGCGTGCCTCGGGGTCGGGGATGCCGACCCGGCGCAGCACGTCGATGGCCGCCTTGTGGGCCTCGGAGCGCGACAGCCCGGTGTGGGCGCGCAGCCCCTCGGCGATCTGCCAGCCGACCGGGAACACCGGGTTGAGCGCGGTCGACGGCTCCTGGAAGACCATCGCGGCGTCCCGGCCGCGCACCTGGCGCAGCGCGTTGGGCGACAGCGAGAGGACGTCCGACGAGCCGGTGTCGGTGTTGCGGCGCAGCAGCACCGCACCCGACGTGGTCGCCGTCTCCGGCAGCAGGCCGATGATCGAGCGGGCGGTGACGGTCTTGCCCGAGCCGGACTCGCCGACGATCGCCAGCACCTCACCGGGTTCGACCCGCAGCGAGACGCCGCGCACGGCCCGGACGTCGCCACCGTCGGTGGCGAAGGTGACGTGCAGGTCGTGCACGTCGACGACGGGGTCCTCGGCGGTCATCGCGCGTCCTCCGGCTGGTTCGTCGCGCCCTCGTCCTGCACGGTGTCCTTGGCCCGCTTCCGGCCACCGCCGGCCGCACGACGAGTCCGCAGCCGCGGGTCGGCCAGGTCGTTGAGCGACTCGCCGACGAGGGTGATGCCCAGCACCGTCAGGACGATCGCGACGCCCGGGAACACCGCGGTCCACCAGATGCCGGCCGTCACGTCCTGGATCGACTTGTTGAGGTCGTAGCCCCACTCGGCCGCCTTCGACGGCTCGATGCCGAAGCCGAGGAAGCCGAGGCCGGCGAGCGTGAGGATCGCCTCGGAGCAGTTGAGGGTCATGATCAGGGGCAGCGTCCGCACCGAGTTGCGGAGCACGTGCCGCGTCATGATCCGGGCGCTCGAGGAGCCGATGACGCGGGCCGACTCCACGAAGGCCTCCGACTTGATGCGGACGACCTCCGACCTGATCACCCGGAAGTACTGCGGGACGAAGACCACCGTGATGGAGATCGCGGCGGCGAGGATGCCGCTCCACAGGTTCGACTGCCCGCCGCTGATGACGATCGCGGCAACGATGGCCAGCAGCAGGGACGGGAAGGCGTAGATCGCGTCCGCGACGACGACGAGCACGCGGTCGAGCCAGCCGCCGAAGTAGCCGGACACCAGGCCGAGGAACACGCCGAGGAACAGCGAGAGCACCACCGCGGCGAGGATCGTCAGGAGGGCGGTGCGGCTGCCCCACACGACGCGGGACAGCACGTCGTAGCCGCCGACGGTGGTGCCGAGCCAGTGGGCCGACGACGGCGCCTGCTGGGAGCCGAACAGCCCGTGCGCGTCGCGCAGCTGGGCCCACGAGTACGGCGCGATGAGCGGCGCGAAGATCGCCGAGAGCACGAAGATCCCGGTGAGGAGCAGGCCGGCGACGAGCATGCCGCGCTGCAGGCCCACCGAGGAGCGCAGCTGGCGCACGATGGGCAGCCGGTGCCAGCGCGGCCCGTGCTCGGGGGCGATGACGAGCGCCAGCTCCTCCGGCGAGGGCGGGGTGGCGAGGTTCGCGATGTCGGCGGTCATCAGTACCGGATCCTCGGGTCGACGAGTGCGGCGATGACGTCGACGATGAAGTTCGTCACGGCCACGATGACGGCGAGCAGGGCGACCATGCCCTGCACGGCCACGAAGTCTCGAGCGTTGAGGTACTGCACCAGCTGGAAGCCGAGGCCCTTCCACTCGAAGGTGGTCTCGGTGAGGACCGCGCCGCCCAGGAGCATCGCGATCTGCAGCCCGATGACCGTGATGATCGGCACCAGGGCCGGGCGCCACGCGTGGGCCCGCACCAGCCTGCGCTCGGCGACGCCGCGCGAGCGGGCCGCCTCGACGTATCCGGTCTGCAGCGTGCTGATCATGTTGGTGCGCACCAGCCGCAGGAAGACGCCGGCTGTGAGGAGTCCGAGGGCGAGGGCCGGGAGCACCGCGTGCTGCAGCACGTCGGAGACGACCGACCACTGGCCCGTGCTGATGGCGTCGATGAGGTAGATACCGGTTCGCGCGCCGTGCGTCTTCATGGTGATGAGGTTGCGGGTCGTGGCGCGGCCCGAGGTCGGCAGCCAGTGCAGCAGCACGCCGAAGATGAGCTTGAGCACCAGGCCGGCGAAGAACACGGGGGTGGCGTAGCCGAGGATCGCGCTCACGCGGAGCGCCGCGTCCGGCCCGCGGTCGCGGCGGGCGGCGGCGACGCGCCCGAGCGGGATGCCGACGAGGAAGGCGACGACGAGCGCGTAGAACGCCAGCTCGAGGGTCGCGGCGCCGTACGTCGCGAGCACGTGCGTCACCGGCAGGTGGTCGGACAGCGTGGTGCCGAAGTCGCCGCGCGCGATCCGGCCGAGGTAGTCCAGGTACTGCACGAGGATCGGCCGGTCGTAGCCGGCCTGGTGGATCCGCTCGTGGAGCTGGTCGGGAGGCAGGCGGCCGCCGAGGGCCGCGGTGATCGGGTCACCGGTGGCCCGCATGAGGACGAACACGACGGTGACCAGGATGAACACCGTCGGGAAGATGAGCAGGAACCTGACGAGCAGGTACCGACCCAGCGCGCCGCCTCCCTTCTTGCCGCGGGACTCCTCGGCCGGGGCGGGCGCGACCGCTGCTGCGGTCAGGTCGTTGGTGATGGTCACGTGTACCTCGCTCGGTGTGATGCGTGCGCAAGCCTAGGGGCGGCCCCCCGGAAAGGGAGGCCGCCCCCGTCAGGCAGTTGCGTCAGCCCTGCTTGGAGAGGGCGCCGTACCGGAACTTGAAGGACGCGTCGAGCGTGTCCTTCGTGCCCTGGACACCCTGGGCGACGACGGCGACCTGCGAACCCTGCAGGTACGGGATCGTCGACAGGTCCTTGGCCACCGCGTCCTGCGCCTGGCCGATGACCTTGGCCCGAGCGGTCGGGTCGGTGGTCGTGGCCTCCTGCTGGATGAGCGAGTCGACCTGCGGGTTCGCGTAGTGGTTGTGCAGGAACGACGTGGCCGACAGGAAGAACGGCGTCAGGTAGTTGTCGGCGTCCGAGTAGTCCGGGAACCAGCCCAGCTGGTAGGC
>DASXVR010000225.1:0-15417 GCA_036504175.1 Actinotalea sp. | reverse complement strand
CGAGCTTGACGATGACCATGTTCGGCGTGCTGCGGTACTGGAACGGGTTGATGTTCGACGCGGCGCTGCACACGTCCGTCGCCGTCCCGCCAGGGCAGACCGAGACGTAGGTGTTCAGGGTCGGGTTCGCCGCCGTCACGTGGAGCGCGACGGCCGTCGCGCCGACCGGCGCGTTCGGGATGGTCAGGGTGTAGGTGCCCGCCGTCCCGACGGGCACGAAGGACATCACCCGGGACGGCGTGACGGGGGTGTACGCCGCACCGGCGGGCACCACGTCCTGCGTGAGGATCGTCGACGTCGTGGCCGCCGACGAGGAGTCACCGGCCCACCGCGCGGTCAGCTGGTGCGTCCCCACACCCAGGGCTGTCGTGGTGAGGGTGGCCACCCCCGATGCCAGGGTGCCCGAGCCGAGCGACGTCGCGCCGTCGAAGAACGTGACGGCGCCGGTCGGCGTCGCACCGGCGCGGCTGACGGCGGCGCTCAGGACCAATGACTGCCGTGACTTCGACGGGTTCGCGGAGCTGGTCAGCGCGACGGTCACCTCGTTCTTGGTGAAGGTCCGGAAGGCCGACGTGCTGATGACGTTGTCGGACGAGTCCAGCGCCTGCACGCGCCACCGGTAGGTGGTGCCGTCGACGTAGTACTTGGGCGACACCCACGTCGTGCCGACCGTCTTCTGGCTCTCGAAGGTGCTCGTGAAGGCGTCGGTGGTGCTGGTCTGGAACCGGTAGGACGCAGCACCGACCAGGCCGTCCCAGGTGAAGAGCGTGTCGCTCGAGGTCAGGGTCGCGGCGTCAGCAGGCGCCACGAGGTTCAGGGCCGGTGAGCCGATGGTGAAGGTGTCGCCGGAGAAGGCGCTGCCGCCGCCGTCACCGGCCCAGCTGCCGGGGTTTCCGTCGACGTCGTTCTTGGCGACCCGCCAGCTGTACGTCCCCGGTGCCAGGGCCTTGTCCGGCGTGTAGGCGGCGTAGTACGTGGTGGAGGCCGTCTGCACCCTGTTCGCCAGGGGGTAGGTGCCGTCGGTCCCTCGGTACAGGTCCACGGTGTAGGAGCCCGCCTGCGTCAGCGGTGCCCAGGACAGGGTCGGCAGACCGGAGGCGACGGTGGACGTGAGCGACGCGGGCTGGCCGGACACCTTCTGGAAGCTGAGGGCCCCCTGGCCGTTGTCGCTGCGCGTGAGCGCCTGACCGGAGCCGTCGATGGCCTGGACCCGCCAGTAGTAGACGGTGTCGGCGTAGGCCTTGGACCAGGGGGCGTAGTAGGGCTGGTCCACGGTGGCCGTGTCGATGATGGTGGTGAACGTCGGGTCCGTGGCCACCTCGATCTTGTACGACTTCGCGCCCGGGGCGCCGGAGTCGGTGAGGAAGTAGTCCTGCCACGCGAAGGCGACCTGGCCGGTGACGGTGGCGCCTCCTGCCGGAGCGGTGAGGACCGGCGCCGGGCTCGTCTTGCGGAACGAGCTGATGTTCTGGGCACCCGCCTCGTAGGCCTGCTGGGGGAGCGGGCCGCAGGAGTGCGGCGCCTTGCAGACCTGGACGTACCAGTAGTACGACTGCCCCGCCTGGTTGTCCGGGAGCGCCTCACGCGGCGAGAGAGCCGGGAACTGGGTCGTGTACGTCCGGATCACGTTCGTGAAGTTGGGGTCCAGCGCGATGTGGACGATGTACTCGTACCCGTCGACGGCTGGGTTCCAGCGCATCTCCGGCACGTCGGACCCGGTGGCCCCGAGGGCCGGCGCGACGTAGCTGACGAACTGGCTGGGGGCCAGGGTGAAGATGGCGGGGTCCGACATGGCGAGCAGGGCGTTGTCGACGGAGAACGCCTGCACCACCCAGCTCCACGTCCCGTCGGGCAAGGTCTCCTGGTGGTTGAGGGGCAGCGCCGTGTTGCCACCGGGGTAGGTGAACGCGGCCTGGGGCAGCTTGTCCCCGGCGCGGGTGAGCTCGACGTAGGTGGAGCTCCCGATCTGCGCGTAGAAGACCCGGTAGTAGGCGGCGTTCTGGATCTCGGTCCACCGCATGCTGGGCATGTCCTGGTTCTGGCCACCGAAGCTGGTGGTCAGGTCGCCCGGGGCGAACTGGGTCGCCGTGCTCGTGGGAGCTGCGACGGTGAAGGTGCCTCTGCCGAAGAACGGGCTGGGGGTCTTGATGCCGCCCGGGCTCACGCCCTGGACGAACCACTCGTAGGAGCCGGCGCCGAGATTGGCGGTGGTGGTCGTCGGCGACCAGCTCGTCGAGTAGGTCGTACCGGTGGTGGTCTTCGTACCGTCCTTGATCAGGGTGACGAGGTACTTGTGGTAACCCGCGAGCGGAGCCCATCGCAGAACCGGTGCCGTCACCGTCTCGCCCGCGACCGGTGAGATGAGGGTCACCGTCGACTGGTCGAAGACGAAGCTCTCGCGGTTCGCCCAGACGCCGAAGACGGGGGTGGATCCCGTCGGCGGGGTGTCGACCCCGCGCACCTGCCAGTAGTACGTGAGGCCGGGGTTGAACTCGACGTCGCAGTCGGTGCCGATTGTGCCCGCCGGCAGGGCGTTCGCGTCGTGGGGGGTCAGGGACCTGTGGAGCGTGTAGCAGGTGGTGACGGCGGCGACGAAGTTCTGGTCCGTGCTGATCCGCACCTCGTAGTACGCGGCGTGGGCGACACCGGTCCACTCGAAGCGCAAACCGGTCTTCGAGACCTCCGCGCCCCCGATGGGGTACGTCAGCGACGGCTTGCTCGACCAGGCGCGCGTGAACTGGCGCTCGTCGGACCACGGCCCGGTCTGCGCCGGCAGGGTCGGGCCCGTGGCGATGGCGCGGACCCGCCAGAAGTAGCTGCCCGCCGGGTAGGTGGACGCCGGGGAGAACTGCGTGCCCTTGACCGTCACGTCGGTGACGACGCCGTTGGCCCAGTCGCCGTTGGCGCTGACCTGCAGCTGGTAGGAACGTGCCCCGAGAACACCGGCTGCCATGCCCCCCGGCAGGCCGGAGCCGGTCCAGGTGAAGACGACGTCCTGGACCTCGCCGACGGGTGCCTGCACGCCCTCGGAGAGCAGGACCGGCTTCCCGGCGAAGTCCCCCCAGGTCAGGCTGAAGCTGCGCGTGGTCGACCACGCCGTCGTCACACCGGTGGTGGCGGTCGTCCCGCGCACCCGCCAGTACCAGGTCTTGCCGAGGGTCACCGGGGCGGTGATCGCCAGGGCGGTGTTGACGGTGGTGACGGTCGTGGCGCCGATGAAGTCGTTGGCGTCGTCCAGCTGGACCTCGTACCCCTTCATCCCGGCGAGGACGCCCCAGCGGAGCACCGGTGCGTCTGCCGGGTAGGAGAGGGACGCCCCGTCGGCGGGTGCGACGGCGTCGGGGGCGGCGGCGGCGGTCTTGACGAACGACTCCGTCGCGTACGGCCCGAGCTCGCTCCCGTTGAGCCCCGCGACGCGCCAGTACAGGGTGCCCAAGGGCAGCTCCGTGGGCGGCGTGGCGTGCAACGCGTAGGTGTCGATCGTGTAGACGGTGGGGCTGAACGTGCCCGACGCCGACACCTCGACGCGGTACTTGGTGGCGCCCGCAACGGGCTGCCAGCTCAGGACGGGGTTGCCCGGTCCCTCATATGGTGAGACCGGAGCCACCAGCACCGGCGCTGCGGCCGGGGGAACGGCGTACGCAGGCGTGGGGTCGACCACCGTGAACAGGGACGTACCCAGGAGTGCGGCAACGAGCAGGGCTGCCGAGCGGCGCAGGGCCAGCGACACGGGGTCTCCTCAGGATGCGGGCGGAGCACGGCGCGCAGCAGTGCCACCCCATGCTGCCGGTGCATCGGCTCGTCACGGGGCGCACTTGAACGCCCAAACCCGTCCGATCGGGTGAAACATGGTCGTTGACCTGCCCACCCGTAGGATCGGGCGTCGTGACAGCCCCCACCCCACCCACCATCGGCGTCCTCGCACTGCAGGGCGATGTGCGCGAGCACATCGCTGCGCTGGCTGCGTCCGGCGCCCTGGGCGTCCCCGTCCGGCGGCCGCGCGAGCTCGCGCAGGTGCAGGGGATCGTGATTCCCGGGGGCGAGTCGACGACGATCGACAAGCTGCTGCACGTGTTCGACCTCTTCGAGCCGCTCCGCGCGGCCATCCAGGGCGGCCTGCCGGCGTTCGGGTCGTGCGCGGGGATGATCCTGCTCGCCGACCGGATCACCGGTGCCGCCGAGGGCCAGCAGACCGTCGGCGGCCTCGACATCACCGTCCGCCGCAACGCGTTCGGTAGGCAGGTCGACTCGTTCGAGACCGACCTCGTCGTCGAGGGGATCGAGGACAGCGCCGAGCGACCGGTGCATGCGGTGTTCATCCGCGCGCCCTGGGTCGAGGAGACAGGACCGGGCACCCGGATCCTGGCGACCGTCGCGTCCGGTCCGGCCGCCGGTAGGATCGTCGCGGTGCGCGAGCGCGACGTCGTCGCCACGTCCTTCCATCCGGAGATCACCGGCGACCTTCGCCTGCACCGGATGTTCGTCCAGATCGTCACCGACCGCGGTTGAGGGGTTTCGCACAATGTCCGGTCACTCCAAGTGGGCCACGACCAAGCACAAGAAGGCAGTGGTCGACGCCAAGCGAAGCAAGCTCTTCGCCAAGCTGATCAAGAACATCGAGGTAGCGGCTCGCATCGGCGGTGCCGACGTCGCCGGCAACCCGACGCTGTTCGACGCGGTGCAGAAGGCCAAGAAGTCCTCGGTGCCGATCGACAACATCAACCGCGCGGTCAAGCGCGGGTCCGGCCAGGAGGCCGGCGGCGCGGACTACCAGACGATCATGTACGAGGGCTACGGCCCTGGTGGCGTCGCCGTGCTGGTCGAGTGCCTCACCGACAACCGCAACCGTGCTGCGTCGGACGTCCGGGTGGCGTTCACCCGCAACGGCGGCTCCCTCGCGGACCCCGGCTCCGTGTCCTACCTGTTCTCGCGACGCGGCGTGATCCTGGTCCCCAAGACCGACGGGCTCGGTGAGGACGACGTCCTCGCCGCGGTGCTCGACGCCGGTGCCGAGGAGGTCAACGACCTGGGCGACGCCTTCGAGGTCCTCTCCGAGGCGACGGACCTGGTCGCGGTGCGCACAGCCCTCCAGGCCGCGGGGATCGACTACGACTCCGCGGACGCGCAGTTCGTCCCCGCCACCCAGGTCGAGGTGGACATCGACGGCGCCCGCAAGATCCTGCGGCTCATCGACGCCCTCGAGGACAGCGACGACGTCCAGGAGGTCTTCGCCAACTTCGACGCCTCCGACGAGGTCATGGCGGCGCTCGACGAGGAGTGAGCGGCGAGGCACCGCTCCGCCGGCCGACCGGCCTGCGAGAGTGGTGCGGTGCGCGTGCTCGGGGTCGACCCAGGTCTGACGAGGTGCGGCCTGGGCGTGGTGGACTCGCTGCCGGGCCGCCGCGTCCGCCTGGTCGCCGTCGGGGTCGCACGGTCCCACCAGGACGACGACGTCGCCGTTCGTCTGCTGGCGATCGCGGGCGAGGTCGAGGCGTGGCTGGACGAGCACCGTCCTGACGCCGTCGCCATCGAGCGGGTGTTCGCCCAGCACAACGTCCGCACGGTGATGGGCACCGCGCAGGTGTCGGGGGTCGTCATGGCCGCGGCCGCACGCCGCGGCATCCCGGTCACGATGCACACGCCCAGCGAGGTCAAGGCGGCCGTCACCGGCAGCGGTCGGGCGCCGAAGCTCCAGGTGCAGCAGATGGTCGCGCGGATCCTCACCCTGGCCGAGCTGCCCACGCCGGCCGATGCCGCTGACGCGCTGGCCCTGGGCATCTGTCACCTGTGGCGGCCTGTCGGCGGTGCGGCCCCGTTGCCATCCGGCGGCTCGACGGTCTCCGCGGGCACCAGCGCGCAACGTGCCTGGGCAGCCGCCGAGGCGTCGGCGCGCCGCGTCTCGCGGTGACCGCTCGCTTGTTACGGTGACGCCTGGTCGTACAGGTGTTCGGGAGGTCTGATGATCGCGTCCCTGCGTGGACGGGTGCTGGCGCTGCGGCTCGATGCGGCAGTGGTCGACGTCGGTGGCGTCGGCCTGCTCGCCTACGCCACCCCCGGCACGCTCGCAGGGCTGCGCCTGGGGGAGCAGTGCGAGCTCGCGACGAGCCTCGTCGTGCGTGAGGACTCCCTCACCCTCTACGGGTTCTCCGACGGCGACGAGCGCGACGTGTTCGAGAGCGTCCAGACGGTCAGCGGCATCGGACCCCGGCTGGCGCTGGCCATGCTTGCCGTCCACACGCCCGACGCGTTGCGCCGCGCCGTGGCCGGGGAGGACCTGGCTGCCCTCCAGCGGGTCCCCGGGATCGGTCGCAAGGGGGCCCAGCGCATCGTGCTCGAGCTTGCGGACCGTCTCGGCGCGCCCACGGGCAGCCCGGGCGCCGCGGGCGTCGCCCCGGCGCCGGACCGCCGGACGGAGGTCGTCGAGGCGCTGGTCGGGCTCGGCTGGGGAGTGAAGGTCGCCGAGGACGCTGTCGCGTCGGTCGTGCCCGCGGACGCGGGCCCCGTCGAGGGGACCGACATGGCGGCGGTCCTGCGTGGCGCTCTGCGAGTCCTCGGCGGGGGCCGTGGCTGAGGACGAGGTCACCACCGAGCGCCTGCTGGCTCCGGGAGCCGAGGACCTCGAGCGCGCGGCCGAGGCGGCCCTGCGGCCACGACGGCTCTCGGAGTTCGTCGGCCAGCGCGTCGTGCGCGACCAGCTCGAGCTCGTCCTGCACGCTGCCCTCGGGCGCGGACGCGTCCCCGACCACGTGCTGCTCAGCGGCCCGCCGGGCCTCGGCAAGACGACCCTCGCCATGATCATCGCCGCGGAGCTCGGCACCTCGATGCGGATCACCTCCGGGCCCGCCATCCAGCACGCGGGCGACCTCGCGGCGGTCCTGTCCTCGCTGGAGGAGGGCGAGGTCCTCTTCGTCGACGAGATCC
This sequence comes from Actinotalea sp., assembly GCA_036504175.1. Lineage (GTDB taxonomy): Bacteria > Actinomycetota > Actinomycetes > Actinomycetales > Cellulomonadaceae > Actinotalea. The sequence goes on along the minus strand of DASXVR010000225.1, from coordinate 8,496 downwards.
ACCGGCTCGCCCGCCCTGCCGAGGAGCTCCTCTACGTGGCGATGGAGGACTTCCGGGTCGACGTGGTCGTCGGGAAGGGCGCCGGCGCCAACGCCATCGGGCTCTCGCTCCCGCCGTTCACCGTGGTGGGCGCAACGACGAGGGCCGGTCTGCTCCCGGCCCCCCTGCGCGACAGGTTCGGCTTCACCGGTCACCTCGACTTCTACGACGACGAGGAGCTGCAGCGCGTCCTCGCACGCTCGGCCGGCCTGCTCGGGGTCGACCTGCACGCCGATGCCGCGGCCGAGATCGCCGGACGCTCGCGGGGGACCCCCCGGATCGCGAACCGTCTGCTGCGCCGGGTCCGCGACTGGGCGCAGGTGCGCGGGGACGGCACCCTCGGGCTACCGGCGGCTCGTGCGGCCCTGGCGGTCTACGAGGTCGACGAGCTCGGCCTGGACCGCCTCGACCGCTCCGTGCTCAGCGCCCTGTGCGTGCGCTTCGCCGGCGGCCCCGTCGGCCTGACCACCCTGGCGGTCGCCGTGGGGGAGGAGCCGGAGACCGTGGAGACGGTGGCCGAGCCCTTCCTGGTGCGCGAGGGCCTCATGGGTCGGACCCCGAGGGGGCGCGTGGCCACGCCGCGGGCCTGGCAGCACCTGGGCCTGACGCCGCCGCCGGGCCGGGACACGCTCTTCGTCTGACCCTGGTCCCACTGCGAGGCGGGTAGCCTCGCCTAGCCTCGTCAGAGGAACCTGGAGCGACGCCCACGCGTTAGGGCCGGGGAGCGCAGGTCGCCTAGACTGCGCGCGGCCGTATACCGAACAGGACGTGAGAAAGCACCATGGATCCGCTATCGCTCGGCATGATCGTTGTCGTGGTCGTGGCCCTGTTCTTCATCAACCGCAAGGGCCGGAGCCGGCAGAACGCCGCTCTGGAGTTCCGCGCGAACCTCGCTCCCGGCCAGGAGATCATGACCGCGTCGGGTCTCTTCGGCACCATCGTCGCCGTCGACGAGGACGTGATCACCCTCGAGACGTCGCCGGGTGTGACGAGCCGCTGGGTCCGCCGCGCCATCCTGGAGCGCGTCACGCCGCCCGTGGCCGACGAGGACGACAGCGCCGACGGTGCCGACAGTGCCGTCGCCACCGGTACGACCGGACCGAGCCTGGTCAAGGGCGACGTCGACCTCCAGGTCCCCGACGACGCCTCGAGCCTCACGTCCGACCCCGACGAGGGCGACACGCCCCGCCGGTGACCAGCCGGGGCCGGCCCGGGTCCTGGTGACCTCCGCCCGGCCCGTCGGCCCGAATCCTGATCCACACGAGAGAAGACGAACCGTTGGCCACAACGACCCGCCGCGAACGACCGGTGCGCTCCCTGGTGACCTTGCTGGTCCTGGTGATCGCCCTCGCCGCCGGCCTCCTGGTCGGGACGAAGACGTCCGACGCATCCCTGACCCCAGGTCTGGCGCTCGACCTCGAGGGCGGTACGCAGCTCATCCTGCAGCCGGTCGCCGAGAAGGGTGTCGAGGTCACGGACCAGAACATCAAGCAGGCCATCGACATCATCCGCCAGCGCGTGGACTCGTCCGGCGTCGCCGAGGCGGAGATCACCAGCCAGGGCCGCGACAAGATCGTCGTGGCGCTCCCGGGTCAGCCGAGCGAGGCAACGCTGGACCTGGTGCGTGAGTCGGCTCAGATGCTCTTCCGCCCGGTCCTGCTCCAGGGCGCGCCACAGCCGACGACGGCCCCGTCCGCCACGCCACCGGCCGCCGACGCGCCGGCACCCGCGGACGCGAGCGACACGGCCTGGCTGACCTCGGACGTCCTGGCCGCCTACGCGGCGTACGACTGCACCGCGCAGAAGAACCTCACCGGCGGTGCGGCCCTCCTCGGCGACAAGGACAAGCCGGTCGTCACGTGCCAGCAGGACGGCTCGTCGAAGTTCGTGCTGGGCCCGGTGGAGGTGCGCGGCACCGACATCGCCTCGGCGAGCTCGGGCCTGAAGGTCGGGCCCACCGGCGCGCTCACGAACGAGTGGGTCACGAACATCAAGTTCACCGGCAAGGGCACCGGCATCTTCCGCGACGTCACGACGCGCCTCCTGGACCTGCCGACCCCGCGCAACCAGTTCGCCATCGTGCTCGACGGCCTGGTCATCTCGGCGCCGGCCGTCCGGTCCATCATCGGCAACGGGCAGGCGGAGATCTCGGGCAGCTTCACGCGCGAGTCTGCGGCGACGCTGGCGCGCGAGCTGAACTTCGGTGCCCTCCCGCTCACCTTCGAGGTGCAGAGCGAGCAGCAGATCTCCGCGACGCTCGGCTCCGAGCAGCTCCAGCGCGGTCTGCTGGCAGGCCTGATCGGACTCGTCCTGGTCGCGATCTACTCCCTGGTCCAGTACCGCGCACTCGGGTTCGTCACGATCTTCTCGCTGGTGGTCGCCGGGGCGCTCACCTACCTGTTCATCGCCGTCCTGTCGTGGACGCAGGGCTACCGGCTGAGCCTGCCCGGTGTGGCGGGCATCATCGTCGCGATCGGTATCACCGCAGACTCGTTCATCGTCTACTTCGAGCGCATCCGTGACGAGCTCCGCGACGGCCGGACGTTGCCAGCGGCGGTCGAGGAAGGGTGGCGTCGAGCCCGGCGCACCATCCTTGCCTCGGACGCGGTCAACTTCCTGGCTGCCGTCGTCCTGTACTTCCTGGCCGTGGGCGGCGTCCGTGGGTTCGCCTTCACCCTCGGTCTGACCACCCTCATCGACCTCGGCGTCGTGTTCCTCTTCACCCACCCGACGCTGTTGATCCTGGCGCGCACGCGGTTCTTCGCCGAGGGTCACCGCTTCTCCGGGCTCGACCCGGCCCAGCTGGGTGCTCGTAGCCGGTACGTCGGCCGTGGGCGCGTCGCTGTGGCGGGGGAGCGCGCGGAGCGTGGACCCCAGCCGGCTGTCTCGACCGGGCCGGAAGCGGTCCCTGCCGGTGAGGGCACGTCCCTGCCGACGGGTGACCGGCGGCTCACCATCGCCGAACGCCGGGCCCTGGCCCGCCAGGCCGAGCTGGATGCAGCGGCCGAGCCGAGCACGGCCACGGTGCCCGCAGCGGCACCGGCGCACGAGTCCGTTGACGGCGGCACCGATCGGAAGGACGCCTGATGGCCTCGTCCCTGGCCCAGTGGGGCAACGACCTCTACACGGGCAAGCGCTCGTACGACATCGTCGGGCACCGTCGCCGCTGGTACGCGGTGTCGATCACCCTCGTCGTCCTGACGTCGCTGCTCCTGCTGACCCGCCAGCTCAACCCCGGCATCGAGTTCCGCGGGGGCGCGGAGTTCATCGTCGGCGGATCGCAGAGCACCTCCCAGCAGCTCGCCACCGACGCCGTCACGTCAGTCCTGCCCACCGAGGTGCCTCGCGTCTCGGTCGTGGGCGGCTCGAACGTGCGGGTCCAGACGGGCGCACTGGACACCTCGCAGTCGCGCGCCGTGGCTCGGGCCCTCGCCACCGCCTACGACGTGCCAGTCACCAAGATCAGCTCGAACATCGTGGGACCCAGCTGGGGCGCAGACGTGTCCAGCAAGGCCGTCCGCGGGCTGGTGGTCTTCCTCCTGCTGACCGCCGTCGTCATGACCCTGTACTTCCGGGCCTGGCGCATGGCCGTCGCGGCGCTCGTCGCCCTCGCGCACGACCTGGTCATCACCGTGGGCATCTACTCGGGGATCGGTTGGGAGGTGAGCCCGGCGACGGTCATCGGGTTCCTCACCATCCTCGGTTACTCGATCTACGACACGGTCGTGGTCTTCGACAAGGTGCGCGAGAACACGCACAACGTCCTGGACCAGAAGCGGTACACCTACGCCGAGATGGCCAACCTTGCGGTCAACCAGACGCTGGTGCGCTCCATCAACACCTCGGTGGTGGCACTTCTGCCGGTGAGCGCGATCCTGTTCATCGGTGCCTTCCTCCTCGGGGCCGGAACCCTGCGGGACATCGCCCTGGCGCTGTTCATCGGGCTCATCGTGGGCGCGTTCTCCTCGATCTACCTGGCCACGCCGCTGCAGGTCACCCTGCGCAACCGTGAGCCGCTGATCGCCGAGCACACGGCCAAGGTGCTCGCCGCCCGCGAGGCAGCGGCTGCCGCCGCCGGGACCGACACCTCCACGGGACGCCCGCTCGTCCACGTCGGGGCGCCCGTGCCCGGGACCCACCTCGGTACCGCCGCCCAGCCCAAGCGCCGCAAGCCGAACCGGCCCACCGGTCGCAAGCCGTGACGACCGTGCAGCCGGCGACAGACCTGGTCGCCCGGGCGGCGGCCCTGGTCCACGACGTGCCGGACTACCCGCAGCCGGGCGTGGTCTTCAAGGACATCACGCCGCTGCTCGGTGACGGCCCGACGTTCGCCGCCGTCGTCGAAGCCCTGGCCGACCGCGCCCCGGCAGGGATCGACCTGGTCGTCGGCATGGAGGCGCGCGGGTTCATCCTCGGTGCGCCGATCGCCATCCGCCTGGGTGCGGGCTTCGTGCCCGTCCGCAAGGAGGGCAAGCTGCCGCGAACCACCCTCTCCGGCTCCTACGAGCTGGAGTACGGCAGCGCGGTCCTGGAGCTGCACGCCGACGCGATCCGACCCGGAGCGCGCGTGCTCGTTGTGGACGACGTCCTGGCGACCGGCGGTACCGCCGCGGCGACCGTGCAGCTCATCGAGCAGGCCGGCGGGGTCGTCGTCGGGCTCTCGTTCCTGATGGAGCTGACCTTCCTGGACGGCCGCAGCAAGCTCGTCGGCCGTGCCGTGGACACCCTCCTGACGTACTGACGCGGCGACCCTCGCTCCGGTCGGTCCTAGACTCGGACTCTCGCCGAGCGTGAAGGGAGGCCGTGATGGCTGACAGCCCTGCGCCCGTGCGCGCCCCGGACGCCCCGGACGGCCGCCCCGCCCATGCCGCGGACGCCCCGCAGACCCTCGACCGCCCGGACGGTGGCCAGGTCGAGCGGCGTGCCGTGCCGCGCCCCCCCGTCGAGCTGGCAGGGACCGGCAACAAGGTCCGGTCGCGCCTCGCGCGGTTCGGGCGCACCGAGGTGGGCTCACCGGCGCTCGAGCCGCTGCTGATCGCCGTGCGCGCCAACCACCCCAAGGTGGACCTGAGCATCCTGGAGCGGGCGTACACGACCGCCGAGCGGGCCCACTGGGGGCAGTTCCGGCGCAGCGGCGACCCGTACATCACGCACCCGGTTGCCGTCGCGACGATCCTCGCCGAGCTGGGCATGACGCCCTCGACGCTCGCGGCCGCCCTGCTGCACGACACCGTCGAGGACACGAGCTACTCCCTGGACGAGCTGCGCGCCGACTTCGGGCCCGAGGTGGCCATGCTGGTCGACGGCGTGACCAAGCTCGACAAGGTCACCTACGGCGACGCCGCCCAGGCCGAGACCGTCCGCAAGATGGTCGTCGCCATGTCCCGCGACATCCGGGTGCTCGTCATCAAGCTCGCCGACCGGCTCCACAACGCCCGGACCTGGCGTTTCGTGCCCGCAGCGTCGGCGCAGCGCAAGGCCCGCGAGACCCTCGAGATCTACGCCCCGCTGGCCCACCGGCTCGGCATGAACACCATCAAGTGGGAGCTCGAGGACCTGTCGTTCGCGACGCTCTACCCCAAGGTCTACGACGAGATCGTGCACCTGGTCGCCGAGCGCGCGCCGGCCCGCGACGAGTACCTGTCGGTTGTCCGCGACCAGGTCACCGCCGACCTCAAGACGGCGAAGATCAAGTGCGCGGTGACGGGCAGGCCGAAGCACTACTACTCGATCTACCAGAAGATGATCGTGCGAGGGCGCGACTTCGCCGACATCTACGACCTGGTCGGGGTCCGGGTGCTCGTCGACTCGGTGCGCGACTGCTACGCGGCCCTCGGCGCCCTGCACGCGCGGTGGAACCCGGTGCCCGGGCGGTTCAAGGACTACATCGCGATGCCCAAGTTCAACATGTACCAGTCGTTGCACACGACGGTCATCGGGCCCGGTGGCAAGCCTGTCGAGATCCAGATCCGCACGCACGAGATGCACAGGCGCGCGGAGTACGGCGTCGCAGCGCACTGGAAGTACAAGGAGGACGGCAAGCAGGGCGGGCCCACCGGTGACGCCGGCAACGACATGGCGTGGCTGCGGCAGCTCGTGGACTGGCAGCAGGAGACGTCCGACCCGGCGGAGTTCCTCGACTCGCTGCGGTTCGAGATCCGCGGCGCCGAGGTGTTCGTGTTCACGCCGCGCGGGGACGTCATGGCCCTGCCCGCGGGCGCCACCCCTGTCGACTTCGCCTACGCGGTGCACACCGAGGTCGGGCACCGCACGATGGGTGCGCGCGTCAACGGCCGCCTGGTGCCGCTCGACTCGGTGCTCGAGAACGGTGACGTGGTCGACGTCCTGACCTCCAAGTCGGAGACCGCGGGTCCCAGCCGCGACTGGATGACCTTCGTCAAGAGCCCGCGTGCGCGGAACAAGATCCGCCAGTGGTTCTCCAAGGAGCGCCGCGAGGAGGCGATCGAGCACGGCAAGGACGCCATCGCCAAGGCGATGCGCAAGCAGAACCTGCCGCTGCAGCGCCTCCTCACGCACGAGGGGCTCGTCACGCTGGCGAACGAGATGCGGTTCGCCGACGTCTCCGCCCTGTACGCCGCCATCGGCGAGGGTCAGGCGTCCGCGGCCTCGGTCGTGCACCGCCTGGTGCAGTCGATGGGCGGGGAGTCGGGCACCGAGGAGGACGTCGCCGAGGCGGCCCGGCCCGGCCAGCAGTCCCGCCGGCCCCGCTCGGGAGACGCCGGCGTCATCGTCAAGGGTGTCAGTGACATCTGGGCGAAGCTCGCGAAGTGCTGCACGCCGGTGCCGGGTGACGACATCATCGGGTTCATCACCCGTGGCACCGGGGTGAGCGTGCACCGGTCCGACTGCGGCAACGTCGTCGGGCTGCGCGCGCAGCCCGAACGCATGGTCGAGGTCGAGTGGGACACGGGCTCCACGACGCTGTTCCTGGTCCAGATCCAGGTCGAGGCGCTCGACCGCAGCCGGCTGCTCTCCGACGTCACGCGGGTCCTGTCGGACCACCACGTGAACATCCTGTCGGCAACCGTCTCGACGTCACGTGACCGCGTCGCGCTCTCGCGCTTCGTGTTCGAGATGGCCGAGCCGGCTCACCTGAACTCGGTGCTCAGCGCCGTGCGGAAGGTCGACGGCGTGTTCGACGTGTACCGGATCACCGGGTCGCGGGCGGCCGAGCCGCCGATGATCCGCACCTGACGTCCCGGGGTGGCGCAGCCGCCGACGCCCCGTACGTGAGGTCCGGGGCCGACGAGCCCCGGACCTCCGTGCGTTCCGTCAGCCGCGCGAGTCCGAGGCCGCGCGCTGCACCTGCTCGAGCCAGGCGCGCCGGGCGTCGAGGGCGGACTGTGCGTCCGCGACGCGGCGTGCGTCGCCGGCCGCCTGAGCGGCCGCAAGATCGGCCTCGAGGCCGCTGATCGCCGCGAGCAGCTGGGCAGCGGCGCCCTCGGCACGAGCCCGGGTCTCGGGGTTGCTGCGCTGCCACTGGGTCTGCTCGGCCTCGCGGACAGCCGTCTCCACCGCACGGAGGCGACCCTCGATGCGCTGGATGTCGCCGCGCGGGACCTTGCCCGCGCGCTCCCACCGCTCCTGGATGTCGCGCAGGGCGGCACGCGCAGCGGCCAGGTCCCGGACCGGGACCAGCTTCTCCGCCTCGGCGAGGATGCCGAGCTTGACCTCGAGGTTCGCGGCGAACTCGGCGTCGGTCTCCTTCAGGCTCGCGTCGCGAGCGGCGAAGAACTCGTCCTGTGCCGCCCGGAAGCGCGCCCAGAGGGCGTCGTCGTCCTTGCGGCTCGCACGACCGGCAGCCTTCCAGCGCGCCATGAGGTCGCGGTAGGCCGACGTCGTCGTGGACCAGTCGGTGCTCGTCGCGAGCTTCTCGGCCTCGACGGCCAGGGCCGTCTTCTCCGCCTTCGCTGCCGCGTTGGTCTTCTCCAGCTCGGAGAAGTAGCGGCGCCGCTCCCGGTCGAAGGTGGACCGGGCGTGGCTGAAGCGCTTCCAGAGCGAGTCCTCGGACCCACGGTCCACGCGCGGTCCGTGACGCTGGGCGTCCTTCCACTGGTCCAGGAGCACACGCAGCTCCTCGCCGGCCGGGCGCCACTGGATCCGCTCAGGGTCGGTGGCGGCGATCTTCTCCGCCGCCTCGACGATGGCGGTCCGCGCCTCGAGCGCGGCCTGCTTGGCGGCGGCCCGCTCGGCCTCCGCGGCCGCTCGGCGGTCCGCCGCGACACCGCGCAGCGTCTCCAGGCGGGCGCGCAGCGAGTCGAGGTCGCCGACTGCAGCGGGTTCGACGAGCTCGGCAGCGAGATGCTCGAGGGTGCCGTCGATCTCCTTGACCGTCAGGTCGGTGCTCGTCAGCCGGGCCTCGAAGAGGGTGACCTTCGCGTGAAGGTCGGCGAAGCGGCGGACGTAGAACGCCAGCGCGTCCGACGGGTCGGCGCC
>DASXVR010000224.1:0-5773 GCA_036504175.1 Actinotalea sp. | reverse complement strand
GACGCCACGACGGGTGGCTCGGCGGTGACCCAGGCCGAGCTCGTCATCGACGACGCCGTCAGTGTCGGCGTGGGCTTCGGCACCCCGATGACCGGTGCCTACGGGACCGTCGACGTCGCCGGTGCGACCGGGACGATCACGCCCACCGTGCTCGCGGCGCTGGACGCCGGCAAGCACACCGTGTTCGTGCGGGCACTCGACGTGGCGGGCAACTGGGGTGTCGTCGGCAGCGTCATCCTCAACCTGCCCAAGGTCGGTCCGCAGACGATCGACGGCAGCATCACCGACACCCCGGCGAACGGGACCCTCGACGTCGTGGTCGCCGCGACAGGAGACGACTCTGACGCCGGAGGCAGCATCACGGCTGCCGAGTACTTCCTCGACACCGCCGGCGCCAACGGGACCGGCACCACGATGACCCGCAACCGCACAGCGACAGTCGTGTCGGAGACGGCCACCATCCCGGCGGCGGCGGTGCTGGCTCTCGGCGAGGGCGTCCACCACGTCCTGGCCCACAGCAAGGACTCCCTCGGCCTGTGGGGACCCGTCCTGGACATCCCGCTCACCGTCGACCTCACCGGACCAGGTGTCGAGGCGGCCAGCGTCGGACCGAACCCCAGCAACGGCGTCCTGACCGACCGCAGCCAGCCCGGCTACCTGGTGGTCTCAGCCCGGATCACCGACCGTGACGCCGGGGGCGGGCTCCAGAGCCTGCTCGCGGACGCCGAAGGCTTCCTCGACCCGAAGGTCGCCGTGCCGACAGGTGGGACCGGGTTCCAGCTGGTCCCGGTCGACGGGGCCATGGACGGCCAGACGGAGACCCTCTACGGACTCATCCCGATCTCCCAGGTCAGGGTCCTGACGAACGGCACGCACCACGTGTTCGTCCGGGGCCAGGACGCCGCCGGCAACTGGGGCGTGCTCTTCGGGGTGGACCTCCTCGTCGACAAGGCGGCGCCCGTCCTCGGGGCCGTCGTCGGGACACCGAACCCGACGCTCGGCGCAGCCAACCTGACCCTCCGGGCACCCGTGAACGAGACCTCGTTCGCGACCGCCGAGTTCTGGCTCGGCACCACCGACCCCGGTGTCGGCAAGGCGACCCGGGTCCCGGTGAGCCTGGTCGGCACGGACATCGTGGCCACCGTGCCGCTGGCAGGTATCGCCGTCGGCGCCCAGCGGTTCAACCTGCGGGTGCAGGACCTGGCCGGCAACTGGAGCAACGCCGTGAACACGACGGTGACCGTCAGCCGCCCGAACGCGATCTTCTCCGACACGTTCGACTCCGGCACCCTCGCGGCCTGGTCGGCCTCCACCGGTGGCGTCTCGGTCACCGCTGCGGCCGCCCTGCCTGTCGGCGGCACCAACCGGGGCCTGCAGGTCAGGCTCCCGGGCGGCACCGCGAACCGGCCGAGCTACGTCACCGACACCTCTCCGGTCGGTGAGACCGCCTACCACGCCCAGTTCCGGTTCGACGCGAGCACCCTCACCTCGGGCTCGCTCGCGGCGACCGTGCTGACGATCTTCGAGGGCCGCACGGCCGCGAACGGCCAGGTCTTCGCGGTGCAGCTGCACCGCACCGGAGGCGTCGTGCAGGTCCGGACGGTCCTGGACCGCTCGGGCGCCGGAGCCTTGACCGGGGCCTGGGTGACCCTGCCGTCCGGAGCGCACGACCTCCGGGTGGACTGGCTCTCCGGCCCGGCCACCGGGACCGGGGCAGGGACGCTCCAGCTCAAGGTCGACGGGCTCATCGCCCAGACCCAGGGAGGCAACACGAGCACGCTCCGCGTCGACACGGTGCTCCTCGGGGTCACGGCGGGGGTCACGTCGACCGCGTCGTCCTCCATGGCGGGCACCGCGTACATCGACTCGTTCGTGTCTACCCGCTACACCCTGCCGTGATGATCGGCCCCCCTCCGGGCCGCGTACGCCGCAGCCCGGAGGGGGGACCCAGGAGGAGGATCGCCATGCCGCAACGCACAGCCGAGGACCGCTCCCTGCCACTCGACACCGCGACGGAGCGCCGCTCGGGCACCGGTCGAGGGCGGCCGGCGGCGGTGGCCTGGATGGCAGCGATCGTCGTCGCGCTGGTCGCGGTCGCTGTGCCGGTCCTGTGGGGACTCACCCAGACCGGGGCTCACGCTGACGTCCGGATGCCGGAGAGCCCGGCCATCGAGCAGGCCCTGGGGATCCGGTTCTCCCGGGTCGCCGTCGTCGGGGACGGCGGGCTGATCACCGTGAGCTACGTCGTCCTGGACGCCGAGAAGGCCCTGCGCTTCCAGTCCGACCGGGAGCACGCCCCCGTCCTGGTCAGTGAGGCACGTGACGTCAGCACGCGCCGCGTCTCCCTCATGAAGCAGGGTCACAACATGCGGGCCGGCCAGACGTACTACCTCGTCTACGAGAACACCGGGGGCGCCCTCCGGCCGGACGAGCAGATGTCGATCGAGGTCGTCGGCCTCCGCCTGAACCACGTCCCTGTGCTGTGACGGCAGTGCCGTGATGAGGCGGGCCGGACCGACGACGGGCCGTGCCTGGCTGCTCGCAGTCCTCCTGGCGGGGGTCTTCGCGGTCGCCGGTCCGGCGGCGTCGGCGAACGCCCACGCGTACCTCGCAGGGAGCAGCCCCACCGACGGCCAGGTGCTGGGGGCCCCGCCTGACCAGCTCCGCCTGCAGTTCAGCGAGTCGGTGGTGCTGAGCGCCACCCGCATCGATGTGGTCGATGCGAGCGGCCGGCAGGTAGCGGTGACGGGCCTGCGGATCGAAGGAGGGCCGGACGACGGGAACCTGGAGGAGCCGGTCGAGGTGGTCGCCGACCTGTCCCGGCTGACGCGCAGCGCGTATCGGGTGTCCTGGTCGACGCTCTCCAGCGACGACCTGCACGCGACCGAGGGTGTGCTCGTCTTCGGTGTCGGCGAGTCGGTGACAGCGGTGGGCCTGGATGAGCCGTCGCCTCCGCCCGTGGAGGTCGCGATGCGCTGGCTGCTCCTGGTCGGCGTGGCGGGAGGGATCGGTGGGCCGCTGGCCGGCCACCTCCTCACGTCTGCGGGTGCTCGCGAGCCGACGCTGGTGCGCGTCCGGCGGTGGGTGTCCCGTGCGCCCCTTGCTGCCGCAGGTCTTGCGGTCCTGCTGCTCGTCGACCAGCTCGTCGGCAGCGGTGCGACGGAGCCGGGACGCGTGCTCGGCGGAGGCTACGGCGTTCGCTGGGGGCTGCGGGAGGCGGGTCTTCTGCTGCTCGCGGCTGCCGGCGGCGAGCGGGTCCGGCGGGCGAGGTGGCAGACGGGCGCCGTGACGGCCGGTGCTGCGCTCGCGTGCGTCGGTTCCTCCCTCCTCGGGCACGCAGGGGCGGGGGCGCGCGACCTGACGCGGGTGGCGGCGTCGGCCGCTCATCTGGGCGCGGCGACCACCTGGGCCGGGGGGCTCGTCACGCTGACGGCGGTGCTGGTCGCCTCGCGGCGTACCAGGCACGGGCAGCCGGGGGACGGGGACGTGCTGCGAGCTGCGTTCAGGGGTTTCCGCCTGCCCGCGGCCGGGTGCGTGGGCGTCATGGTCGCCACGGGGGTCTACCTGAGCAGTGAAGCGGTCGGGTCCGTCGATGCCGCCCTGTTCACCACCTACGGGCGCGCGCTGATGCTGAAGGTGGTCCTCGCGGCCGCGGCCGGGGCCCTGGCGCTGCTGAACTCCCGGGCGCTGCACTCGCGGGCCCCGCGGAAGCTTCCGCGGCGCACGATCGTGGCCGAGGCCATGCTCGGCCTCGGCGTCATCGGCCTGGCCGCGGTGCTGAGCAGCGGGCAGCCCGCCATGGAGCCACAGCTCGTCCGCAGCGTGGACGTCGGGACCGCCGGCCCTGTTGACGCCCAGGTCGCTGACCTGCTGGAGACGATCGACCTCAGGCCCGGCGAGGCGGGGCCCAACGTCGTGATCGTCGAGGTGTTCGACACCCGGCGCCCGGCGCCCGCTCCGGTGCGCGCGGTGGACGTGCAGATCAGCGGGGTCGGACCGGTGCTCAAGGCCGAGTCGCTGGGGAACGGCAGGTGGTCGGTCGGCGCGACCCTTCCTGCGGGAGCGGTCGCCATCCGGGTGGTGGCGCACCGGAGCGGTCTGGCCGACGTCGAGCAGTCCTCCGCCTGGACCGTCGCCCCCACGTCGGTGTCCGGGCTCGAGCGGGTCTCAACAGCGCCGATCCGTGACGTGCTCCGGAGCCTGGCGCTCGGGCTCAGCCTGGTGGTCGTGGCCGGTTGGTGCCTGGCCCTGACCGTGGCCCTGGCGCGGCGCCGCCACGACAGGCGGTCGGGCGCACCGGGCGCGCCGCCCGACCGTGTGGTTCTCGCGGCCGCCGACGCCGAGCGCGTGCTGACCAGGACCGGGCACGGTCCCTGACTCGACGATCCAGACCGCATCCCGGCGGGGGGTGTCGGCGCGGCTGACCGTGCCTTCCTCAGAGGGCGATCGACTCGTCGACCACGGGGTCGTCCGCGCCCGACCACGCCGCGCGCGACCCGGCGAGGTCGAGGGTGTGGGCGCCCCGCAGGGCCTTCGCCGCGAGGTAGCGGGCGTTCGTCGCGGACAGGTGCATGCGCGTGGGCACGCGCTCGGTCACGGTCACACCGAACCTGCCGAGCTGCTCGGCCTTGTCGGGGTTGTTGCTCAGCAGGGCCACCCGCTGCAGTCCCAGTGCCCGCAGCATCTGCGCCGCGACGGTGTAGTCGCGCTCGTCCGCCGCGAAGCCGAGCGCGAGGTTGGCCTCATAGGTGTCCAGGCCCGCGTCCTGCAGGACGTACGCGTCGAGCTTGGCGTACAGCCCGATGCCGCGGCCCTCCTGGCGCAGGTACAGCAGGTAGCCGCCCGCGTCGGTGATGCGTTCGACGGCCTCGCGCATCTGTGCGCCGCAGTCGCATCGTTGGCTGCCGAAGACGTCGCCGGTGAGGCACTCGCTGTGCGCCCGCACGAGGGGCGCCCCGCGACGGCGCGAGTCCGGGGTCAGCGGGCCGGAGCGGTCACCGAGTCCGAAGGCGAGGTGCTCCCGCCCGTCCGCCAGGCCGTCGAAGGTGAAGACGCGCGCCCGGGTGGCGTAGCCGTCGGCGAACCTCAGCGGCATCGTCAGCTGGGTGCGGATCGTGGCGGCGGGCAGGGGTCGGAGCATGCGGACCTCCTCGGGTCAGGTGATCGGGAATCGGGCCGAGAGGGCATAGCGGAGCAGGACGACGTCCCCGATGGCACGCACCTCGGCGAGCGTCGCGTGCCGGTCCGGGTTCCAGGGGAACCGCCCGTCGCTGACGAACCGTGCGGCGCGCGAGTCGCCGACGAAGAAGGGGGCGACGACCAGGTCCAGCTCGTCGGCCAGGTCGGCCGTGAGGAACTGCGTGTGCACCGTCCCGCCGCCCTCGACCATGAGCCGCTGCACGCCGCGGGCGCCGAGGTCCTCGCTGACCCACTGCATGGTCACCTCGTGCCCGGCGTCGACCACCGTCGCCACGTGACCGAGCCGGTCGCGCGCCTCGGGCACCGCCGCGCTCGCGCAGTAGACGAGCTTCTCCGCGTCGCCCATCGCGAAGAAGTTGGCGCACGGGTCCAGCAGCGCCCGCGCGGTGACGGTCACCTTGATCGGTGACGGCGCGAGCCCCTGGGCGACCCTGGCCTCCTGGCGCTCCTGCGCGCGCACCAGCAGCCGTGGGTTGTCGTTGCGCACGGTCGTCGCGCCGACGAGGATCGCGTCGCAGTCGGCCCGGACGGCGTCCACCCGGTCCAGGTCGGCGTCGTTGGAGAGCAGCAGGCG
>DASXVR010000223.1:0-7143 GCA_036504175.1 Actinotalea sp. | reverse complement strand
ACGATGTCGTCCACGACCATGCCCACCAGGTCGAAGCCGATGGTGTCGTGGATGTCGAGGGCCTGGGCGATGGCCACCTTCGTCCCGACCCCGTCCGTGGAGGTCGCGAGCAGGGGCCGGCGGAAGCGCGTGACGGCCGAGATGTCGTACAGGCCCGCGAAGCCGCCGAAGCCGCCCAGCACCTGGGGGCCGTGGGTCGCGCGGACCGCGTCCTTCATCAGCTCGACGGCCCGGTCCCCCGCCTCGGTGTCGACACCGGCGGCCGCGTAGGTCACGCGCGGCGACTCCGCTCCTGCGGTCACGGGTGCTCGAGCGCGCCCGCGCCACCGGTCGAGGTGAGCAGCTGGTGCAGGCCGTCCTCGGGCGCACCCAGCGGCAGCTCGCTCTGGTCGAGCAGGTTGGCCCGCAGGCGCTGGGCCGGCGGCAGCTCGATCGGGTAGTGACCCGTGAAGCACGCCGTGCACAGCTGCGAGGTGGGCTGCTCGGTGGCCGCGACCATGCCCTCGAGCGAGATGTAGCCGAGCGAGTCGGCGCCGATGGACCGGCCGACCTCCTCCGGCGAGATGCCCGTCGCGATCAGCTCGGCTCGGGAGGCGAAGTCGATGCCGTAGAAGCAGGGCCAGCGCACGGGCGGTGACGAGATCCGCACGTGGACCTCGGCGGCGCCGGCCTCGCGCAGCATCCGCACCAGCGCACGCTGGGTGTTGCCGCGGACGATCGAGTCGTCGACGACCACGAGCCGCTTGCCCCGGATCACCTCACGCAGCGGGTTGAGCTTGAGCCGGATGCCGAGCTGGCGGAGGGTCTGCGAGGGCTGGATGAAGGTGCGGCCGACGTAGGCGTTCTTGGTCAGCCCCTGGGCGTACCGGATGCCCGACTCGGCCGCGTAACCGATCGCCGCCGGCGTGCCCGACTCAGGCACGGGGATGACCATGTCCGCGTCGACAGGGAACTCGCGGGCGAGCGTCCGGCCCATCTCGACCCGCGCGGCGTGCACCGACCGGCCCGCGATCGTGGTGTCCGGCCGGGCGAGGTAGACGTACTCGAAGACGCATCCCGTCGGCGTCGCCGGGGCGAACCGCTGGCTGCGCAGTCCGTCGGCGTCGATCGTCAGCAGCTCGCCGGGCTCCACCTCACGCACGAGCGAGGCGCCGACGATGTCGAGGGCGGCCGTCTCGCTGGCGACGACCCAGCCCCGCTCGAGCCGGCCGAGCACCAGGGGGCGCACACCGTGCGGGTCCCGCGCGGCGTAGAGGGTGTTCTCGTCCATGAACACGAGGCAGAACGCGCCGCGCAGCCGGGGAAGGACCTCCAGCGCCGTCGCCTCGAGGGTGTGGTCGGGGTCGCCCGCGAGCAGGGCGGTGATGAGGGCGGTGTCGGTCGTGTTGCCGCGGGCCAGCTCACCGCGCCGCTTGGACCCGTAGCGCTCGGCGACGAGGTCGATCAGCTCGGCGGTGTTGGTCAGGTTGCCGTTGTGCCCCAGCGCGACGGTGCCGCCGGCGGTGGGGCCGAGGGTGGGCTGGGCGTTCTCCCACGTCGACGCGCCGGTGGTCGAGTAGCGGGTGTGACCGATCGCGATGTGGCCGGACAGGGCGTTGAGTGCCGTCTCGTCGAAGACCTGGGAGACCAGGCCCATGTCCTTGTAGACGCGCAGCTGCTCGCCGTTGGACGTCGCGATGCCGGCTGACTCCTGGCCCCGGTGCTGCAGGGCGTAGAGGCCGAAGTAGGTGAGCTTGGCGACCTCCTCGCCGGGAGCCCAGACCCCGAAGACGCCGCAGGCGTCCTGAGGTCCCTTCTCGCCGGGAAGCAGGTCGTGGGTCAGTCGTCCGTCTCCGCGGGCCACGTCGCCATGGTCGCACACCGTCGTCCGACGAGGCCCCGGCCGACCGCTGGCTGGGCATCCGCTCAGCGTGCTCGCGCACCGACCGCGATCGCGCCCGGGCCTCAGCGTGCTCGCGCCGCCTGGAGCGGGAGCCACGCGGAGAGGTCGGCGCGGGCACCCGAGGCGCTCACGGCGGCAGACGCGACCGCCTCGGCCCAGGTGAGCTGCCCGGTGGCGAGCCGGAGCCAGGTCTGGGGGTCCGTCTCGACGACGTTCGGCGGGGTACCCCGGGTGTGGCGGGTGCCTTCGACCGCCTGGACCGCTCCGTCGGGCGGCACGCGCACCTCCACCGAACGGCCGGGGGCGACGTCGGCCAGCTCTTCGAGCGTGAACCTGACCGCCGTGCGCACGACCTCGCGTGGGGCGCCGGCGGGGTCCTCGCGCCACCGGCTCAGGGCGGCGCGGCCGACGGCCGGATCCGTGCGACGACGCGGTGGCATGACGACAGACAACCACGAGCGATGGGACCGAGGCACGAGACCATCGAGCCCCCGCCCGCGAGCCCGACCACACCCGTCGTCGCCCGTGTCAATCCACGGTTGACACTCGCCTCACGTCAGGCCTAGGTTGACAACCATGATCACGAAGTCCGACCCATCCCTCTCGCCCGACCCGTCGTCCTCGTCGTCCTCACCCGAGGCGCGCGACCTGCGCTCGCTGCTCAGCCAGGCCGTGCTGGCGTCCGAGCCGGGCCTGCAGGAGCGTCTGCTCACCGACCCGTCCGCTCACCTCGAGCTGATCGCACTCAGTGCGCGTGCCCGCGGCGAGTCCGACGAGCTGGTCCGCCTGTCCGTCGCGAGCGCGCGGTCGGCCGGGTGCACGTGGGAGGCCATCGGCGGGGTGCTCTCCATGACGCGGCAGGCTGCGCAGCAGCGGTACGGGTCACCGGCCGCCGAGACACCCTCCGAGGCCGGGACCGCCGTCGGCCGCACGACGCGCCTCGCACCGATGAGCGCCTTCAACGAGATGCAGGTCCTCGAGCGCGCCGGGCGCTACGGCTGGCACTCGGTGGCCTACGGGCCGCTCTTCCACATCGTGATGAAGTCCGATGTGCAGTGGGAGCACGAGCGGGTGCTCACCGGCGGTCCGCGCAAGCGCTACCTCGAGGCTCAGGGCTGGGAGCCGTTCGGCACGGGCTGGTTTCCCTTCGCGTACTACAAGCGCCGCACCGGCAAGCCCGCCCTGCCCGAGCCCGCTCAAGACGACTACGTCATGCGGCCCTGAGCAGCCGTGGCCGTCCCCCTCACAGGGGCCAGCCGCTGCGCGCGTGCCACCAGCTGTCCTCGTCCCCGATCACGAGGGGGACGCTGCCTTCCTCGACCACCAGGCGCGGGTCGGCTCCCGTCACGGTGACCGTCACCTCGAGGCTCACCCGTTGGCCCGGGCCCAGACGCTGGTCGAGTCCCTGCACGCTCACGGGCACGTTTCCCGCCGCGCTCCGGACCGAGACGCGCGGCTGGTCCGGCCGCTGGTGGACCCGTCGTGCGTCGCTCCGGATCTGGAGGTGCACGAGCCGGGTGGTCGCGTCGACCCGGTCGACAGCGCTGACCGTGACGCACCAGTCGTCGAAGCACCGCCACTCGCCGAGCGCGCGCTCATGCGGTCGGCTCGTGAGACCCACGGCCGCCAAGACCCCGAGGTAGACGGACGGGACGATCACCGCCAGCAGCGCCCAGTGCCGTGCCCGCGTCCCGTCGCGGCGGACCAGGGCCGCCAGGCACAAGGCCACGCCGACCGCGGTGACCGCCGCGGCCATCACGAGCGCAGCGACAGCCACCATGGCGCGACGCTACCCGCCCCCGCGCCGTGGCGAACGCCGACCAGGGCGGCGGGCGAGCTATCCGAAGTAGCCGGGCAGCGTCGCCCGTGAAGCGGCGGCGAGCTCGGCCACGGGTACCGAGAAGAGGTCCTGCACGTGCAGGAAGGGACCGCTGCCGGCGGGCTCGTCGACGTCCGGCGCTGCCCCGGCGGCCCCGGCGTCGTCGGGCTCGGTCTGGTCGTCCGTGACGCCGATGCGCAGGTGCGGGAAGCCGCGCGCCGAGCACATGTCGACGAACCGGACCTCCTCGGTGCGCGGCACGGCGACGAGCACGCGTGCCGTGGACTCGGAGAAGAGGGCCTCGAAGGGCGTGACGTCGTCGCGCTCGCACAGCTCCGTGAGCCAGATCCGCGCTCCGGTGCCATAGCGGGTGCAGGAGTCGACCAGCGCCTGGGCCAGCCCGCCCTCGGACAGGTCGTGCGCGGAGTCGATGAGGCCGTCGCGTGAGGCGCTGACCAGGATCGCGGCGAGGGCGCGCTCGGCGGGCAGGTCGACCGCGGGCGGGAGACCGCCCAGGTGCCCGTGGACGACGTCGGCCCAGGCCGAGCCGTCGAGCTCACCACGCGTGGTGCCGAGGAGGTAGACCGCCTGACCCGGTGCCCGCCAGCCGGAGGGCGTGGCGCGGGCGACGTCGTCGAGCACGCCGAGGACGCCGACCACGGGCGTCGGGTGGATGGACGAGTCGATGGTCCCGGGCTCGCCGGTGCCGTTGTAGAGCGAGACGTTGCCGCCGGTCACCGGGACGGAGAGCTCGACGCAGGCGTCGGCCAGGCCCTCGATCGCCTGGACCAGCTGCCACATGGCGTCGGGGTCCTCGGGCGAGCCGAAGTTGAGGCAGTCGGTCACGGCGAGCGGGCGGGCACCGACCGTCGCGACGTTGCGGTAGGCCTCGGCGAGCGCCAGCTGGGCACCGGCGCGCGGGTCGAGCTTGGCGTACCGGCCGTTCGCGTCGGTGGCGAGCGCGACGCCCAGGCCCGACTGCTCGTCGACGCGGATCACCCCGGCGTCGTCGGGCTGGGCGAGGGCGGTGTTGCCCTGGACGAACCTGTCGTACTGGTCGGTGACCCAGGACTTCGACGCGAGGTTCGGGGACGCCACCAGGCGGAGCAGGGTCGCCCGCAGCTCGTCGCCGGTGCCCGGTCGGGCGAAGCGGGCTGCGCCGTCCGGTCCGCTGATGGTGTCCGCCTGGAGTCCGTCGAGCCACGACGGCCGGGCGTAGGGGCGGTGGTAGACGGGGCCCTCGTGCGCGACGGTCTTGGGGTCGACGTCGACGATGCGGTGGCCGTGGTGGTCGATCGTCAGGCGGCCGTCGCCGGTGACCTCTCCGATCACCGCGGTCTCGACGTCCCACTTGCCGGTGATGGCCAGGAACGCGGCGAGCTTGTCCGGCGCGACGACTGCCATCATGCGTTCCTGCGACTCGGACATGAGGATCTCGCCGGCGGTCAGCGACGGGTCGCGCAGGAGGACCTTCTCCAGCTCGACGTGCATGCCGCCCTCGCCGTTGCTGGCGAGCTCGGAGGTCGCGCACGAGATGCCCGCCGCACCGAGGTCCTGGATGCCCTCGACCACGCGCGCCGCGTAGAGCTCGAGGCAGCACTCGATGAGCACCTTCTCCATGAACGGGTCGCCCACCTGGACGCTGGGCCGCTTGGAGGGCTTGGTGTCGTCGAACGTCTCGCTCGCGAGGATCGACGCCCCGCCGATGCCGTCCCCGCCGGTACGCGCACCGAACAGGACGACCTTGTTGCCCACGCCCGACGCGTTGGCCAGGTGGATGTCCTCGTGCCGCAGCACGCCGACGCACAGGGCGTTGACCAGCGGGTTGCCCTGGTAGGACGCGTCGAAGACGAGCTCGCCGCCGATGTTGGGCAGGCCGAGGGAGTTGCCGTACCCGCCGACGCCGGCGACGACGCCGTGCACGACGCGTGCGGTGTCCGGGTGGTCGACCGCGCCGAAGCGGAGCTGGTCCATGACGGCGACCGGCCGCGCGCCCATCGAGATGATGTCGCGGACTATCCCGCCGACGCCCGTGGCAGCGCCCTGGTAGGGCTCGACGAAGCTCGGGTGGTTGTGGCTCTCGACCTTGAACGTCACGGCCCAGCCGTCGCCGATGTCCACGACGCCGGCGTTCTCGCCGATGCCGACGAGCAGGTGCTTGGTCATCTCCGGCGTGGTCTTCTCGCCGAACTGGCGCAGGTGCACCTTGGACGACTTGTACGAGCAGTGCTCGGACCACATGACGGAGTACATGGCCAGCTCGGCGGCCGTGGGGCGGCGGCCCAGGATGTCCCGGATGCGCTGGTACTCGTCGGGCTTGAGCCCGAGCTCGGCGAACGGCAGGGCCGTGTCCGGCGTCTGCGCAGCGTGCTCGACCGTGTCGAGGTGAGCGTCGTGGGGGGCGAGGTCAGGAGCGGTGGTCATCGAATCCCTACCGAAGGCTCACGTGGACGCCCCCAGGCTACCGGGGCACCCGCGGGGACTCCCCCACCGTCTCGCGGCGGGCCTCGTGCGGCAGGCGGTCGAGGAGCGGAGACGTGCTCGGGAGAGGCGGAGGGGTCGAGAAGGGGCGCACGCAGGCAGAATCGTGCCGGGAGCGTCGGGCCGCACGGTCCATGTCTGTCGACACCCGGGCAGGAGGGGCCATGAAGCGCAGTGCGACATGGCTCGCGGCGGCCCTCCTGGTGCTGACCGCCTGCTCCGGCGCACCCCCGACCGGGGACGGACGACCGTCCGCGTCCACAGCGGCCTCGCACCTCACGGACCCGACAGCCACCACGCCCGCGCCACCGGCCCCGTCCGCGACCCCGGCCGTTCCTGCGACGGCCACCGCCGACGAGGTGCGCGCTGCGGGCACGGTGCTCGAGCCGGGTGGCGTCGTCCTCCTGCCGGCCGGTGGTCTGACCACCCAGGCCGGGACCGACGCCTCGCTCGTGGTGAGCGTCGCAGCGCCGGATGCCCAGCCGGGCGCGGTGGTCGCGGCGCTCGCACCACCCGTCGGCGGAGAGGCGGAGGTCCTCGTCGACGGGTCCCTGCTCGTGCGGGACGCGACGGGCCGCATCGTCGCAGGCATCGCCCCGCCGACGACCGAGAGCGCCACCGCGGGCTGGGACACGGGGCCGTCCGGGACCCTGCACCTGGTGATGCGGAGCGCCGCCGGCGCCGGGACGGCTGTGACCCTCTGGCTCGGCTCGGCGACGCTGGCCTCGGCCGAGTGGGGTCAGCGGGAAGGGGGCAGGTCCCTCGCCGTCGTCCCGACGGCCTGGCTGCGCGCGGGCGGCCAGGCGGCGACGGAGAAGGCGTGGGCCGACCTGGTCGCGCTCGTCCCGGACGCCGACGTCCCCGGGATGGAGAACCAGCTCGTCTGCCACGAGCTCGGCGCCGCGGACAAGGCCACCTGGAACCTCGAGCCGGGCCGACCCGACGTCGGTCTCATCGCGAC
>DASXVR010000222.1:0-3203 GCA_036504175.1 Actinotalea sp. | reverse complement strand
CGGAACAAGATCGCCTGCGAGGACCTCCTCGTCGCCGCCTACCGGCAGGACGGCTTCCCGGCGACGGTGGTCCGCCCGTCGCACACGTACGACAAGACGCTCATCCCGCTCGACGGCGGCTGGACCGTCATCGACCGCATGCGCCGCGGCAAGGAGATCGTCGTCCACGGCGACGGCACGTCCCTGTGGACCCTGACCCACCACGCCGACTTCGCCACCGGGCTCGTGCCGCTCCTCGGCCACCCGCGCACCATCGGCGATACGTTCCACATCACCTCCGGCGACGTCCTGACCTGGGACCAGATCGCGCGCACCCTGGCCGCTGCTGCCGGCACCGAGGCGCGCATCGTCCACGTCCCGTCCGACGCGATCGCCGCCGCCGATCCCGAGTGGGGCGCCGGGCTGCTCGGCGACAAGGCGCACTCCATGGTGTTCGACAACAGCAAGCTCAGGAGCGTCGTCCCGGACTTCCGCCCCACCATCACGTTCGAGCAGGGTGCCCGGGAGATCGTCGGCTGGTACGACGAGGACCCGGCCCGGCGCCAGGTGGACGCCCGCTTCGACGCGCTCGTCGACGACCTCGTCGCGAGGTTCCGCGTCGGCTGAGCGCGCCGGCCACCTCAGCCTGCTCCCCGGTCCCGCCTGAGCCCGCGCGCGCGCCGCCGGACCGCCCAGATCGACGGTCCAGCCCCGGCTGCCGTCGCGCCGTCGCGTCGCGCGTCCGCAGGTCAGAGGGCGCCTGCTCGTCGTCAGTCGGGACCATGGGCCCGGGGTGCCGGGTGAACGTCTCCCGAGAATGAGACGTCCTCGGGCCGCAACGTCGCGGCGGGAACGGCCCGCGTCGTCCTAGAGAGGCACGACCGATGAGCTCCTACGCGCACCTCCTCGCACCCATCCGGATCGGCTCGCTCCAGCTGCCGAACAGGATCGTGCTCCCGCCCATGGGAACGCACATGGCTGCGGCTGACGGATCGGTGAGCAGTCAGGAGATCGCCTACTACGCCACGCGCGCCCGCGGCGGTGCCGGGCTGCTGATGACCGGGGCGATGGTCACCTCGACCGAGCTCGAGCCCCCGACGGGCGCCATGGGACGGGCCGACGACGACAGGTTCCTCCCGGGTCTGATGAGGCTCGCCGCCGCGGTCCACCAGGCGGGCGGCCTGATCAGTGCCCAGCTGAGCCCCGGCGCCGGCCGCCTCGGGCCGGCGGTGAAGGGACGACCCACCCCCGTCTCGGCCTCGGCGACGCCGTGGCGGCACGACCCGGAGGTCCTGTGCCGGCAGCTGACCGTCGACGAGATCCACCGGCTGGTGACGCGCTTCGGGCAGGCCGCGGCCCGGATCGCCGCCGCAGGATTCGACGCCATCGACGTCCACGGGCACACCGGCTTCCTGGTGGACCAGTTCCTGACCGCCGCGTGGAACGACCGCACGGACGAGTACGGCGGCTCGGTCGAGAACCGGACCCGTTGCCTCCTCGAGCTCGTCGCCGCCGCCCGCGAGGCCGCGCCCATCCTGCCGGTCAGCGTGCGGCTCACCGTCACCCACCGGGTGCCGGACGGGCGTGACGTGGAGGAGTCGGTGCAGATCGCGCGCCTGCTCGAGGCTGCCGGCGTCGACATGATCGTCACCGACGACGGCTCGCCACAGGCGCCCGACCGGACCTTCCCGCCGTACTACCTCGGCGACGCACCCACGCTGTCGGTGGCCGCGACGCTCAAGAAGGCCGTCGGCATCCCCGTCATGGTCACCGGCTCGATCACGCCTGAGGTCGGCGAGAAGGCGATCGCCAACGGCGACATCGACCTCGTGGGTATCGGCCGCGGGCTGCTGGCCGACCCGGAGCTGCCGCGCAAGCTCACCCTCGACCGGCCCGGCGCGATCCGCCCGTGCGTGCGCTGCAACGGCTGCGTCGGCGCGGTGCTGGGCGGCCACCCGATCGGCTGCGCGGTGAACCCGCTGGCCGGCCAGGAGTACTCGCGCAGCATCGGGAACGCCAACCGCTTCAAGCACGTCGTCGTCGTCGGAGGCGGCCCCGCCGGTCTGGAGGCGGCCCGGGTGGCGGCGCTGCGCGGCCACACCGTCGACCTGTACGAGAAGTCCGGCCACCTCGGCGGGATCCTCTGGCCGGCGGCGCGTCCGGAGTTCAAGCGCGAGCTGCGCGCGATGGTGGACTGGTGGCAGGGCCAGCTCACCCGGTTGTCCGTCACGGTGCACCTCAACTGGGAGATCACGTCCGGCTCGCCCGCGCTGCGCGGCGCCGACGAGGTGATCGTCGCCACGGGTGGCCTTCCGGTCCACCCGGTCGAGATCCGCGGGCTGGAGCGGGCCGACGTCATCGACGTCCTCGACGTGCACCGGGGCGCCATCGTTGGCGAGCGGGTCGTCGTGGCCGGCGGCGGGCTGTCGGGTGCCGACGTGGCCCTCGAGCTCGCGATCGAGGGGCACGCGGTGACGATCGTCGAGCAGGAGACCGAGATCGGCCGCGACATGCTCGCCGTCAACCGGGTCGCGCTGATGCGGCGGCTGGCCGAGTGCGGCGTCCGGATCATGACCGAGCACGCGGTCCGCGCCATCGACGACCGCGGCGTGCTCACCCACGGGCCGTCCGGGCCGGTCACCCTTCCGGCGGACACCGTGGTCACCGCGTTCGGGGTCCGTCCGAACGTCATGCTGACCGGTCCGTCAGCGCTCGAGGACCCCCGGGTGCACCTCGTGGGCGACTGCCTCGAGCCGGCCAAGGTCGGCGACGCGATCCACGCCGGCTTCCGGGTGGCCCAGTCGCTGTAGGAGCCCGTCCGGCTCCCCGTTGCCACGGCGAGCCACACACCCCGCCACCCTCACCGCCACCCCTCCACCACTCAGCCCGCACCTGCCCCGCACCTGCTCCGTACTGGCGTCCGACGACGGTCAGGGCCATCCTCGGAGCAGGCTGCGGGGGAGGTGGCGTGTGTACGGGGTGCACTCCGAGGTGGGGCGCCTGCGCACGGTGATCGTCCATCGCCCGGACATCTCGCTCGAACGCCTGACGTCCGGCAACCACGACGACCTGCTCTTCGACGACCTGCCACGGGTCGAGGACGCCCAGCGTGAGCACGACGCGTTCGTTGCCCTCCTGCGCGAGCGCGGTGTCGAGGTGCTCTACCACCAGGACCTGCTTGCGGAGGCCCTCGACGCCGACCCGCGCGCCAGGCTGCGGGCGGT
>DASXVR010000221.1:0-1530 GCA_036504175.1 Actinotalea sp. | reverse complement strand
CGACGGCCGTCGCGGAGCTCGACGAGCAGGCTCTCGCCCGCGTGGGTGACCCGCTCGAGCGAGCCGAACGCGAGGAAGCCGCTCGTGCCCTTGATCGTGTGGATCGTCCGGAAGATGCTGCTCAGCAGCTCGCGCGAGCCTGGCGTGCTCTCCAGCGCGACCAGGTCCGAGTCGAGCTGGTCGAGGTTCTCGTAGCTCTCGACCAGGAACTCGTGGACGATCTCGTCCAGATCCTCCACAGCGCCCTCCATGGCACGGAGGCGACACCTTGCGCGTCGCGTGACCGTTCCATCGGTCAGCCCTGCGTGGATGTGAGGCGGTGCGGCGGACGATCTACGTCGGGGTCACACCCGGGGTGCGACCGCGCGACCCGCCCATCACGGCGCCCGCCCTCGCAAGCCTGTGGCTAGGCGCGTCCGCCGGGCCGCGGCGTGCCCGCGTCGGGCTCCGTCGGCGGCCGCGGAGCACGTGCGGGCGCCTCCGGAGAGGCGTCCGGTGCACCAGCGGGACGCAGGGCCCGGAGGGTCTGCAGGGCTGCGTCGTCGTCGGTGGACTGCGCGGCCTCGACGTTCGCCTGCTTGACCGCCTCGAGGACCTCGGCCCGGTTGACCCGGACCTCGCGCGGTGCGTCGATCCCGATGCGCACGCCGTCGCTGCGGACGTCGATCACGGTGATGACGATGTTGTCACCGATGATCAGACGTTCGCCGACGCGACGACTGAGGACGAGCATGCCGCGAGACTAGTCGCTCGCTGCCCGCAACGGTCGATCCGCCTCAGTCCCATCGCACGTCGTCGGCGAGCCGCTCGCTCAGCACCGACGCCCACACGACCGGCGACGCCGGCAGCCCGTCGACCCAGCCGACGGGTGTGCCCAGGTTGAGGACGGTGCCAGGGGCCTGGGCGTCGAAGGTCCGGACCGCGGCGATGGCGTCGAACGGCCTCCGCGCCCCGACCCCGCGCATCCAGCGCCGCAGCTCCACGGCCCGCCGGCGCGCGTCGAGCACGGCCCACGCCTGGTCGGGCGCGAGGGCCTCGAGCAGCGAGGCGGGCTCCTCCCAGCTCTCGCGGGTCAGGTCCACGCCGATGACGACGATCGTGGGCACGTCATCGCTCAGGCGGCTGCGGAAGCGGGCCACCGCGGCGGGGGTCTGCAGCCGACGACCGTGACCGGCCACCGGGCCGATGTCCCCGGCCAGCACGATCTCCTCGGCCTCCATGCCGGCGCGATGGGCCATCTGCGTGGCGGTCCGCAGCGCGTTGCTGCGCTCGCCGACCACCGCGACGACGGTGCCCGTCGTGAGCCGGAGCCGTGGCGCGGCCTCGAACGAGCGGACCAGCAGGGAGAGCGGCACGGCGGCCTGCGGATCGGTGAACCCACCGAGCAGACGCGTCGGGATGCCCAGCTCGAGCAGGGTCGCCACGCTCGATCGGGGACGCTCGACCTGCAGGTCCGAGGAGTCGGCGGGCTGGGCCTCAGGTCTCGGCCGTGGCTCCACGGCTTCGGCCACCGGGGACGGATCCGCCTCC
>DASXVR010000220.1:0-10569 GCA_036504175.1 Actinotalea sp. | reverse complement strand
TGGTGCTCAGGCGCAGCGCCGCCGGGCGCGCGATGCTGACCCGACGGATCCGGACCCGGTCGCATCATCGTCCCCCGCTGTCGGCCACCGATGCCGTGCGAACGCCGCCATCCCCGGCCCACAGGGGTGTCCGACGAGGTCGGTCGGGGCGATGAGCCGGCGCCGGCCCGTCGTCCAGGGCGGCGCGAGTGCCGGTATCAGGGCGGCGACCTCGGTGCGAGAAAAACTAGCACCAACCGTGACAATTACGACAGCCTCGATTGACAGCGCTTCCCCTCGTCAATCCGTGTCGAGGGTCACGCCTGTCGCTTCAGCGATCTGGCTGAAGGCGCTGCGTGGGACGGGGGTGGCGGACCAGACACGGACCACGCGACCCGCGTACGGTCCGGCCTCCAGCAGCCGGCTCTGCGGCTCGACTCCCGGAATGGCCCTCACCGCCTCGACGAAGGCCTCCTTCGCCGAGTCCGGACCGCTCACGAACACGTCGACGTGTCGTGCCACGGCTTCGGGGGCGACGGCCGACGGAACCTCCCGAGCCTCGACGAGCTCGGCCTGGATCTCGGGAGCGGGCGAGCTGCCCGCCTTCGAACCGCGAATCTTCCCCTTCTGCAGCCGTCGGTCGGACAGATAGGCCAGTCGTTCGACTGCACCGGCGAGAATCCAGGGCGCGAGTCCCGTGATGGCGGGCAACCCGACGACGGGAAGGAGGACAGCGACCCCGGAGATCACCCAGAGCGTGGCGTGTTCGTGTCTGGAGATCCACCCACCCGTACGCCTGATGACTGCCCTGAGATCCAGCGACCCGACCTCGACCGAGTCGACCTCCCAGACGATGTCGAGGGGGTCGTCGTCGGAGATGAGTCGGTCGAAGACCGCTGCGACCCCTTGACCCGTCGCCCGCGCCTCAGCCGCTATGAATCCAGCAGTCAGGATCGTGTCGAGCGGCTCGAGCGTCGCCGCGACCTGGTCGAGGCCGTAACCGTCGGCGAAGAACACACGCAGCAGGACATCCGTGGCCCCAGCGTCCCGGTCGTCCTCGACGTCGAAGCGCTGCCCCTCGCCGAGGGTCAAGAACGCCTCGGCGAGCCCGACGACCTCACTGTCGCGCATGCCGGCGAGACTAGCCCCGCCATTTCGACTCGGTACACCCCTCGATCAAGGGCCTTCGCACCCGACGCCGTCGTGGTTCCCGTCGAAGTTGTGCGGGTCGGGCGACAGGACCGTGAACTTCCGGAAGCTGATGTCACGGCAGTCGAGGTCCGGCGGAGCCGGCGGGATGCACACGGTCGGGTAGGACGGGTCGCAGCTCCCGCCCCCGGCCGAGCCGACGAGAGGCGCCGGCGCGACGGGCGCAGGCGCCGCGGCGGCGGGCTCAGGCGTCGGGCAGGTGATGTCGGCCGCGGCGGCGTCAGCGGCGATGTAGGCATCCTGACGCGGGTGCGCGCCGTACCCGTCGCGACCGTCGTAGCGGGCGACGCCGAGACCGAGGTCGATCTCGCGGAGCCCGACGTCGGTGCCGTTGACGTCGACGTAGCGCAGCAGGCGACCGTACTTGTCGGTGTCGTCGCGGCCGGCCACCGCCGTCAGGGTCACGACCTGACCGGCGACGAGCGCCCCCATGGCCGCCGTCGCCTCGTCGTACCCGCACCCGCCGATCTCGGGGGTGTCCATCCCGATCAGGCGGACCGTCTGTCCGTCGACCTTGATGGTGTCCCCGTCGACCACCTCGGTCACCGCGCCCGCGGTCACCAGCAGGTCGGAGGGTGCGGCCGTCGGTACGGGCTCGCCGACCGCCGGCTCCGGCGTCGCCTCGAGCGCCTTCGTGATCGTCGTGGGTGGCGCACCCGCGGTCCGGGCGTCGTCCCCGCCCGCCGCGTGACCCGAGCAGCCGGTGAGCAGCCCGACGGTCGCAAGCGCGACCGCAGCGTGCCACCGTGCCGTGCGCCGAGTCATCACATCTCTCCATCGCCTGCCGCTGGTCGCCTCGACGCTAACGCGACGCGTACCGCCCGACGGCAGGGTTCGAGGAGATCACCCGAACGGCGCATCCCGAACCGGGGCGTATCGGCGCCAGGTACTCAGGAGGGCCTGTCGAGCGCGGACGGATCCGCCTAGCGTGGCTCCGTGCACAGCCAGGTGGGTGACGTCCGGGTCCACTACGCCGAGCACGGCGCAGGTGTGCCGTTCGTCGGACTGCACGGCGCAGGCGTCGACCACCGGGAGCTCGCGGGCGCGCTCGAGCCCGTGTTCGACGCACTCCCCCAGCCCTGCCGGATCCGCCGGATCTACCCGGACCTGCCGGGCATGGGCGAGACCCCCGCGCCGCCACGCCTGCAGAGCAACGACGACGTGGTGGACGTGCTCTGCGCGTTCATCGACCGCGTGATCGGCGACCAGCCGTTCCTCGTCGGCGGCCACTCGCTCGGCGCCTACCTCGCCAGGGCCGTGGCTGCACGCCGGCGCGACCGGGTGGCGGGCCTCGCCCTCGTCTGCCCGGTGGCTCGCACGTCCCGCGACGTTCCCCCGTACACCTTGGTGCGCGCCGACGGGGACCCCGCCGAGGTGCTCGACCCGGCCGACGTGGCGGGTTTCGAGGAGTACTTCGTCATCCGGACCCTCGCCACCGCTCGCCTCTACCAGGACCGGGTCCTTCCGGGCGCGAGGCTCGTGGACGAGGCGGCGCTCGGGCGGATCTTCGCAGGCTGGGCGCTGCGCGACGAGCCGGGGCCGGGCGACCCGCAGGGGTACCCGACCCTGATCGTGGCAGGCCGCCAGGACTCGTCGGTGGGCTGGACCGGGGCCGCCGACCTGCTGGACGTCTATCCGCGGGCGACGTTCGCGGTGGTCGACGGCGCCGGGCACGCCCTGGTGCATGAGCAGCCCGACGTGGTCGCCGCTCTGCTGCACCAGTGGCTGGCCCGTTGTCGCGGCGAGGTCGCCGCGTGATGTACTCAGCAGCGAAGGCCGTCATCCCTCTCGCCGGGGATGGCGGCCTTCGTCGCCGTCAGGGCGCGCGGTCTACTTCGCGAAGCGGAAGTCGGCACGCACCGTGACTCCCCCACCCAGGTCCAGCACCATCGTCTTGCAGGAGCCTGCCCAGGCCGTGCTCGTCTTCCAGTTCAGCTGGTAGTCGCCGTTGCCGAGGTTCTGCAGTCCGCTGCCGCCGGCGAACGTCTGCTCGATCTCGTCGGTCGTGGTGGCGAGACCGCAGCTGAGGTTCTGCACGTTGACCGTCGCCGCGGTGAGGGTCGTGACCGGTGCGCCCAGGGCGTCGGTGACGTGCCATTTCAGCGGGACCGCCCGGCCGGCCTTGGTGGTGTTCAGGACGGGCTGGTTGTCGACCGGGGCAGAGAACCCCGGGACCGCCCAGCTGGTGAAGGAGGTCGTGGTCGCTCCGGACGCGAGCGGCGTGGTCGTGCCGTTCACCGTGACGGTGACGCCGGTGCCCGTGACCTGGCCCACCTGGGCGCCCGCAGCGGTGTCGCTCACCTCGGCGGAGGTTCCCGCCGGGATGGTCACGAGGATCAGGCCACCGTCGACGACGGCCTGGACGGAGCCGGCGATCGTCTTGACGATCACGCTGCCGCAGGTGAGGACCACGATGCTCCCGGGCGTGAGGCGGAGCGTCACGCCGCAGGCCGAGATCGTCGCGCGCGTCGACCCGGCTGTGGCTGGGCCGACCGTGACGAGCACGCCGTCTGCGCCATCAGGGGCGTCAGCCACGCTCACCGCGAGCCCGCCCGTGTCGACGATGCTCCCGAAGGTCGCCGGGGTCGTCGTCGCATCGCGGAAGGACCCGGCAGCGGCACCGGTGGGCTGCAGCGAGTCGAGCACGCCGTCCCCGTTGCCGTCTGCCGGCGGCGGCGGGGGCGGGGGTGTCAGCGGCGACAGGTGCTTGTAGTACCAGCCGAAGTCGTAGGACGTGTTCGCCGGGTCGAAGCCGCGCAGAGGGCTGGAGAACACCACTCCGGTCCCGCCGTCGAGGGCCTGGACGGGCTGCGAGGCGCCGACGAGAGACTTGGTCCCGTCGTCCTTGACCGAGACGAGCCTGAGCCCCCCGGTGGTCAGATCCTTGAGGTAGATGTCGTCAGCGGCGTCCGTGTCGTCGGGAAGCAGGTTCGTGGCCCGCGAGGAGTAGGCGAGGAATCGTCCGTCACCGGACAGGCTCGCGTCCTGCGCGACGTCGTTCGCCGCCTGGCCGGACGCGTTCTGCGACACCAGCACCTGGGCGCTCTGGGTGAGGTCCCGGACGAAGACCTGGTCCATCAGGAGCTGGGGGCTGGTGACGGTGCCCTGGAACGCGACGCGGGTGCCGTCTGCGGACAGCGACGGGAAGTAGAAGCCCCCAGTCGCCGTGGAGGCGAGCGTTCGCGAGCCCGTTGTCAGGTCGACGACGACGATGTCCGGGTAGTACAGGTCGGTGTCGTCCGGCGCGAGCGGGTCAGCCGTTCCGATCGCGACCTTGCTTCCGTCAGCGGAGATGTCGGCGAAGATGCTGCCCGAGGCGGCATCCTGGAAGTCCCCACGCGTCCCGAGGGACACGAGGGTGAGCGTCCCGGCGAGGTCCTTGGCGTAGATCTCGCCCTCCACGCAGAAGTCCTCACCGGGTATGCAGCCGGCAGGCAGGGCGGTGACCGGCGGGAAGTTGCCTGCCTGGGACGAGAACACGACCGTCCCGTTGTCCGAGACCGGTGCGGGGCCGTAGCTCGGCAGGTTGGCCTTCTGACCTGCGCTGTTGGTCGAGACGAGCGTGAGCGTCCCTGTCACGAGGTCCTTCCGGTAGATGTCCGGGAGGAAGTCGGTGTCCAGCGGGCTGAGGTTGTGGGTCGTGGCCACGAACGTGACGTAGCGGCCGTTGCGAGAGATCTTCGGTGAGCTCGGCGGTGGATAGCCGTCGGCACCTGTCGTGCCGTTGAGCGTGGAGACGAGGGTGTCGACGCCGGTGGCGACATCGCGCACGTAGACCTGCCCGTTCGCCGCCGAGACGAAGGCAATCCTCGACCCGTCGGCGCTCGCGGAGGCCCCGAGCCAGCTGTCGGAGAGCAGGTCCAACGACCCCGTTCCGGCGACCGCCGGGCCGACCGCCAGGCCGCCGACAACCAGCGTCGTCATCGTGACCAGCCCGGCGATTCTGGACGCTGCTCGCATGACCCGCTCCTGACATGGTTCCACCCGTCAGGGCCGGCCCGGGCCCCTGTCCGATTCCGGACAAACCTGACAATAGGGGCACGATGTGACGTATGTCACTGCGCTAGGTCGATGAGCTTCGCCGATGACGTGGACCGGCCGAGGGGACCGCTAGGGTCCGGGCATGGTGACCGCGGAACCTGTGATCGCGGGCCGCTCCTCCCTGGTCCTGCCAGCCGTGGTGGCAGCAGTCGTCAGCGGCGGCCTCGTCGCAACCCAGGGTCAGCTCAACGGCGACCTGTCCACAGCGGGTGCCGGCGTGCTGGTCAGCAGCTGGCTCTCCTACGTCGGCACGCTCGCGACCGTGCTCCTCGTCGTCGCCGTCCGAGGGAGCACCCGGACGACGATGACGGTGCTGCGGCACCAGGGGCGCTGGTGGTGGTACGCGATCGGACTGTGCGGGATCCCCATCGTGCTGGCGATGGCGGGAGGCATCCCGATCGTCGGGGTCGCGACCGCGTCCGTGTGCTCCGTCGCAGGTCAGACGGTGTCCGGACTCGGCCTCGACGCCCGGGGGGTCGGGGTGCCCGAGCCGCTGCGGCTGACGGGCCGGCGCGTGCTCGCCGGTGTGGTGGCGATCACGGGCCTGGCGCTGGCGGTGCTCTCCGGGTCGCGCCCGGCGTCGGTGAGCCTGGGAACCATGATCGGCGTCGGCGTGCTCCTCTTCGCCGCGGGACTCACGCTCGCCGGTCAGCAGGCGGGCAACGGCCAGGTGACGAGCATCGCCCGCGACCCGGTCGTCGCGGCGCTGACCACCGGTGCGGGCGGCACGGTGGGGATCAGCCTGCTGCTCGGCGTCGTCGCGGCGAGCGGCGGGCTCGACGGCGTCACGCTGCCGCCGCTGGCCGGCACCTGGTACCTCTACCTGGGCGGCCCGCTCGGGGCAGCCATCACCGTGGGCGCCGCCTGGGCCGTGCGTCACCTCGGCACCTTCGCCCTGACCCTGACGGTCGTCGGCGGCCAGATGGCCACGGCTCTCGTCATCGACGTCGTGCGGGGAGTCGGCCTTCACTGGCCGACCCTGGTGGCTGCGGCCATGATCGCCGCCGCGACCCTCATCGCGATGGGTCGCCGCCGCGCGGCCTGACCGGCCCGACCCGCGGCGTTGCAGCGGCGTTGCAGCGCCCTACCGGGCACTCCGCCGCACCTTCTCGAACGCCACCGTGGACCCATCGTCCACACGTTCGAGGAGCCCACCATGACCACCCTCTCCGCTCTCCCCCCGGCCACCACCCCGGCCGGCTCCGTCCCCGCCGAGCTCGTCGACCGGCTGCGCGCCACCATCGAGGGCACCGTCCTGGCAGCCGGTGAGCCCCGCTACGTCGACCTCGTCACGCCGTGGAACGTGGCCGTGACCATGGCCCCGGCCGTCGTCGTCGCAGCGCGAACCGCTGCCGACGTCGCCGCGACCGTGCGTCTGGCCGGCGAGCACGGCCTCACCGTCGGCGTGCAGTCACGCGGGCACGGCGCGCTGGCGGCCCTCGCCGGCGACGTGCTGGTGACCACCCGCGACCTCGACGAGCTCGAGCTGCACGCCGACGAGCGCTGGGTGCGGTTCGGCGCCGGCCTGCGCGGCGCCGACGTCGTCGCGGCGGCCACGCCGCACGGGCTCCTGCCGCTGCTCGGCTCCTCGACCGATGTCGGCGTCGTCGGACTGCTCACCGGAGGGGGCGTCGGCCCGCTCGCCCGCACGTACGGCCTGTCCGCCGACCGGCTCCGGGCGATCGAGGTGGTGACCGGTGACGGCACGCTGCGCCGTGTCACGCCCGACGACGACGCCGACCTGTTCGCGGCCCTGCGCGGCGGCAAGGGCGCGGCCGGCATCGTCACGACGGTCGAGCTGGACCTCCTGCCGCTGACGTCGTTCTACGGCGGGGCGCTGTACTTCGACGGCGCCGACGCGGCCGCCGTCCTGCACGGGTGGCGCGCCTGGTCGGCCGACCTGCCGGAGGAGGCCACGACGTCGGTGGCGATCCTCCAGCTCCCCGACGCGCCGTTCGTCCCGCCGCCGCTCGCGGGCCGTCTCTCGGTGTCGCTCCGGTTCGCGTGGACCGGGGACCCCGGCGTGGGCGCCCGGTACCTCGAGCCGGTGCGCGGGCTCGGCCGTCTGCTGCTCGACGACGTCGCCGACAAGCCGGTGGCGGCTCTCGACTCCGTGCATGCCGACCCGGTGGACCCTCTGCCGGGTCTCGACGCCGCCACGCTGCTGCGTGAGCTGCCGGCCGAGGCTGTCGACACCGTGCTCGCCCTTGCGGGTCCCGGGTCCCACTCACCGCAGCTGATCGTCGAGCTGCGGCGGCTCGGAGGCGCGCTGGGGCGGCCCGGCCGGCACCGCAGCGCCTTCGTGCACCGCGCCGCCGAGTACAGCGTGTTCAGCGTCGGCATCGCCATGGACCCGCGGGTGGCCGGCCACGGAGCAGCCTTCGTGTCCGCGATGGAGCCGTGGAGCACCGGCGGGGTCTGGCCCAACTACGGCACCGCCTACGACGCCACCTCGGCCCGCCGCGCGTACGACCAGCCCACGCTCGACCTCCTGGCAGCCGTGGTGGACCGGGTCGACCCCGCCGGCGTCCTCGTCGGTGGCGCACCGTTCCGCACGCTCACGGGCGACCCGGCCCGGCCATGACCGGCACAGCCCCGGCCGACCCGCGCCCCACCGGACGGGTCGGCCGGGAGAGCCACGAGGCGCCGACGACCGCAGACCTGATCGACCGGGCAGCCCACTCGGCCGAGGAGGTCGCTGCCGGTGCACCGCACGCCCTCGAGCGCCTCGTCGCCGCGGTCGAGGAGCTCGACGACGTCCTCGGCGCCGACGGTCCCGAGGGCGGCGGTGCGCCGGCGGCGGGGTTCTCCCGGGACGAGCTCGGTGACCTCCTGGTGACCCTCTCGGCAGCCGGTGTGGACGCCGGCGAGCGCACCCGGCTGGCCCTCCGGCTGGCCGCCGGGCTCCGCGCGACCGGTGCGGGCCCGGACGATCCGGAGGGCGTCGCACTGATGATCGAGGTCTAGGCAGGACGGCGGGCCGATTGGCACACTGAGCCGCACCCGGACGCTCGCCGGGCGGACGGCTCGGAGGGGCCAATAGATGGGCGACATCGGCGACATGGGCGACGCGGCCGGCACAGTCACGGTGCGGCTGCTGGGCCCGGTCCACGTACGACGCGGCGGCGCCGAGGTCGACCTCGGCGGGCCCAAGCAGCTCGCAGTGCTCAGCGTCCTCGCCCTGGCCGGGGGTCGCCCGTGCTCCGCGACCGAGCTCGCCACGGCTGTCTGGGGCCACGACGTCCCGCCGAGCGCTCCCGGCACCCTCCGCGCCTACGTGTCCCGCATGCGCTCGCGGCTGCCCGACGGCATCGTCGACCGGTCGGCCGCGGGGTGGCGGCTCGCGGTGCGCCGTGAGGACGTCGACGCGCTGCGGTTCCAGGACCTCGTCGCCGCCGCGGACCAGGCTGAGCCTGCCGAGCGGCGCGCGCTCCTGGAGGAGGCTCTCGCGCTGTGGTCGGGACCTCCCCTGGGTGGTCTCGACAGCGTGCCCGGCGCCGCCGCCCATCGTGAGCACCTGGTCGAGCTTCGCGCCGCCGCGGCCGAACGTCTCCTCGCCCTCCGCCTCGCGGCCGGTGAACGACGCGAGGTGGTCCGCGAGGCGTCGGTGCTGGCGGCGGAGCTGCCGTACCGCGAGGGTCCGGTGACCCTGCTGGCGACTGCCCTGGCCCGGTCGGGACGGCATGCGGACGCGCTCGCCGCCGTCTCGCGCCTGCGGGACCGGCTCGCGGACGACCTCGGGCTGGACCCGTCACCCACCCTCGAGGACCTGCACCGCCGGCTGCTCCTGCACGACCCCACCCTGCTCGGCGACGGCGGTCCCGGGGACGACGGGCAGACCCGCCGCTCCCTCCCGCTGCCGCTGACCTCCTTCGTCGGCCGGGACAGCGACCTCCGGGCCGTCGAGGACGCGCTCACGATCTCCCGGCTGGTCACGCTCGTCGGACCTGGCGGCGCGGGCAAGACCCGCCTCGCCGTCGAGGCGCTCCGGCGGCACGACCAGGCGGGGACCGACGGGCCGTGGGTGGTCGAGCTCGGGTACGTCGCCGAGCCGGGCCAGGTGATCGAGGCGGTGGCCCAGACGCTCGGCGTGACCAGCACGGGACGCGTCGACGCCGCAGCGATCGCCGAGGCGGTGAGCGGACGGCCGCTGCTGATCCTGCTCGACACGTGCGAGCACCTGGTCGACGAGGTGGCCACCCTGGTCACGCGCCTCCTGGGGGCGTGCGGCGGCATGCAGGTCCTCGCGACGAGCCGCGAGGTGCTCGGCGTGCCCGGAGAGAGGGTGCTCGCCGTGGAGCCGCTGCCCACCGGTCGCCCCGGCGCACCGGGCGACGCCGAGCTGCTCTTCGCCGAACGCGCCGCGAGCGTCGTCCCCGGGTTCACTCTCGACGCCACGACGGCTCCTGCCGTGCACCGCCTGGTCCGCGCGCTCGACGGCATCCCGCTCGCGGTCGAGCTGGCGGCCGCACGCCTGGCCGTGATGGGCCTCGACGACCTCCTCGCCATGCTCGACGACCGTTTCGCCGTGCTCGAGGGCGGCGTTCGCACGGCGCCGCCGCACCAGCGCACCCTCGAGGCCACCGTCGCGTGGAGCTACGACCTGCTCGACGACGAGGAGCGCGCGCTCTTCCGGACGGCGAGCGCCTTCGCCGGACCGTTCACCCTGGCCGCCCTGCGCGGCCTGGCCGACGAGCACGCGCGCCGCTCCGTCGTCGGCCTCCTGGCCAGCCTGACCGCGAAGTCGATGGTCCAGGTCGACCGGGCCGCCGACGCGCGGGAGAGCCGGACGTACCGGTTGCTGGAGACCATGCGCGTCTTCGGCCGGGGTCGGACGGACACCTCGACCGCCGCGGACCTGGCGGACACGCACCTGCGGTGGTTCGCCTCCGATGCCGAGGCCGCATTCACCGCCCTGCGCGGG
The DNA here is from genome assembly GCA_036504175.1 of Actinotalea sp. GTDB lineage: Bacteria > Actinomycetota > Actinomycetes > Actinomycetales > Cellulomonadaceae > Actinotalea. The sequence continues at coordinate 416 of DASXVR010000220.1, read as the reverse complement.
CCGGGCGCCCGCGAGTGCCTCACCCACCTCGACCTGGCTCGCCCCGACATGCGCGCGGCTCTGCGGCACGCGCTCGACCGGGGCGACCGGACCGCGGCGCTCAGGCTCGTGGGTGGCCTGGCGACGTGGTGGTTCCACCGCGGTCACCTGCGTGAAGGACTGCGGTGGGTCGCCGCGGCGACCGGCCTGCCCGGCACCGCGGACCCGGCCGTCGAGGCCCGTGCAGCTCTCGGTGCCGCCCAGCTGTCCTACGGCACGGGTGACGCCACGAGCCTGGAGCCGTCCTTCCTCGCCGGGCTGGAGCGTGCCGCGACGCAGGACGAGGATCCGAGCGTCGCCGCCGTGGCCGCCTGCTACGCGGGCTACTTCCAGGCGACCTTCGGCCAGCTCGGTGCCGCCCAGGCCTTCTTCGTCCG
>DASXVR010000219.1:0-2635 GCA_036504175.1 Actinotalea sp. | reverse complement strand
GCGCGGGCACCGTCGGCGATGGCCGACTCGTCCAGGGCCGCATAGCCGCCGTCGAGCGCCGAGGCCGTGAAGGCCGGCACGGAGTAGGAGCACACGAGGTGGATGCGCAGGTGGTGGACCCTGGCGTACGTGGCGGCCCAGTCCGCGGCGTTGAGGCTCGCAGGCGAGCCGTCCAAGCCGACCAGGACCATGTCTCGCTGCGTCATCGCTGCCTCCTGTTCACGGAGCATGCCAGACCAGTGTGCTCTCCATCAGCACGTCCGGCAGGCGTTCGCGCGACGAGGCGCCGACGAGCCCGTCACGTGCCGCGGACGAGCCGAGAAGGGCTCAGGCAGCGAGGTAGGGCGTCCAGGACGGGTGGGGACGCACGGCGGCAGCCAGGACGGCGCCGGTGCCACGGGGAGCGGCGGGTGACACGAGGAGCTGCCACCCGATCTCCGACAGGAGGCGGTCGGCCTTGCGGTGGTTGCAGCGCGAGCAGGCGGCCACCACGTTCGTCCACTCGTGCAGACCGCCGCGGGAGCGGGGGTGCACGTGGTCGACCGTGTCCGCGGAACCCGCGCAGTACGCGCAGCGGAACGCGTCGCGCTGCAGGACCGTGCGCCTGGTGGGCGGCACGGTGCCACGGAACGGGACGTGGACGTAGCGCGTCAGGCACAGGACCTGGGGTGCGGGCAGGGCCATCCGTTCCGAGCGCAGCATGTGGCCGTCCGTCTCGAGCACCACCGCCTTGCCGGACAGGACGAGCGTCACCGCCCGGTGCACGCTGACGACGCACAGGGGCTCGCGGCTGGCGTTCAGGAGCAGGGCCCGGCGGAGGCCCGCTCGGCCGTGCCGCTCGGCGTCAGGGCTGGGGCGCGCATCGAGGAGCCCCGTGGGGCCGTGGGGCGGAGCGTCACCGCCGGACGGCATGCTGGACATGAGCACGGCAGTCTCCTGACCGTCAGGTCGGGCCCGGCTGGCTGCCGGGTCCTGGAAGCAGCGTTGCCAGCGTACGCGACGGCCGCCACGACATTGCTGAGGCCGACCTTGCTGAGCCCGACGACGACGAAGCCCCGGACCGCTCGGGTCCGGGGCTTCGTCGGTGAGTGCGTCAGCGCGTGGCGGTCAGCCGGTCACGCGGATGAAGATCGGGCTGCTCTGCCAGATGGCGCGGAACTGGATCGTCTTGCCGGGACGCGGGGCGTCGATCTGCATGTTGCCGCCGGCGTAGATCCCGACGTGACCGGGCGACCAGATGAGGTCTCCGGGCTGGGCGTCGGCCCGCGAGACGACGACACCGGCGTAGCGCTGCTCGGAGGAGCTGTGCGGCAGCGAGATGCCGAGCTGCCCGTAGACGTACATGGTGAAGCCGGAGCAGTCGAAGCCGTCAGGCGTGGTGCCGCCGGAGACATAGGGGACGCCGACGTAGCGGGCGGCGATCTCCAGCACGGCGTTGCCGTTGACGCTCTGCGGGATCGCCGACGTGGCGACCTTCGCTGCCGCGACCGAGGTGCGCTCGGTGGAGCGGGACGCGACCGCGGCCGTGCGCTGCACGACCGCCTTGGCCTTGGGGTTCGCCGTGACGCTGATGGCGGGGGCCGCGAAGCTCCACGACGCATCGGCCGGCACGGAGACGACGGGCGAGGTGGCGAGCGCGGCTCGGGCCTCGGTCGTCAGCGACGTCACGTCCACAGCGGGGAGCGCGTTGGTCGACCCCTCCACTGCGGAGGCGGGGATCGCCATCGTCATCATGAGGCCGCCGGTGGCGGCGACGACGGCGGAGCGGCGGCCGACGACGGCCAGGCTGCCCGTTGCTGCGTTTGCGAAGTCGTCGAGGGGGGTCACGGGGCGGCGCGCTGAACGATGCCGGGCACGCTGATAGCTGACGGTCACTCGGTACCTCTCCGGACGCCTACGAGGTGAGCTGTCGGGTTCGGGTGGGAGATCACCCGGCCTCGATCACACCGTTTCCGGTGCTCACGCGGCTTCACCCCAAGGACTCCTGCCGTCTTGCGACGGACCGGTGCCCGGTTGTGGTTCCCCCGCTCCTGCCAGCGGTTCGAACGGAATCCCGGACGGTGGCAGGACTAGGCGATCCCGACCGAGAGCTCCCCAGAGGAGGGTTCTGTGGAGCAACGCGAGAGTACCTGAACGCTTCTGGCAATGTCACGCTTCGGTCACGACGCCTTCACCGCACGTCCTCTCACGGACACCGCCAGCCCCCTGACCTGCACAGACGCGGACGACCAACCACTCTCTGTGAGATGTCTCACGCGGGCGCGACCACCACGAAGACGTGCCGGGCGACGTCGTCCGGGAGGTCCAGCACCACGGCCGCGCCGGGCACGCCGACGGTCACGACGCCCGCGCCGCGCTCGACCGTCACCGTCGCTCCGGGCAGGACGCCGGCGGCCGCGAGGCGCTCGAGCAGCTCGATGTCCGTCTGCAGCGGCTCGCCGAGGCGACCCACGACGGCCTGCGCGGGGCCGTCCCCGCCGGGCTCGCTCGGGCGGTCGTCGGCCGCCCCCGCGAACGTCAGCAGAGGGACCACGCCGTCGAGGAACCCGTGCGCCTCGGCGACCTCACCGAGCTCGGCGAGGCCCGGGATGGGGTTGCCGTACGGGGACTGCTGGGGGTGGTGGAGGAGCTGGAC
>DASXVR010000218.1:0-11349 GCA_036504175.1 Actinotalea sp. | reverse complement strand
GTCGCCTTGCCCGTGCCCGCGCTGGTGCAGCCGTGCTGGTAGAGGGCTGCGTGGGAGTCCGCCAGCACGCTGGACACCGGTAGTCCCGCCGGCAGGCCGGCGACGGCGCGGGTCCGGCCGAACCCGGCGTCCGAGCCACGGACCTCGGCGAGGCAGGAGGCCGGCAGACCGAAGACCTCCAGCAGTGCCGGGTGCCAGTCGAGCGTGACGAGGTCCAGCAGCAGCGTTCGCGACGCGTTGCCGGCCTCCGCGAAGCGCTCGCCGGTGAGGTTCCAGACGAGCCACGCGTCGACGGTGCCGAGGCACACGTCGGACGGGTCGGCGCCGCCGGCGACCGCCGCGTCGAGGAGCCAGCGCATCTTGGGCGCGGAGAACATCGGGTCGAGGGACAGGCCGGTGCGTCGTGCGACCTCGTCGCCGGCGCCGCGGGCCACCAGGTCGGCGCAGGCCGCGGCCGTGCGGGCGTCCTGCCAGCCGAGCACCGGGCCCAGGGGACGACCGGTGGAACGGCTCCAGCAGACGACCGACTCACGCTGGTTGGTGACAGCGACGGCGACCGGCAGCGCGCCCGCCGCATCGGCCAGGCAGTCCGCGACCGCGCCGGCAGTCGCGTCCCAGAGCACCGTCGCGTCCTGCTCGACCCAGCCCGGCGCAGGGAAGGCGATGCTCACGGGGCGTGACCCGGAGGCGACGACGGCACCGGTCGCGGGGTCGACCAGCACGGCCTTGCTGTTCGTGGTGCCCTGGTCCACGGCGAGGACGAGGTCCTTCGCCAGGGGGGTACCCCGTCGGCTCGTGCTGATCATCATCGACCGCCTGAATTATCATTCCAACGTGAATGAACTACGCTGAGGCTAGATAGGCTTCCGGCGGGATGTCAACCCGACGCTGACGGTCGAAGGAGATCGTGATGAGGTACGACGTAGTCGTGGTCGGCTCGCTCAACGTCGACCTCGTGCTCGAGGTGGCCCGCCATCCCCGTCCCGGCGAGACCCTCCTCGGCACGTCCGGAGAGCTCTACGCGGGCGGGAAGGGCGCCAACCAGGCACTCGCCGCCGCCCGCCTGGGTGCACGCACCGCGATGGTGGGAGCCGTCGGGCAGGACGCGAACGCGGCCGTCGCCCTCGCCGAGCTCCTCGACGCCGACGTCGACACGTCCGCGGTGGCCCGGGTCCCGGGCGCCACCGGCCTTGCGGTGGTCACGCTCGACCAGGACGGCGAGAACACCATCATCGTGGTGCCCGGTGCCAACGGCGCGGTGACGACGTCGGCCGTCGACGCCGCGCGTGACGTGGTGGCCGCCGGGATCGTCTGCGTGCTCCAGGCCGAGATACCTCTCGAGGCCACGGTGCGCGCGGCCGAGCTGGCCCACGCCGGCGGGTCGCGCGTCGTGCTGAACGTCGCGCCGGCCGCAGCCCTTCCCCTGGCCACGCTGCGGCTCGCGGACCCGCTGGTGGTGAACGAGCACGAGGCAGCGCTGGTGCTCGGCGCCCTCGGCGACCAGCCGGACGCCACAGCAGGCGACACAGCAGGCGACACAGCAGGCGACCCGGACCTGGCCCCTGAGGTCCTCGGCGCGGCGCGCGCGGCGCGGCGGCTGCGAGCCCTGGGCGTCCCCTCCGTCGTGGTCACGCTGGGCAGCGCGGGGGCCTTGGGCGCCGACGACGACGCCGTCTGGACGGTCCCGGCCCGGGCTGTCGCCGTCCGCGACACCACGGGCGCCGGCGACGCCTTCGTGGGAGCCCTCGCCTCCGGCCTCGCACTGGGCTCGACCCTGCGTGACGCCGCCCATCACGCCGCGCGTGTCGCGGCGTACTCGGTCCAGCGCCTGGGAGCCCAGGCGTCCTACCCCTGGAAGGATGACCCGCTGCCATGAAGCGATCCGGAATCATCAACGCCCCGCTGTCCGGCCACCTGGCCCGGCTCGGCCACACGGACCTCGTCGTCGTCGCCGACGCCGGGCTGCCCGTCCCGGCTCACGTGCCCGTGGTCGACCTGGCGATCGTGTTCGGGCTCCCCCGGTTCACCGACGTCCTCGACGCCCTCCTCGCGGAGATCGTCGTCGAGCATGCCTGGGTCTCCGCGCCCGCGGACGACTGGCCGGCCGGAGGCTGGGTGGACGCCCGCCTCGCCGCGCCCGCCGAGAGGCTGCCGCACGACGAGCTCAAGGCGATGGTCGGCCGCGCGCAGCTCGTCGTCCGCACAGGCGAGGACACCGCCTACGCCAACGTGGTCCTGCGCTGCGGCGTGCCGTTCGCCGTCTGACCCGCGCAGGGGCTGTGCACACGCGGGTCACGAGGCGGCCGGCGGTCCGGACGCGCTCACGGTGCGGTGGGGTGCTCCAGGACCGTCTTCAGCGTCCGGAGAGCCCCGACCTCGCTGGTCATCGTCTCCTGGATGCGTCGGCCCATGAGGAGCCGGGGCAGGGCACCGAGCTCTGCCGCGATCGTGAAGACGACCTCGGTGCCGCCGTCCCGCTCGGTCAGCCGGTACTCGCCCACCGGACGCACGGGCCCTGCCGTGCCCGCGAAGGCGAGCCGGGTGGGCGGGTCGAACGCCGTGACCTCGATGTCCGCGGGGATGGACCTGCCTGCCGGTCCGGCGACCCGCTGCCGGTAGCGCGTCCCGACGCCCGGGCCGCCGCCCGCGTGGGACATCTCGCGGATGCCGCTCCTCCACCGCAGGTCGTTCTCCGCGTCCGCCAGGAAGGCGAAGACCTCCGCGATCGGGCGGTCGATGACGACGGTGCTGCTGGCGTGAGGCACGACGACCATCCCAGGCAGGTGGGGTGCGCTGAGGGCGCCGCCCGAGCCTAGCCCGCGCTCTCAGACGATGGCGAAGGAGGCCCTCAGGAGGGTCTCCGCGCGCGACGACGGACCCACCCGCAGCTCGAGCTCGCCCTCCTCGGTCACGCGCCGGCCGGTCGCGTCGACGACCGTGCACGCCTGCGCCGCCACCTCGAGCTCGACCACGCGACGTTCGCCAGGCGCCAGGGTGACCTGCCGGAACGCCTTGAGCTCCTGCTCCGCCCAGGTCACCGAGGTGACCAGGTCGCTGACGTACGCCTGGACCGTCTCCACGGCCGGCCGGTCCCCTGCGTTGTGCAGACTCACCCGGGCCCGCACCACGCCATCGGGCGGGACGACGGGCGAGAGCACCTCCAGGTCCGTGTACGTGACGGTGGTGTAGCTGAGCCCCTCACCGAACGCGAAGGCGGGCCGCTGCGTCAGGTCGGCGTACCGGTCGCCGTGCTGCCCGCGGACCTGGTTGTAGTAGGTCGGCTGCTGCCCGGCATGGAGCGCGAACGAGATCGGCAGCCGCCCGGTGGGCTCCACCAGCCCGAGGAGCAGCTCGGCGAGCGCCGACCCTCCGCCCATCCCGGGGTTGGCGGCCCAGACGATCGACGCGGCGCGGTGGGCCGACGGGGGAAGGACGAGCGGCTTGGAGGCGATCACCACCACCACGACGGGCGTCCCGGTCGCGACGAGGGCGTCCAGGAGGGCGACCTGCCCGCCGACGAGCTCCAGGGTCGCCGTGGACCGTCCCTCGCCGACCAGCTCGATGCGGTCGCCGACCACGGCGACGACCCAGTCCGCGGCCCGAGCTGCGGCGACGGCCCGCTCGACGAGCGCGTCGTCCGTCGCGGCCGCGCGCACCACGGGCGGGCGCGGCTGCCCGTCGGCGAACCGCTCGCCCTCCGGGTCGGGGCCGACGGTCAGGATGTCGGCGCCTCGCTCGTACGTGACGTCCCAGCCCTGCGGGGACAGGGCACGCAGGCCGTCGACCACCGTGCGGGTCAGGTGCCGCGGATGGCCGTCGGGCATCATCCAGGCGACCTGGCCGGACGCACCCGCCCAGTCGCCGAGCTGGGCCTGCGCGTCGTCAGCGTTCGGGCCGACGACGGCGATCCGCCGCGGCAGCGCCTCGGGCGCGACGGCGCGGCCGTCGGCTCCGGCGGTGCAGCCACCCGCCAACGGCAGGGTGCCGTCGTTGGCCAGCAGCACGAGGGACCTGCGGGCGACCTCGAGGGCGAGGTCCCGATGCTCCCGGGAGCCGATCACGGCGCGCTGACGGCTCGCGTCCGGACGCCGGGGCTCCTCGAACAGCCCCATCCGGAGCTTGAGCGCCAGCACCCGTCCCACGGCGTGGTCGAGGTCCGACTCCGCGATCAGCCCTCGCTCGACCGCTCGCTGGGCTCCCTCGAAGAACTGTGGCGTCGCCATCACGACGTCGTTCCCAGCCAGCACCGCCGCAGCGGCAGCGTTCGCGTCGTCGGGGAAGACCCGCTGCTCCCAGACCATGCGTCCGACGTTGTCCCAGTCGGTGACCAGCACCCCCGTGTAGCCCCACTCGCCACGGAGCACGTCGCCGAGCAGCCAACGGTTGACGGTGATCGGCACGCCGTCCATCGACTGGTACCCGAGCATGAAGGTCGCGCAGCCCTCGCGCGCCGCGCGCTCGAACGGCGGGAGGAACCACGAGCGCAGCTTGCGCCGGGAGATGTCCGCCTCGCTCGCGTCGCGGCCGCCCTGGGTCTCGGAGTAGCCGGCGAAGTGCTTGGCGGTGGCCAGGATCGCTGTCGGGTCGGACAGCCCGCCGCCCTGGTACCCACGGACCATCGCCGTGGCGAGCTCGCCGATGAGGTGCGGGTCCTCGCCGAACGTCTCCCCGACCCGACCCCATCGCAGGTCGCGGGCGATGCACAGGACCGGCGAGAAGGTCCAGTGGATGCCGGTCGCGGCCACCTCGACGGCTGTGGCCCGCGCCACGCGCTCGACCAGCGCCGGGTCCCACGTCGCCGCCATCCCCAGCTGGGTGGGGTAGATCGTCGCGCCCGCCCAGAAGGAGTGGCCGTGGATGCAGTCCTCGGCGATGAGGACCGGGATCTGCAGCCGGCTGCGTGCTACCAGCGCGTGCGCCGCCTCGATGTCCTGCTCGCAGGTGTGCAGCAGCGAGCCGGCGTGCATGCCGGCGAGCGCGAGCTCGACGCCCTGCTGCGCATCGAGCTGGAGCATCTGCCCGACCTTCTCGGGCAGCGTCATGCGCGCGAGGAGGTCGGCGACGCGTTCGCCGACGGACAGCGTGGGGTCACGGTAGGGCGCATCGACCGCCACCTGGTGCGTCACGTCGCCGCCGTCACGCGCAGACGGGTCAGGACGAGCCCGTCGGGACCGGCGGTGACCCGGATCTCGGGACGTCCCCGCTCGAGGACCGTGTACGTCCCGGTCCACACCTGGTCGGCGGCCCCACCGTCCCGGGAGGTCAGGGTCACGCGCGAGCCCGCCGCGGTGACCGCCGGCGCGCCCGGACCGTGCTCGCCGATCACGGCGATGGTCCACTCCCCGGGGACGAGCTCGACGTCGAAGGCGAGCCAGTCCCCGGCGCCGAGGTCGGCCACGACGTCACCCTCGCGGCCGACCCGCGCCGGATGGCCGAAGTCCAGGTCAGGTGCACCGTCCCGGCGCCGGAGCGTGACGGCGTCGTCGGCCCGCAGGCGCGGGTGCGGCGTCGCTGCGGCGGTCCCGTACGAGACCCCTGCACCGCGGAAGGTGAAGCCGTAGGCCGGGAGCGTGAGCGGAGCGAGCCGGAACAGCGCGTGGAGGACGGCGGGGTGCCGGGTGCACCGGGCGGCCGTCATGTTCTCGAGCAGCTCGTCGAAGATCCGGACCGCGTCGTCCCGGTCGAGGCGGCCGGCCGTCCCCTCGACCCGGGCCAGGACACGGTCCCAGCCGTCGGGTGCGCGCACGGACAGCGGCGAGGTGCGTGTCTCGATCTTCTTCCAGGTCCAGAAGTTCCAGCCCACGCCGCAGTCCTCGTACAGCTGGGTGGCGGCGGCGATCCACTCGGGGGTGTTCTCCCCGCCCTCCCCCATGTACACCGGCAGGCCGAGCCGCCGTCCGACGGCCAGGAACCGCTCGATGCCCGCGCGGTCCACCGGGGACCAGTACTTGTGGAACTGCAGCACCGAGTTCGGGTCCCACACCTCGGTGAAGATGTCCCAGTTGGTGGCCCAGTGCGTCCCCTCGTACATGATCAGGTGGTCCGGGTCCTGGGAGCGGACCGCCGCTGTCAGGCGCCGGTAGAGGGCGACGAGCTCACCGGAGTAGCGGTGCTGCCACTGGTCGGGCAGGGGCTCGTTGAGCAGGTCGTAGCCGAGCACCGCGGGCTCGTCGCGGTAGCGGCGGGCGATCTCGGTCCACAGGGCGACGGCGAGCTCCTCGTTGCGCGGGTCCATGAAGAGCTCGGGCCGCCCGGCCGAGTCGTCGATGTTCGTGCCCGTCTGCCCGCCGGGGGCGCCGTGCAGGTCGATGAGCACCGTCAGCCCCTGCTCCCGGCACCACCCGATGAGCCGGTCCACGAGCTCGAAGCCGGCCTCGAGGAACCCACCGGCCGAGGTCATCAGGACACGCCAGTTGACGGGCAGCCGGACGTGGTCGAAGCCCGCTTGGGCGATGGCGACGACGTCGGCCTCGGCGACGAACCGGTCGCGGAACCCGCGCCAGAAGCGCTCGGCATCGACGGCACCGAGCATCTCCTCGACGGCGGCCTCGATCTGCCGCGGCGAGGCGGCCGACGCCCCGAAGCCCCACATGTAGCCCTCGGGCAGGAGCCAGTTGCCCAGGCCGACGCCCCGGAGCAGCACCGGGTGCCCGTCGGGGTCGACGATCCGGCCGCCGGCGACGTGGTGGAACCGGCCGACGCCGGCGCCCGGCGCCAGCTCGTCACCGGGCGGGTGCTCGGGTGCGGAGGGGTGCAGCACGAAGGACTCCTTCTCGGTCTGGCGCTCCGGGCTCACTTGAGGCCCGACATGGTGAAGCCCTGGACGATGTGCTTCTGGAACAGGATGAAGACGGCCACGATCGGGACCACCATCAACGAGGCGCCGGCCATCTGCAGGGTCGGGTTGACGGTGATCTGCTGGTTGAGCAGGGACAACGCGACCGACAGCGTGTACTTGTCCTGGTCGCTGGCGATGATCAGGGGCCACAGGAAGCTGTTCCACCCGGCGATGAAGGTCAGGACCGCCTGGACGGCGAGGATCGGCTTCGACAGCGGCAGGACGATCGTCAGGAACAGCCGTCCCTCGCCTGCGCCGTCCAGCCGGGCCGCCTCGAGCAGCTCGTCCGGGATGGTTGCCATGAACTGCCGGAACAGGAAGATGCCGAAGGCGCTCACCAGGGTCGGCGCCGCGATGCCGACGAGGGTGTTCGTCAGCTGCAGCCGGTTGAGGATGAGGTAGGTCGGGATCATCGTGACCTGCACCGGGATCATCAGCGTCATCAGCACCATGAGGAACAGGCCGCCGCGTCCGCGGAACCGGAACTTGGCGAACCCGTACCCGGCCATCGCCATGAAGACCAGGCCCACTCCCCCGATGGCGACCACGGCGAGCGTGTTGAGCAGGTAGCGCGTGAAGTCCAGCTCGGTGAAGAGCCGCACGTAGGCGTCCAGCGACGGCGAGGACGGGAGCAGCGTCGGGGGCGACGCGACAGCCTCGCGCGGCGGCTTGAACGAGCTCGTCACCATCCACAGGAACGGGAAGGACGTCGCCAGGGCGCCCACGGCGAGCACGGCCCCGAGCACCACCAGGCCCACCCGGCTCGAGCGCCGGGTCCCGGGCCGACGCGGGCGGCGCTCGGCGACCGACGGTCGGGCAACCACGTGCTCAGTCATCGGTCCCCCTGGCGAGTCGCAGCTGGAGCACCGTCACCGAGGCGATGATCACGAAGAGGACCATCGAACCGGCGCTGGCGTACCCGAACTGGTTGAGGCTGAACCCGTTCTTGAAGATGAACAGGGAGACCGAGGTGGTAGCCCCGACGGGCCCGCCCCGGGTGAGCACGTACGGCTCGTCGAAGAACTGGAGCCAGCCGATGAGCGTCGTCACGGTGACGAAGAACAGGGCGAAGCGCAGCAGGGGGAACGTGACGCGCCAGAACGTGGTCCACCGCCCCGCCCCGTCCAGGGCCGCGGCCTCGTGGTACTCCGGCGGGATGGACTGCAGCGCGGCCAGGAAGATGATGATGTTCAGCCCGGTCGCCCGCCACACCGCGACCAGGGCCACGGCCACCCGGGCTGTTCCCGGCTGGGAGAGCCACGCCACCGGCTCGAGGCCCACGGCCCCCAGCAGCTGGTTGAAGAGCCCGAACTGGCTGTTGTAGAGGTAGCCCCAGATCAGGGCGATCGCGACGATGGCCGTGATGGCAGGCAGGAAGTAGAAGGCGCGCAGGGCCCGGAAGAACCGGGACCGCGACGCGTTCAGCCCGACGGCGACGGCGAGCGAGACCGTGATGATCACCGGTACCCCGAGCCCGACGAACAGGCCGGTCGTCTGGATCGACCGCCAGAACGCCGCGTCCTCGAACAGGCGCCGGTAGTTGTCGAGACCGATCACACGGATCGTGTCCGGGTGCCCCAGGCCACCGATGTCCAGGTCCGTCAGGCTCACCCCTGCCGCCACCACGATCGGGAGCAGGCCGAACAGGGCCAGCAGCAGCAGCGCGGGAGCGATGAAGCCGTAGGGCACGGCCGCTCGCCGGACCCGCGCCAGCCGCGACCGACGCGCGGGCCGCCTCCCGACCGGCTGCCCGGCCGGCACGCCCGCCCTGCGCCGGTGGAGGACGGCGGTGCTGCCGAGCAGCGACCCGCCAGCACCGCCGTCACCGGTCATCGTGCGTTGATCTCCTCGATCGTCTGGTTCAGCGCGTCGAGCGACTGAGCCTTGTCGGCACCGGTCAGCGCGATCGCGTTGAGGGTCTCCAGGATGGCCGCGTTGGCGGCGTCCCAGGCCGTGCTGATCGGCAGCGGCTTCGAGTCCTGCAGCTGCTTGGCGTAGACGGCGACGAGCGGGTCGTCGGCCAGGGCGGGGTCGTCGAAGGCCGCGGTCACTGCCGGGAGCTCGCCGTTGGCCTTGTACCAGGCGACCTGCGTCGCTGGACCAGCGAGGAAGTTGATCAGCTGGAGGGAGGCGTCCACGTTCTTGCTCCCGGCCCACACCCCGAGGTTGGAGCCGGCGAACAACGAGGTCCCCTTGCTGTCCGTGGGGACCGGGCTGACGGACCACTTGCCGTCCAGGTCGGGCGCCTGCTCCTTGATGGCGTTGGCCAGGTAGGGACCGGACACGAGCATCGGCGCCGCACCGGAGATGAAGCCGGTGGTCTGGTCGAAGTCGCTGGCCGTCGGCACCGAGCCGTCCTGGTAGAAGGCCAGGTAGTGGTCGACCGCTGCACGGAAGCCGTCGGTGTCGAGGTCGATCTTGCCATCCTTCATCACGTCGGTCCCGGTCTGCCACGTGTAGGTGACCGGCAGCGGCGCGTCCCACTGGGGGATGTAGTAGCCGAACTGGCCCTCACCCCGACCGGCGAGCGCCTTGGCCGTGGTGCGCAGCTCGTCCCAGGTGGCCGGCGGCGCGGCGAAGCCCGCCTGAGCCAGGATGTCGGAACGGTAGAACAGCACGCGCGTGTCACTGACCCACGGGACGGAGTACACGCCGCCGTCGGGGTTCAGGTTCTCGGCCGAGACCGCCGAGGGGAAGTTGGCCGAGGCGAGGTTGGGGTAGTCGGCGATCTTGCCGCTGATGTCCTCGAGGGCGCCGCCGTCCATGAACGAGGCGAGCTGGGACAGCCCGATCTGGGTCACGTCCGGGCCCTTGCCCGACGCGACGGCGGTGGTGAGCCTGTCGTTCACGCTGTCCCACGGGATGGCCTCGACGTCGACCGCGATCCCCGTCTTCTCGGTGAACGGCTTGACGGCGGCCTCCAGGTTGGCGCCGGAGTCCCCCATGACCCAGACGGACAGCGTCGGCGCCTCGGACGAGCCGGCGTCCGTGGCGTCAGCAGCGCCGGGGGTGGAGCCGCTGTTCCCGCAGGCCGCGAGGACGAGTGCCGTGGCAGCAGCCGCGACGCCCAGCCTCAGGGTGCTGGTGGTCCTTCTCATGACATCTCCTTCGATGGTGCTGCGGTGGGGACGAGGACGTGCTGGTGCCGGCCGTCGTCCGGACGGAAGGTCCGGGCCGTCGGCGGGTCGATGAGGTGCTCCAGAGGGAGCAGGGCCGATCCGAGGGCGACCGAGTCGCCCCCGAAGGCGCAGGGCTGGACGCTGAGCTGGGAGGCGAAGTGCGGGAGGGCGCTGTCGCGACAGGCCACCTCGATGGCTGCCGCCCGGCTCTCCATGAGCCGCAGGCCGACCCACCCGCCGATCACGAGGCGCTCGGGGTTGTACAGGTTGACGACGCTGCCGAGCCCGAGCCCGAGGATCTCGACCGTCTCGTCGAGCACCCGCCCCGCTGCGTCGTCGCCACCGGCAGCCGCCTCGACGAGGGCGCCGAGCGCGTTCCAGCCGTGACCGTCGGGCTCTCCGCCGGCCTCGCGCCAGCGGCCGAGGATCCCCTCGGCGCCGACGTAGGCCTCCAGGCAGCCGGACCCGCCGCAGGCGCAGCGCCGTCCGCGCAGGGCGACCCGCGTGTGGCCCCACTCGGCCGCCGTCCCGGCCCGCCCGGCCAGCAGGTGGCCGTCCTGCAGCACTCCGAGGCCGACGCCACGGCCGAGCAGCGCGACCACCGCCCGCTCGGCCCCCCGCGCCGCACCGAAGGCGTTCTCGGCCGCGGCGAGCGTCTTGGCACCGTTGGCCGCGTAGACGGCGACGTCTCCCAGGCCCGAGACGTCCAAGAGGTCGGCGACCTCGACGCGCGGCCAGCCAAGCGTCTGCGCGTAGAGGACGTCGCCACCCGGCTCGGCCTCGACGACGCCGGGGAGGCCGAGACCGATGCCGGCGATGCCCTCCTGAAGATCGGGATGCCTCGACCAGACGCGGGTCACCGCGGCCGTGAGGGCTGCGGCGATGGCCGCGGGCTCGGGGAGCGAGTCGGAGTCCGCGCGGGCGAACTCGCGGTCCACCCGGTTCATGCGCAGGTCGAACAGCTCGACTGCCACACCCTGCTCGCCGACGTCGACGCCGACGAAGTAGGCACCCTCGGCACGCGGGCTGAGCAGGGTGGTCGGGCGGCCGGCCCCCGACGGCATCGAGCCTGTCTCCTCGATCAGGCCCTCGTCGAGCAGGTCGTTGACGACGTTGGTGACGGAGCCGACAGACAGGCCGCAGGCGTCGCCGACGCGGGACCGTGTGGTCTCGCGGGCCAGGATGACGTGCCGCAGGACCGCCGCGCGGTTGGCCTGCCGCAGCACGCGGACACTCGTGTCGCGCGTCACTGCCGGGCCCCGTCAGGGGTTCGGAGCACTGGGACCGTTCGGGGCATCGTCGCCCACCCGCCTTATTTCACGCCGTGAGTTTGTTCCTTCAAGGCGTGAGTTAAGCCCACCGGCGATACGGCTGTCAAGGGGTGCGCCCCGG
>DASXVR010000217.1:0-27196 GCA_036504175.1 Actinotalea sp. | reverse complement strand
GATGCGGCGTCCTCGGAGACGGTGATCTTCTCCTCGACCAGCTGGCTGCGGACGGTGCCCCACGTGACACCGCCGGCCAGGACCAGGACGATGCCGGCGATGATCGCCACCAGGCCGACGATCCGGACTGACTTGTTGTTGTTCATGATGCTGCCCTTCCCAGGAACGGCTTCGGGTCCAGACCCGGTGGCGCCGGCCCTGGTGAGCTCGTCTGTCGAACTCTGAACCGAGCATCACAAGGAAAAATCGGACATGGGTGGGCCGATGGTCCGTGGGCCGATGGTCCTCACAGAAACGGCCCTAGGCATGCTTGAAGGGTGTACCAGTAGGCCCCGAACTCCGCCGCCGGCTCTCAGCCTCCTGCGCGTTCCCGCAGGTCACGGGCTCGCGCGTACTCCTCGTCCGCCGCGGCCAGGACCGCAGCCCAGCTGAAGCGCGGGCGGTGGTCCCGTGAGTGCGCCCGCAACGACCGGAGCAGCTCCGGGTCCCGGACGAGGCGCACGAGGGCCCTCGCCATCCCCGCGTCGTCGTCGACGAGCAGTCCGTCGCGGCCGTCGGCGACGAACTCCTCGATGCCCGTCCCTCGCCGCGCCACCACCACGAGCCCCGCCGTGCGCGCCTCGAGCGCCGCGATGCCGAAGGCCTCCAGGACCGCCGGGGCGATGAAGACGTCGGCAGCGTCGTAGGCGTCGCGCACCTGCTCGCGCGGCACGCGCCCCCGCAGCTCGATCGCACCAGCCAGCCGGCGACGGGTGATCCGGCGGGCCATCCGCGACCGCGACGGCCCGTCCCCGAGCACCTCGAGGTGGAGCGAGCCCGGCGGCAGCTGGGTCAGGGCGTCCTCCACCACGGCGATGAGGGCGGGGCCCCGCTTGCGCGGCGCGAGTCGCATGGTCGCGACGCAGCGCAGCACGTGCGTGGGCGCGACAGGGAAGCGGGTCGCGTCCCGCGCCGGCCCGGGCTCCGGCTCCGGCACCAGCTCCGGCTCCGGTACCGCCTGGCCGGTCCGGTGGCGCGGAGCCCAGCGCTCCAGGTCCATGCCGTTCGGCAGCACACCGACCTTGCCGCCGAACACGTCGGCCACCCGCTCGGCCGCCGCATGGCTCACCGCCGAGAGGGCGACCGGCGCGCTGCCCCACCGCGTGCGGGACACGGCCGCGCGGAGCGCCGGGACGGTGCCGTCGAGCATGCAGTGCCAGGTGATCGCGAGCGGGACCCGCTCGTCCAGGGCGATCCGGGCGCCGTCGAAGGCGAAGGGTGACACCACCCCCGCGTGCACGTGCACCACGTCGGGGCGGTGGCGGCGCAGCAGCTCACGCACAGCAGGGACGGCAGCCGGGTTGACCGGGAGGTCGAAGGGCGCGGGCATCCCGAGGCGGTGGACGGTGACCTCGCCGTCGTGCTCGACCACCCCACCGTGCTCGCCGTGGTCGCCCCGCGTCGCTGTGAGCACGTGCACCTCGTGCCCGGCTGCCGCCTGGGCGCGGGCGAGGTCACGGACCTGGGACTCGATGCCCCCGGTGCGCGGCGCATAGCAGTCCGAGACGTGGAAGATGCGCACCCGGCCAGGTTATCTGGCCCATGGTGACGGACGGCACGACAGCGATGTCTCCACGGCGCGGGGCGTCTGCCGATGGGGAGCCGTGAGCACACGAGGACGGCACCTGCGCGTGCATGCGGCGCTTGTCGCCGTCGCCTCGGCCCTGTGCATCCTGTACCTCACCTCGCACGGACCGGTCCGTTACGGCGCAGTCGTGCTCGCCTCGCTCGTCCCGGCGCTCACGCTCGCGGCGCAGCTGGCGACCGGCCGTCTGGCCAAGCCGCGGCCGTGGCTGGCGGTGCTCGTCGCGATGACGCTGCTCACCGCGCACAACGTCATCGCCCTCGTCCAGGTGAGCCTGCAGGGCCAGCCGACGGCTACCGGCCCCGCCGCCCTGCTCACGCTCCCCGCCGGGTACGTCGCGCTCCTCGCCGGTGCGGCGATGATCGCCTTCCCGTACGCGCGGCGCGACCTCGGCGGCATCATCGACGCCGTCGCCGTCTCCCTCGGTGTAGCGAGCCTGGTGTGGATCGTCGGGCTGCACCCCGTGCTCATGTCGCAGCACTCCCCGACCGGGACCCGCGCGTACACCCTCGTCGTGATCCTGCTGGTCAGCGGCATCGGCGGCGCCGTGGCCCGCGCACGGATCACCTCCGCCGCCGCCAGGCCGGCCCTGGACTACCTGCTGCTGGCGGTGGCCCTCACCCTCGCCGGCAACATCGTGGCAGCGGTGACCAGGGACCCCGTGGGCGGCGTCGGCGCCTGGTGGATCGGGGTGATCTGGATCGTCGGCTACCTCGCCCTGGCGGCCGCCGCCTGGCACCCCGCCCAGCGTCACCTCGGCGATGTCCCGGTGCCGACGGCGGGACGCCTGACGGGCCGCCGGCTGGTGTTCCTCGGGGTCGTCCAGGGGCTCAACCCGACAGTGGCCGGCATCGTCGAGGCGACCGGCCGGGAGGCCGACTGGCTCCTGCTGACCATCGTGACGGTGCTCCTCGTGCCGCTGGTGCTGGTCCGCATCGGCGGCCTGGCGCGCCTGCATGCCGATGCGGTCCAGCGCCTGTCGCACCTCGCCTCCCACGACGAGCTGACCGGCCTGGCGAACCGCCGGACCCTCATGACCCGGCTCGGCGCGCTGCTCGACGCGGTGGACGCGGGCGAGTCGCCCGGCGCCGTCGTGGTGTTCCTCGACCTGGACGACCTCAAGACGGTCAACGACCAGCACGGTCACGGCGTGGGCGACGAGCTGCTGGTCACCGTGGGCCAGCGGCTCCTCGGCGCGGTGCGCACCGTGGACACCGTCGCGCGGCT
Source organism: Actinotalea sp. (assembly GCA_036504175.1). Lineage (GTDB taxonomy): Bacteria > Actinomycetota > Actinomycetes > Actinomycetales > Cellulomonadaceae > Actinotalea. Next base: position 24,345 of record DASXVR010000217.1, on the reverse strand, counting down.
CGGCGGGGACGAGTTCGTCGTGGTCTGCGAGGGGGCGCCGGAGGAGGTCCGTCCGCGCACCCTGACGGCCATCGAGCTGGCGCTCGCCCACCCGGTGGCGCTGGACGGCGTGCTGCTCCCCTGCCGGGCGAGCGTCGGCGCGAGCGAGGTCCGGCCCGGGGACCGCATCAGCGCCGACGCGCTGCTCTCAGCGGCCGACGGCTCGATGTACGAGCACAAGCGACGGGTGCGCGCCGACCGTCAGCGCCGGCGCGAGCAGACCCACCCGGGCGACGAGCTCGTCCGCGCCGCACGCTGAGGCGTCACTCCCACTCGATCGTGCCCGGCGGCTTGCTCGTGACGTCGAGCGTGACCCGGTTGATCTCGGGCACCTCGTTGGTGATGCGCGTCGAGATCGTGGCCAGCACGTCGTACGGGACGCGCGACCAGTCGGCGGTCATGGCGTCCTCGGAGGAGACCGGCCGCAGCACGACGGGGTGGCCGTAGGTCCGCCCGTCCCCCTGCACGCCCACCGAGCGGACGTCGGCGAGCAGCACGACGGGGCACTGCCAGATGGCGCGGTCGAGCCCGGCCCTGGTGAGCTCCTCGCGCGCGATGGCGTCAGCCTCGCGGAGCACGTCGAGCCGCTCGGCGGTCACCTCACCGATGATCCGGATGCCCAGGCCGGGGCCGGGGAACGGCTGGCGCCAGACGATCGGGTCCGGCAGCCCGAGCTCGAGGCCGACAGCCCGGACCTCGTCCTTGAACAGGGTGCGCAGCGGCTCGACGAGCTGGAACTGCAGGTCGTCGGGCAGCCCGCCGACGTTGTGGTGCGACTTGATGTTCGCCGCGCCCTCGCCACCGCCGGACTCGACCACGTCGGGGTAGAGCGTCCCCTGGACCAGGAAGTCCACCGTCGTACCGTGCTCACCGGACTCCTGGACGACCTCGCGGGCGGCCGCCTCGAACACGCGGATGAACTCGCGGCCGATGATCTTGCGCTTGGTCTCGGGGTCGGTCACGCCGGCGAGCGCCGTCAGGAACCGCTCTCGTGCGTCGACCACCTTGAGCTGGACACCGGTGGCGGCGACGAAGTCCACCTCGACCTGGTGCGCCTCCCCCTTGCGCAGCAGGCCGTGGTCGACGAACACGCAGGTCAGCTGGTCACCGACGGCTCGCTGGACGAGCGCCGCCGCGACAGCCGAGTCGACGCCGCCGGACAGCCCGCAGATGACCCGGCCCGAGCCGACCTGGGTGCGGATGTGCTCGACCTGGTCGGCGATGACGTTGCCCGCGGTCCAGGTGGGCGCGAGACCGGCGCCGCGGTAGAGGAAGTTGGTCAGCGCGTGCTGACCGAGCGGGGAGTGCTTGACCTCGGGGTGCCACTGCATGCCGAACAGGCGGCGGGTGCGGTCCTCGAACGCGGCGACCGGCGAACCGGCGGAGGTGGCGAGGACGGAGAAGCCGGCCGGGGCGCTGTGCACCGCGTCACCGTGGCTCATCCAGACCGACTGCTCCGTGGGTGAGCCGGTGAGCAGCAGACCGGCCTGCGGGACGTCGACGTGCGTCCCGCCGTACTCGCGCGACCCCGTCTGCGCGACGTCACCGCCGAGCGCCCGGGCCATGGCCTGGAAGCCGTAGCAGATGCCGAGCACCGGGATGCCGGCCTCGAACAGGGCCGGGTCGACGGAGGGCGCGCCCTCGGCGTACACAGAAGCCGGGCCGCCGGACAGGATGATCGCCGCCGGGTCCTTGGCGAGCAGCTCGGCGACACCGAGGGTGTGCGGCACGATCTCGGAGTAGACGTGCGCCTCCCGTACCCGGCGCGCGATGAGCTGCGCGTACTGGGCGCCGAAGTCCACGACGAGGACCGGCCTGTGGTCTGGGGGCACGCGGGTGTCCGTCACCCGGCCAGGGTATCGACCCTCAACGGAGAGCAGGGGTGCGGTCCGCCGGCCGGCCCACAGCGAGCTGCGCCTCACCGTCGGCGTGCACCCGGCGCTCGACGATGAAGGACATCACCGGCACGACCCCGGCCAGCACCATCGCCACGAGCCGGCGGTAGCCCCAGCGCAGGGTCGACCACGCGTCCACCACGGTGACCAGGTAGACGACATAGATCCAGCCGTGCGCGAAGGGGATCCAGGTGATCCAGCGGAGCACGCTCTGGTCGACGTGGACCACGTGCTTGAGGATCAGCTCGACGCACAGGACCAGCAGCATCACGCCGGTGACGATGGCCATCACGCGGTAGCGCCCCAGGGCCGCCTGCGCCTTGGTCGACCACTCGTTGCCTGCCACGGTGCCACCTCTCGTCAGTCCCAGGGCATCCGCCCTCGCCGGCCCATCCTGCCTCAGAAAACCCTTCGTCCCGTGTGGGTGGGCGAACGTAGCGTGGGGCCCCATGCGCCCCTTGCCGGTCCCCGATCCGGGGACGCCGCCGCTGACCTCGGCGACGGCGTACCTGCTGTGGGTCGCGCGCGCCCAGGCCTGGCTCCTGGTGGGCAGCGCCACGGCGGCCATCGCCGGCGCCGTCTCGCAGGCGGCGCTGCCGTACCTGCTGGGCACCCTCGTCGACGGCGCCCTGGACCACGGGCTGAGCCGCCGCCTCGTGCAGGGGTCCTTGCTGCTGCTCGGTGTCGGGATCGTGCAGGTCCTGGCGAACGTGCTCGGTCACCGCATGGACGTCGAGGCCTGGCTGCGCGGCGCCTTCCGCACCTCTCAGCTGGTCGGCCACCACGTCAGCCGCACCGGCGACGCGATCACCGCCGAGCTGCCGACCGGCGAGGTCGTCGCCACCGTCGCGTCCGACGCGCTGCGCGTGGGCGAGGTCTTCTACGTCACCGCCCGCTTCATCGGCGGGCTCGTCGCCTACGTCACGGTCGCCGTGCTCCTGCTGCGCAGCTCGCTCACCCTGGGCGTCACCGTCCTGGTGGGGCTGCCCGCCGTGGCCACCGCGCTCGCACTGCTGGTCCGGCCGCTGCAGAAGCGGCAGACGGTCCAGCGCGAGGCGTCGGGACGTCTGAGCACGCTCGGCGCGGACACCGTCGCCGGGCTGCGCATCCTGCGCGGGATCGGTGGCGAGGAGGTGTTCACCGAGCGCTACCGCCAGCAGTCCCAGACGGTCAGACGAGCGGGCGTCCGCGTGGCGCGGACCCAGTCGCTCCTGGACGCCCTGCAGGCGCTGCTCCCAGGCATGTTCCTCGCGGCCGTGGTGTGGTTCGGCGCGCGGCTCGCGATCACCGGCGAGATCACCGTCGGGCAGCTGGTCACGTTCTACGGGTACGCCGCGTTCCTGACCGAGCCGCTGACCGCTGCGACGGAGGCGGTGCAGGTGCTCAGCCGCGCGGTGGTGGGGGTGCGCAAGATCCTGCGCGTCCTCAGCATCCCCGAGACCGGTGCCGACCCGCGCGGAGCCGTCGCGTCAACGTCCGGCGCGAGGGTCGCGAGCGCCGGTCCGGACGGGTGGACCCACGCCGCCGGCGACGACCTCGTCGACGAGCTGTCGGGCGTGGTCCTGCACGCCGGACGGGTCACCGCCCTGGTCAGCGCGGACCCCGACGAGACCGCGCGCATCGCCACCCGGCTGGGCCTGCTCGGCCGCGAGCACGAGGACGACGCGTGGCGCGTGCACCTCGGCGGCGTCCCGCTGGCCGAGCTGGGGCTGGCCGAGGTGCGGCGGCGGATCGTGGTGGGCGAGTCGACCCCGCAGCTCTTCACCGGCGTCCTGCGCGGCGAGCTCGACGTGAAGGGACGTGCGACGACCGATGCGCTGCTGGGCGCCCTCCACGTCGCCGACGCCGCCGACGTGCTCGAGGCGGTCCCGGACGGGCTGGACGGCGGCGTCGCCGAGAAGGGACGCACCCTCTCGGGGGGCCAGCGTCAGCGGGTCGCCCTGGCCCGGGCGCTGCTCACCGAGCCGGAGGTGCTCGTGCTGGTCGAGCCGACCAGCGCCGTGGACGCGCACACCGAGGCGCGGATCGCGCAGCGCCTGGTGGCGCACCGCGCGGGCCGCACCACCGGCGTCGTGACGGCGAGCCCGCTCGTGCTCGACGGCGTCGACCACGTGGTGCTCGTCGCCGACGGCCGCGTGGTCGCCGAGGGGACGCACCGCGAGCTGCTCTCCGGCCCGCGGGCGTCGGCTGCGTACCGGGCGGTCGTGAGCCGCGCGGGAAGCGACACCGGCACCCCGACCGCCGGCAGCACCACTCCCGCGGTAGCCGGGCCGCTCGTCCCCGGTCCGCGGCAGCCCGAGCACTCCCTGAGCACCGACACCCCGACGACCGACCGTGAGGAGGACCTCCGTGAAGCTGCCCATCGCTGACCCCGCAACCCTGCGCGCCCACACCGGACGGCTCCTGCGTGAGCACCGCTCGGGGCTCTCGACGGTCCTGACGCTGCACACCCTGGCGGCCGTGGCCGGCCTGGCCGGCCCGTGGCTCCTTGGCCGGATGGTCGACGCCGTCGCGCGCGGGACAACAGCCGCCGTCGTCGACCGCACCGTGCTGGTGCTCGTCGGTGCCGTCCTGCTCCAGACCGTGCTGATCCGCTACGCCCAGCAGGCGGCGATGGTGCTGGGCGAGACGGTGTTCGCCGAGCTGCGCGAGGAGTTCATCGCCACCGTCACCCGCCTGCCGCTGTCCACGGTGGAGCGGGCCGGCACCGGTGACCTCCTCGCGCGCAGCACCAACGACATCGACCGGGTCCAGCACAGCGTGCGCTTCGGCGTGCCGCGCATCCTGGTGAACTCCGCGACCATCCTCCTGACAGTCGTCGCGGCGTTCGTCGTGGACGCACGGGTCGCCGTCGCGATGCTCGTCGGCACACCGCTGCTGCTCGCGGTCACGCGCTGGTACCTGCGGCGCGCCGCCGCCGGCTACCTGCGTGAGTCGGCCGCCTACGCGACGCTCAACGGCACCATCACCGAGTCGGTCGAGGGGGCCAGGACCGTCGACGCCCTGGGTCTGGGACCGCGCCGCCGCGCCCGCGTCGAGGACGACCTGCGTGAGGCGTTCGCGGCCGAGAGCTACACGCTGCGGCTGCGGACGGTCCTGTTCCCCGGTGTCGACCTGTCCTTCGTGCTCCCGATCGTGGCCGTGGTGCTCTGGGGGGCGCACCTGATCTCGACCGGGACCAGCACCGTCGGCGCCGTCACGACTGTCGCCCTGTACGCGCTGCAGGTGATGCGGCCGCTCTGGGAGCTCATCTACTGGCTCGACGAGGTCCAGGTCGGCGCGACCGCGCTCGCCCGCATCATCGGCGTCCAGTCGGTCCCTCCGGACAGGACCGTCGGCACGCAGCGGCCGGCGGACGAGCACGTCGTCGCCACGGACGTCCGGTACGCCCACCGGGAGGGCCACGACGTGCTGCACGGCATCGGGCTCGACCTGCGGGTCGGGGAGCGGCTGGCGGTCGTCGGGCCGTCCGGTGCGGGCAAGTCCACGCTCGGCCGCATGCTCGCAGGCATCCACCCGCCCACCGCGGGCGAGGTCAGCGTCGGTGGCGTGCCCCTGGTCGAGCTGCCGCTCGAGGACCTGCGCCGTCACGTCGCCCTGGTCACCCAGGAGCACCACGTGTTCGTCGGGACGGTCGAGCAGAACCTGCGCCTGGCGAAGACGAGCGCCGACGACGCGGAGCTGCGCCGAGCGCTCGAGACCGTCGACGCCTGGGAGTGGGTCAGCGCGCTGCCCGACGGCCTGGCGACCGAGGTCGGGTCCGGCGGGCTGGTGCTGACGCCCGCCCAGGCGCAGCAGGTGGCGCTGGCCCGTCTGGTGCTGCTCGACCCGCACACCCTCGTGCTGGACGAGGCGACGTCCCTGCTCGACCCGCGGGCGGCGCGGCACCTCGAGCGCTCGCTGTCGGCGGTCCTGACCGGCCGCACGGTGGTGGCCATCGCGCACCGGCTGCACACCGCTCACGACGCCGACCGCGTAGCCGTCGTCGACGCCGGCCGGATCACGGAGATCGGCTCGCACGACGAGCTGGTCGCCGCCGGCGGGGACTACGCGGCCCTGTGGCGCTCCTGGCAGCAGGAGTGACCCGGGCCGGCGCTGGCAGCGGCCGCGGCGGACGGGCAGGCTGGTGACGTGCCCGGTCCCGTGATCCTGAGCTCCGGTGTCGTCGTCGACGACGCCGAGCTGCGCTGGCGGTTCTCGCGGTCCAGCGGGCCCGGTGGCCAGGGCGTCAACACCACCGACTCGCGCGTCGAGCTCTCCTGGGACATCGGCGCGACCCCGTCGCTCACTCCGCAGCAGCGCGAGCGCGTAGTCGGGCGGCTGGGCCATCGCCTGGTCGATGGCGTGCTGACGATCGCGGCCTCGGAGTACCGCTCCCAGCTGCGCAACCGTGAGGCGGCGATCGCCCGGCTCGTCGTGCTGCTCGACGACGCGCTGCGGCCACCGGCTCCCCCGCGGCGTCCGACCCGGCCCAGTCGCGCGTCGCGCAGCCGCCGGGCGGCGTCGGAGGTCCAGCGACGCCAGGTCAAGGCGCTACGCCGACGTCCCCCGCCGTCCGGTCGGGACTGACCGCCGCCGAGCCGCCGCCGTCGGCCTCCCGCTGGGCGCGGGTCTCGTCGCGGACGATGCGCCCCCAGAGCAGCAGCGCGAAGCCACCGAAGATCCACCACTGCAGGGCGTAGGCGAGGTTCTGCAGGTTGAGTCCGCTCCCGCCGCTGTCCGAGATCAGGCTCGGCGCCGGCAGGAGGGCCAGCGCAGGGTCCTGCCCAGGGCTGACCGTGCTGAGCACCAGGTACGCGGAGTAGATGGGGCCGCCCCACCGGTTCACCAGGGCTCCGGGGCTGATCGCCCCGACCTCGCCCGGGGGCAGGTCCACCGCGCTCCCGGCCTCGCCCGCCTGCAGGAAGCCGGTCACCGCGACCGTCCCCTCGGGCGCCGGCGCCAACGCGTCGGCGGCCGCGCGGTCCGGCACCCAGCCGCGGACCACTGCCAGCACCGCGCCGTCCCCGCCGTCGCCGGCTCCCGCAGCGCTCGCCGCGTCGCCGGCTCCGCCACCGGAAGCCCCGCCGACCCGCAGCGGCGTCACGACGAGGTAGCCGGTCCGGTCACCCAGGGCCCGCCCCGGGACGAGCACCTGGTCCGGCTCGAAGGCACCGGAGACGTCCACGCGGCGGCCCACGAGCTCACCGGGGAAGCTGGTCTGCGGCTTCAACAGCTCGTCGAGCGGGACGGCCGGCTGCGACTCCACCTGACGCTGGCGCACCTGCTCCTGCGCCTGGCCCTGTGCCTTCGCACGGTCCAGCTGCCAGGCGCCCAGCCGGGCGCACACCGCCGCCGCGACCAGCAGCAGGACCAGCAGGAGCACCATCCGGGGCGAGCGGGCGGTGCGCCAGTACGACGCTGCGGGCACGCGCTCGGGAACGGGTGCGGCCATGTGAGCACGCTACCGGCGTGGAGTCGTGGCACGAGGGTGCTGCGCTGGGGTGGCGGATGTGATGGCATGGTCTCCGGCAGTGTCGCTCGCTTCACCCACCCCGGACCGCCTGGGCGTCCCAGGCCGGCCGGGGCCAAACGTCCCATGTTTGCGCGGTAGCGACCGGCACGCTGGTTGACGCACGACGGGAGGGCCCCGCCGGGCGGAGCGCTGCACAGGAGGCACCTCGCATGACCTCTGTCCTCGACAGCCCCACGGCCTGGCCCACGAAGGACGCGGCCCCACTGGACCCGGACACGCTCAAGCGCGTCGACGCCTGGTGGCGGGCGGCCAACTACCTCTCCGTCGGCCAGATCTACCTCCTCGACAACCCGCTCCTCGCCGAGGACCTGCACCGTGACCACGTCAAGCCGCGCCTGCTCGGCCACTGGGGCACCACCCCCGGCTTGAACTTCCTGTACGCGCACCTGAACCGCGTCATCGGCGAGCGCTCGCAGCCCACCCTGTACGTGACGGGGCCCGGCCACGGCGGTCCCGGCCTGGTGGCGAACGCCTACCTGGACGGCCGCTACTCCGAGGTCTACACGGACATCACGACGGACTCCGAGGGGATGCGCAAGCTCTTCCGCCAGTTCTCGTTCCCCGGCGGCATCCCCAGCCACGTCGCACCCGAGACGCCCGGCTCGATCCATGAGGGCGGCGAGCTCGGCTACGCCCTGTCGCACGCCTACGGTGCCGCGTTCGACAACCCCGACCTGCTGGTCGCCGCGGTCGTCGGCGACGGCGAGGCCGAGACGGGCCCGCTGGCCACGAGCTGGCACTCCAACAAGTTCATCGACCCGCTCCACGACGGGGTCGTCCTGCCGATCCTGCACCTCAACGGGTACAAGATCGCCAACCCCACCGTGCTCGCCCGGATCCCCGAGGACGAGCTGCTCGACCTCATGCGCGGCTACGGCCACACGCCGTACATCGTCAGCGGCGGGTTCAACGACGAGGACCCGACCGAGGTCCACCAGCGCATGGCCCAGGTGCTCGACGAGTGCCTCAACCAGATCTCCGAGATCAAGGCGGCCGCACGCGAGGGCACGCTCACCGAGCGTCCGCGCTGGCCGATGATCATCCTGCGCACGCCCAAGGGCTGGACCTGCCCGCCCGTCATCGACGGCAAGCAGGTCGAGGACTCCTGGCGCTCGCACCAGGTCCCCCTGGCGAGCGCCCGCGACACCGACGAGCACCTGCACGTCCTGGAGGGCTGGCTCAAGTCCTACCGCCCGGAGGAGCTGTTCGACGCCACGGGCAGGGTCTTCGAGGACATCTCGCGCCTGGCACCCGAGGGCAAGCTGCGGATGAGCGCCACGCCGCACGCGAACGGCGGCCTGCTGCTGCGCGACCTGCGCCTGCCCGACTTCCGCGACTTCGCGGTCGACGTCCCCACGCCCGGCTCGACGGTGGTCGAGGCCACCCGCGTGCTCGGCGAGTGGCTCGCGGCCGTCGTGGAGGCCAACCCGGACAACTTCCGCATCGTCGGCCCCGACGAGACCGCGTCCAACCGGCTGCAGGCCGTGTTCAACGTGACCGACAAGCAGTGGGACGCCGAGATCTGGCCGCAGGACGACAACCTCGCCCGCGCCGGACGGGTGCTGGAGATGCTCTCCGAGCACCAGTGCCAGGGCTGGCTCGAGGGGTACCTGCTGACCGGCCGGCACGGCGTGTTCAGCTGCTACGAGGCGTTCATCCACATCATCGACTCGATGGTCAACCAGCACGCCAAGTGGCTCAAGGTCACCAACGACATCCCGTGGCGTCGGCCCATCGCCTCGCTCAACTACCTGCTGACCTCGCACGTGTGGCGCCAGGACCACAACGGCTTCTCCCACCAGGACCCCGGCTTCATCGACCACGTGGTCAACAAGAAGGCCGAGATCGTCCGGGTGTACCTGCCGCCGGACGCCAACACCCTCCTGTCGACGTACGACCACTGCCTGCGCAGCCGTCAGTACGTCAACGTCGTCGTCGCCGGCAAGCAGCCCGCACCGACCTTCCTCACGATGGACCAGGCGATCGCGCACTGCGCCCGTGGCCTGGGCATCTGGGAGTGGGCCGGCACGGAGAAGCGGGGCGAGGACCCCGACGTCGTGCTCGGCTGCGCGGGTGACGTGCCCACCCTGGAGGTGCTCGCCGCCGCGGACCTGCTCCGCAAGCACCTGCCCGAGCTCAAGGTGCGCGTCGTCAACGTCGTGGACCTCATGCGCCTGCAGGACATCCGCGAGCACCCGCACGGCCTGTCGGACAGGGACTTCGACACGCTGTTCACCGACGACAAGCCGGTGATCTTCGCCTACCACGGCTACCCGTGGCTCATCCACCGCCTGACCTACCGCCGCAAGGGGCACGCCAACATCCACGTGCGCGGCTACAAGGAGGAGGGCACCACCACCACGCCCTTCGACATGGTCATGCTCAACGACCTCGACCGGTTCCACCTGGTCATCGACGTGATCGACCGGGTCCCCGGCCTCGGCTCGCGTGCGGCGGCCCTGCGCCAGGAGATGGTCGACGCCCGCCTGCACGCGAGGGACTACACCCGCGAGCACGGCGAGGACCAGCCCGAGGTCCGTGACTGGGTCTGGCCCGACGCCGGCGACACCGGCACCGAGGAGGGCGGCCCCCAGACCGACCGCCCCTCAGCGACGTCCGCCACCGGCGGAGACAACGAGTAGCGCGACAACAGGAAGCAGCACCGCCGTGGCACGCAGCATCTACATCACCTCCGCCGAGGGCGACACCGGCAAGTCGACAGTCGCCCTCGGGGTGGTGGACCTCCTCACCCGTAGCGTGAAGAAGGTCGGCATCTTCCGTCCCGTCGCCCGGTCCACGGACCAGCGGGACTACGTCGTCGACCTCCTGCTCTCGCACGACGGCGTGGACCTGGGCTACGACGAGTGCGTGGGGGTGAGCTACGAGGAGGTCCACGCCGACCCGGAGGCGGCACTCTCCCGGATCGTCTCCCGCTTCCACGAGGTCGACCGCAAGTGCGACGTCGTGGTGATCGTCGGGACGGACTACACCGACGTCGCCGGGCCGACCGAGCTGGCGTACAACGCCAGGATCGCGGTCAACCTGGGCGCTCCGGTGCTCCTGGTCGTGCGCGGCGCGGACCGTCGGCCCGACGAGGTGCGGGGCATGATCGACGTCTGCCTGCAGGAGCTGCACAACCAGCACGCCGAGACCATCGGCGTGGTGGCCAACAGGTGCGCACCCGAGCAGCTGGTCGCCGTTCGCCGAGCCATGGGCACCGAGTTGCCCTCGTGGGCCCTGCCCGACGACAAGCTCCTCACCGCACCCACGGTGCGCGACCTGATGGAGGCCGTCGGCGGCACGCTCGCCGCCGGCGACGAGGAGCTGCTCTCCCGTGAGGCGCTCGACCTGCTCGTCGGCGCCATGTCCGTCGAGCACCTGCTCGACAAGCTGACCGACGGTGCCGTGATCATGACGCCCGGCGACCGCTCCGACCTGCTGCTCGGCCTGCTCATGGCCAACGCGGCCGACGGCTTCCCGTCGCTCGCGGCGATCATCCTCAACGGCGGCTTCTACCCGCCGTCGTCGATCGCCCGCCTGATCAACGGGCTCGGCCAGCGGCTGCCCATCATCCGCACCGAGCTCGGCACCTTCCGGACGGCCAGCCGGGCCGCGGCCACCCGCGGACGGCTCTCCAAGGACTCCCAGCGCAAGGTCGACACCGCGCTGGCCCTGTTCGAGAAGCACGTCGACGGGGCCACGCTGCTCGAGCGGATGGACGTCTCGCGCCCGACAGTGGTCACCCCGCTCATGTTCGAGTACGAGCTGCTCGACCGGGCCCGCCAGAACCGCAAGCACATCGTGCTGCCCGAGGGTGGCGACGACCGGATCCTGCGGGCCGCCAGCACCCTGCTCCAGCGCGGCGTGGCACGCCTGACGATCCTGGGCAACGAGGCCTCCATCCGGGCCCGCTCGACCGAGCTCGGTCTGGACATCAGCGAGGCCGCGGTCATCGACCCCAAGGACGGTGAGCTGCACGAGCGCTTCGCCCTCGAGTACGCCGAGCTGCGCAAGCACAAGGGCATGACCGTCGAGCGTGCGAAGGAGATCGTCGGCTCGGTCTCCTACTTCGGCACGCTCATGGTCAAGCTGGGCCTGGCCGACGGCATGGTGTCGGGCGCGATGCACACCACCGCGCACACCATCAAGCCGGCCTTCGAGATCATCAAGACCACGCCCGGCGTCTCGATCGTGTCGAGCGTGTTCCTCATGTGCCTCGAGGACCGCGTCCTGGTCTACGGCGACTGTGCCGTCAACCCGGACCCCACAGCCGAGCAGCTCGCCGACATCGCCATCTCCTCGGCGCAGACGGCCGTCCAGTTCGGCATCGAGCCCCGCATCGCGATGCTCTCCTACTCGACCGGCGAGTCCGGGACCGGCGTGGACGTGGACAAGGTGCGCGCTGCGACGGCCCTCGTGCGTGAGCGCCGGCCCGACCTCGACGTCGAGGGTCCGATCCAGTACGACGCCGCCGTGGACGCGTCGGTGGCCCGCACGAAGATGCCCGATTCGACGGTCGCCGGCCGCGCGACGGTGTTCATCTTCCCGGACCTCAACACCGGCAACAACACCTACAAGGCCGTGCAGCGGTCCGCCGGTGCTGTCGCCATCGGCCCCGTCCTGCAGGGCCTTCGCAAGCCGGTCAACGACCTCTCGCGGGGTGCGCTGGTCCAGGACATCGTGAACACGGTGGCCATCACGGCGATCCAGGCCCAGGCCGAGGAGGCTGCCCATGCCGCAGCCGCCGAGACCGCAGCCGCCGCCCTGGCCGCCTCACCCGCGACCGCCGGCTGACCCTCCGCACGCCCAGCACTCCCCCGTCCGCACCACCCACGCAAGGAGACCACCTGTGTCCTCGACGGTTCTCGTCATCAACTCCGGCTCGTCCTCGATCAAGTACCAGCTGGTGGAGACGGAGTCCGGCGAGGCGCTCGCGACCGGTCTCGTCGAGCGCATCGGTCAGCCCATGGGGGCGGTGCGGCACGACGGCCCCCAGGGCCGGACCGAGCTCGAGCAGCCCGTCGCCGACCACGAGGCCGGCATCGCGACGATCCTCGACCTCTTCGCGAAGCACGGACCGCGCCTGGAGGCCGACGACCTGACGGCCGTCGGGCACCGCGTCGTCCAGGGCGGGTCCGTCTTCACCGGCCCCGCCCTGGTCGACGACGAGGTCGAGCGTCAGATCGACGAGCTGTCCACCCTGGCGCCGCTGCACAACCCGCCGAACCTGGACGGCATCCGGGCCGCCCGTCACGCCTTCCCGACGGTCCCGCACGTGGTCGTGTTCGACACGTCGTTCCACTCCACGCTCCCGCCGGCCGCGTACACCTACGCGATCGACCGTGAGCTGGCCTCGACGTACGCCATCCGCCGCTACGGCGCCCACGGGACGTCGCACCGCTACGTGTCCCGCCGCACGGCAGAGCTGCTCGGCAAGGACCCGTCCGAGGTGAACGTCATCGTGCTGCACCTGGGCAACGGCGCGTCGGCCACGGCCGTCCGCGGCGGGGTGTCGGTGGAGACCTCGATGGGCCTGACCCCGCTCGAGGGCCTGGTCATGGGCACCCGCTCGGGCGACATCGACCCGGCCGTGGTGTTCCACCTGCAGCGGGTCGCCGGCATGACGACCGACCAGGTCGACGACCTGCTCAACCGCCGGTCGGGGATGCTCGGCATGTCCGGCTCCTCGGACATGCGCGACGTGCACGACGCCGTCGAGAAGGGTGACGAGGCCGCCCGGACCGCCCTGCAGGTCTACTACCACCGGATCAAGGGCTACGTCGGGCAGTACTACGCCCAGCTCGGCCACGTGGACGCGATCGCCTTCACGGCAGGCATCGGCGAGAACGACGACATCGTCCGGATCAACAGCCTGACCGGGCTGGAGCGTCTGGGCATCGCCGTGGACGCCGAGCGCAACGCCGGCCGCAAGAAGGCCGACTGCGTCATCTCCCCCGACGGCGCCGAGGTCACCGTGTTCGTCGTCCCGACGAACGAGGAGCTCGAGATCGCCCGTCAGGCGGTCGAGCTGGTCAACGCCGGGCGCTGAGCCCGGGAACGCGAGGGCGCTCGGCGCCCGAAGGCGAGACGACGCTCGGCCGGTCCCCAGGGGGTGGGGGGACCGGCCGAGTGGTTGTGCCGCGGGCGAACGTCTCCCGGTCGCTCGCCCGCGGGGTCGTGGTGGTGCTCAGCCCAGGGCGAGCACCTGGCGGACCTCGGGATCCATCAGCTCGAGCACCGCTGCGTGCGCAGCCGCCGCCGAGGTGGCCGCACGCGCCGCTCCGGCGATCGCGCGGCACTCGTCGAGCGTGTGCCGGCTCAGGGCGAAGCGGACGGCCGGTACGGCAGCCGGGGACATGGACAGGCTGTTGACGCCCAGCCCGGTCAGCAGCAGAGCCATGGCCGGGTCCGAGGCGGACTCGCCGCAGACGCCGACGTTCTTCTGGGCCGTCACCCCGGCCCCGGCGGCCACGGCCACCAGGTCCAGCACGGCGGGCTGCCACGGGTCGAGCAGGTCGACGAGCTCACCGAGAAGACGGTCGGTGGCCATCGTGTACTGGGCCAGGTCGTTGGTGCCGAGGGAGACGAAGTCGACCTCGGCGAGCACGTCACGGGCACGGAGCGCGGCTGACGGCACCTCGATCATCACGCCGACCTTCTCGACACCGGCCTCGTGCGCGATCGCGGCGAACTGGCGCGCCTCCTGGGCCGTGGCCACCATCGGCGCCATGACCCACGGGGTCGTGCCCGTCTCCTTGGCCGCGCGTCCGATGGCCGCGAGCTGGGTCCGGAGCAGGTCCTCGGCGGTGCGGACGAGCCGGTAGCCGCGTACGCCCAGGGCGGGGTTCTCCTCACCGGCCCTCGTCACGAACGCCAGCGGCTTGTCGGCGCCGGCGTCGAGCGTGCGGATGACGACCTTGCGGCCCTCCAGCGCACGCAGGGCCTGGGCGTAGACGGTCGCCTGCTCGTCCTCGGACGGCGCCACCGTGCGGCCCAGGAAGAGCACCTCGGTGCGGAACAGCCCGACACCCTCCACAGCGGCTCCGGTGAGCCGTTCGGCGTCCTCGGCCGTGCCGATGTTGGCGAGCAGCGCCACCGCGTGACCGTCGCTCGTCGCGCCGGGTCCGGTCGCCTCCGCCAGGTGCGCCAGGGCGACGCGGCGTGCGGCCACGGTGGCCCGGAGCGCGTCGTCGGGGTCGACCACGATGGTCCCGGTGGCGGCGTCGACAGCGACCTCCATGCCGTCCGTCAGCGCGGAGGCGCCGATCACGCGGACCACGCACGGGATGCCGAGCTGGCCGGCGATGATCGCCGTGTGACCGGTGGGGCCGCCCTGCTCGATGACGATGCCGAGCACCTTGTCGAGCTCGAGGGCGGCGGTGTCCGCCGGGGACAGGTCGTCGGCGACGACGACCGAGGGCCGGGCGAGCGCGGGGACACCAGGCTCCGGCAGGCCCTGCAGCCGGGCGATGACCCGGTCCCGCACGCTGCGCAGGTCCGTGACGCGCTCGGCGAGGTATCCCCCGGCCGCCATGAACAGGTCGGCGAACTCCGCGATCGACCTGTCGACGGCGAGGACGGCCGCCTGACCACCCTCGATGCGGGTGGCGACCTGACCCACGAGCTCGGGGTCCTGGGCCATGAGGGCTGTGGCGCCGAGCACCTCGGCGATGGTCCCGCCGGCCTGCTCGGCACGCGCCTCCAGGCCCGAGGCGACCGCGGCGAACGCGTCGCGGACGGCGGCCACGGCTGCCGGACGGTCGGTCTCGGCCGGCGCGTCGGGGTCGATCCGTGGGGCGGGGTGGGCGCGCGCAACCGGGCCCACCACCGCCCCACGTCCGACGCCTGACCCGTGCAGCACCGGGACAGCGGTCATGCCCGCACCGCCCCGTCCTGCACTGCGTCGAGATCCTGGGCGAGCAGCTCCACGAGCCCGTCCAGAACCGTCTCGGCGGTGTCGCCGTCGGCCGACAGCGTCACTTCCTCCCCGTGCTTCACACCCAGCGCCATGACGCGCAGGATGCTGGAGGCATCAACGGGCTGACCTCCGGCCTTGGCGATGCGGACACCGGCACCTGACGCCGCTGCTGCCTGCGCGAAGATCTTGGCGGGCCGGGCGTGCAGGCCCACCGACGACGCGACGACCACTGTGCGTTCTGCCATGTCCACTCCTGTGTGATGTTGCGGCTGGCGGCCAGCCTAGGACGTCGTGCTCGTACGGTGAGGTGCTGCGACCGCGGGTCTGGCTGCGCCGATGCGTTCGGCGACCCGTGCGGCTCACAGCTCTTTGAGTGCCAGGTCGGGGTCGGGATCCTGCACCACGTGCACCTCGTCGAGGTGGATGTCGTGCGGTTCGGGAACGGCCGTCCCGGGCAGCAGGACAGCTGCTCTGCCCCAGGCCACGGCGACGGCCAGCCGCGATGCCGGCTCCGCGTCCACGGCGGACAGGAAGCCCGCAAGGGTGGTGTCGCCGGCGCCCACGGTCGACGCGGGGACGAGCGGCGGCCCGCCGGCCCACCAGACGCCCGTGGCGTCGACGAGCATGGCGCCGTGCGACCCGAGGCTCACGAGCACCTGACGGGTACCGCGCGCGATGACGGACCGCGCTGCCTCGACGACGTCGGCCACGACCACGAGGTCGCGTCCGACGAGGTCGCCGAGCTCGTCGTCGTTCGGCTTGACGACGTCGATCCCGCCGGCCTCGACGGCGGCCGCGAGTGGCCGTCCGGAGGTGTCCAGCGCGAAGGGCACGCCGTGCCGTCCGGCGAGCTGCGCGAGCCGGACGAAGAAGTCGTCGCCGGCGCCGACGGGCAGGCTGCCCGCGCCGACGATCAGCCTGGCGCCGGCGGAGATCTCCTCCTCGACGGCCTCCAGGAGCGCCGTGACGTCGGCGGCCCCGAGTGCCGGTCCGGGGGCGTTGACCTTGGTGGTCACCCCGGTGGCCTCGACAAGAGTGATGTTGGACCGGGTCTCGCCGGCCACGGGGACAGCGCGGGCCGACACCGCCTGCTCGCCGAGCAGGCGGACCAGCAGGGTGCCGTCCGGCCCGCCGGCCGGGAGGACGGCACGGGTGGCGTGACCCTGGGCCACCAGGGCCCGCGAGACGTTGATCCCCTTGCCACCCGCGTGGACGTGGGTGGCGTGTGCCCGGTTGACCTCACCCACGGCGAGGTGGTCGAGGTCGAGCGCACGGTCCACGCTCGGGTTCGGGGTCACCGTGACGATCATGCCGTCCTCCTGGACTGGGCTCGGTCGGGATGCTGCCGGGCTGCGGCGGAGAGGCCCGGGTTGCGGTCCTCGGTGGCCTCCACGCCACCGAGGACCGCACCGGTCACTCCTCGTTCACCCGCTCCAGGATGTCGTACAGCTCGGCTGCCGACCCTGCGTCGAGGACCTGCTGTGCCTGGTCGGGGTCGGCGAACACCAGGGCGATCCTCGAGAGGACCTCCAGGTGCTCGTCGCCCACCCCGGCGATGCCGACGACCACACGGACGGGGTTGCCGTCCCAGTCGACCGGCTCGTCGTACCGCACGAGGCACATCGCCGAGCGCTTCACAGCGCCCTTCGCCTCGTTCGTCCCGTGCGGGATGGCCAGGTAGCTGCCCATGTACGTCGAGATCGAACGCTCACGCTCGAGCATCGCCTCGACGTACGACTCGTCCACGGCGCCGGCGGCCACGAGGAGCCCACCGGCCTGGCGGATGGCCTCCTCCTTGGAGCCGGCCCTCCCCGTGATGACGACGTCACTGGGCGCCAGGACGTCGCTCACGCGCCGGCCTTGGCAGCAGTACCCGTCTCGACGACCTCGCGGACGACGTCGTCGTACACGGGGCTGGAGAGGAAGTTCTCCACCGAGACGTGCCGGGCGCTCGGCGCGTGCCGACGGGCACGGTCCGTGAGCTCGGTGTGCGTGATGACCAGGTCGGCACTGTCGTCGAGGTTCGCGACTGCCTTGTTCACCACGGTGACGTCAGCCCGACCAGCCTTCTTGAGCTTGTCGCGCAGGATGCTCGCACCCATCGCGGACGAGCCCATGCCGGCGTCGCACGCGAAGACGATGGAGCGGATCGGGGCGGCGCTGGCTGCGTGCGTCCCGTTGGCCGAGCCGGCGAGCGCACCGAGCGCGGAGCTCGACTTGCCCTTGTTGGCCTCGGTCTGGGCGATCGCGGCCGCGAGGTCGCCGCTCTCGCCCTTGGCGAGGTCACGTGCCCGCGAGGCCCGCAGGATGACCGCGGAGATGAGGAACGTCACGGCGAACGAGAGCACGACGGAGAGGATCACACCGAAGTAGGAGTGACGCTCCGTCGCGGTGAAGACCGCGAAGATCGAGCCTGGTGCGGCCGGACCGGTGAGGCCCGCCCCCGTGGCAGCCATGGTCGCGACGCCGGTGGCGCCACCCGCGATCGCGGCGATGATCAGCGTCGGCTTCATCAGCACGAAGGGGAAGTAGACCTCGTGGATGCCGCCGAGGAACTGGATGATCGCAGCACCGGGGGCGCTGCTCTTCGCCATGCCCACACCGAAGAGCGTGTAGGCCATGAGGATGCCCAGGCCGGGGCCGGGGTTGGCCTCGACCAGGAAGAGCAGGGACTTGCCGCTCTCCGCGACCTGCTGGGCACCGAGCGGCACGAGCGCGCCGTTGCCGATGGCGTTGTTGAGGAAGAGCACCTTGGCGGGCTCGACGATGATGCTCATGACGGGCAGGAGACCGCGGTCAGCGAGGGAGTTGACCAGGTCGCCGAGCCAGTTGGAGACGTCCGTGATGATCGGTGCGAAGAGGAAGAACGCACCGACCGACATGGCCGCACTGACGATGCCGGCGGAGAACATGTCGACGAGCATCTCGAAGCCAGGCCGGATCTTCCCGGCCCAGATCGAGTCGATCTTCTTCATGATCCATGCCGACAGCGGGCCGACGATCATGGCGCCGAGGAACATCGGGACCGTGCTGCCGACGATCATGCCGACGGCGACGATCGACGCCACCACAGCACCACGGGCGCCGTAGACCACGCGGCCACCGGTGTTCGCGATGAGCAGCGGCAGGAGGTAGGTGATCATCGGGCCGACGAGACCGAGGTACTGGTGGAACGTCGTGCCGTCGTCCGCCTGCGCAAGGGCCGTGGCGGCCCCCTGCCAGCTACCGGTGTCGGCGTTGCCGAAGCCACCGAGGATCTCGTTCGGCGTCCAGCCGACCTTGATGAACAGCGTGGTGATGATGCCCCAGGCCAGGAAGGCCGGGAGGTTGGGCATGATAAGGCTGCTGGCAAAGGCGCCGAACCTCTGGAGCTTGACCTGGATGGCCTTCCCCCGGGTGGCGGTGCCTGAC
Source organism: Actinotalea sp. (assembly GCA_036504175.1). Lineage (GTDB taxonomy): Bacteria > Actinomycetota > Actinomycetes > Actinomycetales > Cellulomonadaceae > Actinotalea. The sequence goes on along the minus strand of DASXVR010000217.1, from coordinate 5,567 downwards.
GCCGGTGCCGTTGTTGCGGACACGGGCTCACACTCCCATCGTGGTGGTGCGCGTCCGGGCGTCAGTGCCCGGGGCGGTGTTGATCGTCATTGACCTTCTTCTTCACTTCTGGTCGGTTGCCCGTCCAGGGTCGATCAGTCCCGCCGGCCGCGAACGCGGCCGGCGGTACGTTTCACGGCTCGATCGTGACCTTGATGCCCGCGCCCGAGCGCACGACGTCGAGGCCCTCGGCCACACGGTCGAGCGGCAGACGGTGGGTGATGAGATCGGCGACCGGCACGCTGCCGTCGGCGATGTGGGCCAGGGCCTGACGGTTGTGCGCCGGGCTCGAGCCGTTGGCCCCGACGATCGTCAGCTCCTTGTAGTGCACAAGGTTCGAGTCGAGGGTGATGGTGGGCTTGTCCTTCGGCAGCCCGCCGAAGAAGCTGACGCGGCCCTGGGGGGCGAGCATCTGCAACGCCTGCTCCTGCGCTGCACCGGACGCCGCAGCCGTGATGACGACGGTGGCGCCGCGTCCGTCGGTGAGGGCACGCACGGCCTCGACCGGGTCGGTCTCGGACGCACAGATCGCGGCGTCGGGGTGGACGACCGCAGCAGCCAGGTCGAGCCGCTCACGGCTGAGCTCGACGAGGAACACCTTGGCGGCGCCGCGCGCCCGGGCCAGCCGCACGTGGATGCAGCCGATCGGGCCGGAGCCGACGACGACGACCACGTCGCCGTCGTGGACGCCGACGATCTCCTGCGCGTTGATCGCGCAGGCGAACGGCTCGGCGACGCTGGCCTCGGCGAAGGAGACGTTCTCCGGGATCCGGTTCAGGCCGTCGACGGCGAGCACCTCACGGGGGACGATCATGTACGGGGCGAAGCCGCCCTCGAAGTCGTAGCCCATGGACACCTGGTTCGGGCAGATCGTCATCGCGCCGGCGAGGCAGTACTCGCACTTCCCGCACGGGATGGCCGCGATGACCTGGACGCGGTCGCCCGCGGCCCAGCCCTCGACACCCTCGCCGACCTCGACGACCTCACCGGCGATCTCGTGCCCCATGACGCGCGGCGGGACGATGCGCTGGTGGCCGGACTTGGCGATCTTCACGTCGGTGCCGCACATCGAGCAGGCGCGCACCCGGAGCTTGACCTCGCCGGCGCCCACTGCGGGCTCGGGCGCGTCCTCCAGGCGCACGTCACCGGGGGCGTAGAAGCGGAAGACGTTCATGTTTCTCCTCTGTCGTACTTCGTCGGACGTCATGGGGCTGGGGGTGTCGACCCCGCCGGCGACGCTCATGCGCGGACCACCCTGGGGCCTGCGGCTTCGATCTCGTCCGCCAGGTCGGGCTCGAGGTCGGTGTCTGTGATCACGGTGTCGATCGCGCTCAGCGGCGCGACCAGGGCGAAGTCGGCCCGGCCGAACTTCGTGTGGTCGGCGAGCACCACGGTGCGCCGACCGGCAGCCACGAGGGCGTGCTTGATCGTGGCCTCGGCGAGGTCCGGCGTGGTCAGTCCGCGCTCGACGGTGATGCCGTTGGTGCCGAGGAACACGACGTCGGCGTAGACCTCGGCGATGGCGCGCTCGGCCCACGTCCCCACCGCTGCCAGCGTGCGGCCGCGGACGGTGCCGCCGAGCAGGTGGAGCGTGATGTTGGGCCGGGTCGCCAGGAGCATCGCGATGGGCAGGCCGTGCGTGACGACGGTGAGCTCGCGGTCCGTCGGCAGCATCTCAGCCAGCCGGATCGTGGTGGTGCCGGCGTCCAGGATGATCGCCCCGCCGTCGGGCAGCTCGTCGAGCGCTGCCTTCGCGATGCGCTCCTTCTGAGCGGCCATCCGCGTCTCCCGGTCGGCGACAGCCGGCTCGATGCCGAGGCGCTCGACGGGGATCGCTCCGCCGTGCATGCGTCGCAGGAGGCCACGGCGCTCGAGGGCCGTGAGGTCGCGACGCACGGTCTCGGGGGTCACGTCGAGCGTCTCGGCCAGGTCCTTGACCTCGACGCGGCCGTCAAGGCGCGCCTGGGTCAGGATCTGCTGCTGCCGCTCCGTCGCGTACACCAAAGCCCCGTTGCTGTCTGGTCGGATGTTGTAATGGCTTTGTCTAGTTCCGTTTGTGTCCGATGTCAAGCAGCGCGGGGCGCAAAGGGGCACAAACGAAGGACGCATCGGTGAGGCAGGTCACATCGCCGCCCGATCTGGGCCCGAGGTCCTGGGAAACGGGCATCGCTGTCCCCGGCGAGCGCGTAGGCCACGACAGGTGCCGGACGGGCTGCGACAGGGGTCACCGAGGCGCCCCGGACGGTGTCGTCAGGGGGTGGGAGGGCTAGCCCCCGGCCGGGTCAGAACGGCTGGTAGGGCGAGACGACGACCTCGACGCGCTGGAACTCCTTGAGGTCGGAGTAGCCGGTCGTCGCGAGCGCCCGACGCAGGGCACCCACGAGGTTCAGCGTGCCGTCCGCCTGGCGACCCGGCCCGAAGAGGATCTCCTGGAGCGTGCCGGCCGTGCCCACGGCGACCCGCTCACCGCGGGGAAGCTCCTGGTGGTGGGCCTCCGGTCCCCAGTGCCAGCCCCGGCCGGGGGCCTCCGCGGCGCGTGCCAGCGCGGCGCCCAGCATGACGGCGTCCGCCCCGCAGCCCACTGCCTTGACCAGGTCCCCGGAGCGGCCGACGCCGCCGTCGGCGATGACGTGCACGTACCGGCCGCCGGACTCGTCGAGGTAGTCGCGGCGCGCGGCAGCCACGTCGGCCACGGCCGTGGCCATGGGCGCGTGGATGCCGAGGGAGACGCGCGTGGTGTGCGCCGCGCCGCCGCCGAAGCCGACGAGGACGCCCGCAGCGCCCGTGCGCATCAGGTGCAGGGCCGCCGTGTACGTGGAGGCGCCGCCGACGATGACGGGGACGTCGAGCTCGTAGATGAAGCGCTTGAGGTTGAGCGGCTCGGCGCGACCGGACACGTGCTCGGCGGAGACGGTCGTGCCCCTGATGACGAAGAGGTCGACGCCGGCGTCCACGACGTGCTTCCAGTACTGCTGGGTGCGCTGCGGCGACAGCGCGCCGGCGACGGTGACCCCGGAGGCCCGGATCTCCTGCAGCCGCGCGGTGATCAGCTCGGGGATGATCGGCGCGGAGTAGATCTGCTGCATGCGCCCGGTGGCGCTGTCGGCGTCGAGCTCGGCGATCTCGGCGAGCAGCGGCTCCGGGTCCTCGTAGCGAGTCCACAGGCCCTCGAGGTCCAGGACGCCGAGGCCGCCGTGGCGCCCGAAGGCGACAGCCGTCTGCGGGCTGGTCACCGAGTCCATCGGCGCAGCCACGATCGGCAGGTCGAAGTGGTACGCGTCGATCTGCCAGCCGACCGACACCTCCTCCGGGTCGCGGGTGCGCCGCGACGGCACCACCGCCACGTCGTCGAAGGAGTAGGCGCGCCGTCCGCGCTTGCCGCGGCCGATCTCGATCTCGTTGCTCACGGTCCACAGGCTACCGGCGTGGCCTGCGCCGTCGTGTCGGTACCCCCTGGCACGCTGCTGAGCAGGAGGTCGTCATGGGGTGGATCACGTCGTCGGTCGTCGGTTTCGACACCGAGACGACGGGCGTGGACGTGCTCACGGACCGCATCGTCACCGCCGCCCTGGTCGTCCAGGAGGTGGGCCCGCAAGGGTCGTCGACCACCGTCACCACCTGGCTCATCGACCCGGGCGTGCCCATCCCCGAGGGCGCCTCGCAGATCCACGGGATCACCACCGAGCACGCCCGCACCCACGGCCGCCCGGCCTCACCCGCCCTGGAGGAGCTCGCCGGACGCCTCGCGGAGCACCTGGGGAACGGGAGCCCTGTGGTGGCGTTCAACGCCGCCTACGACCTCTCGCTGCTGGACGCCGAGCTGCGGCGCCACGGTCTGCCGACCCTGCCGGACCGCCTCGGCCACGAGGTCCGCGTCGTCATCGACCCTCTCGTGCTCGACAGGCACCTCGACCGCTACCGGCCCGGCAAGCGCCGCCTCGGCAACCTCTGCGAGCACTACGCGGTCGGCACGTCCGCGCACCTGCACACCGCCGACGTCGACGTGCTCGCCACGCTCGACGTGCTGCGCGCGCTGGTGCGTCGGTTCCCCGAGGCGGGGTCGCTCAGCCTGGACGAGCTGCACGAGCTCCAGGTCACCGCGCACCGCACCTGGGCCGACGGGTTCAACCGCTGGCGGGCCGGCCAGGGGCTGCCCGGTCCCGGCGCCGAGCTGGGCTGGCCCGTGAGGCTCCCCGACCCCGTCAGGGCGCGGGAGACGGTGCCTGCCTGAGCGAGGCCCGTCGCGCCGTCAGCCGCGGCGCGAGTAGTTCGGCGCCTCGATGGTCATCTGGATGTCGTGCGGGTGCGACTCCTTGAGCCCGGCAGCCGTGATCCGCACGAACTGGCCGCGCTCCTGCAGCTCGGCGATCGTCCGGGCGCCCACGTAGAACATCGACTGGTGCAGACCGCCGACCAGCTGGTGCGCCACGGCGCTCAGCGGCCCGCGGTAGGGGACCTGTCCCTCGATGCCCTCGGGCACGATCTTCTCGTCGCTGGCGACGTCGGCCTGGAAGTACCTGTCCTTGGAGTACGAGACGCGTCCGCGGGAGGCCATCGCGCCGAGCGAGCCCATGCCGCGGTAGTTCTTGTACTGCTTGCCGTTGATGAAGACGAGCTCCCCCGGGCTCTCCTCGCAGCCGGCGAGCAACGAGCCGAGCATCACGGTGTCGGCGCCCGCCACGAGCGCCTTGGCGATGTCCCCGGAGTACTGCAGGCCACCGTCGCCGATGACGGGCACACCCGCCGGCCGGCAGGCCAGGGACGCCTCGTAGATCGCCGTCACCTGCGGGACGCCGACCCCCGCGACGACGCGCGTCGTGCAGATGGACCCCGGCCCCACGCCGACCTTGACGGCGTCGACGCCGGCCTCGACCAGGGCCTGCGCCCCGGCGCGGGTGGCGACGTTGCCACCGATCACCTGCACGGCCCGGGAGGCAGGGTCGGACTTCAGGCGCCGGATCATCGCGAGCATCGCCTGGGCGTGCCCGTGGGCGGTGTCGACCACGAGGACGTCGACGCCGGCGTCCACGAGGGCCATGGCACGCTCCCAGGCGTCGCCGTAGAAGCCGATGCCGGCGGCCACGCGCAGACGACCCTCGGAGTCCTTGGTGGCGTCGGGGTACTTCTCGGACTTCACGAAGTCCTTGACGGTGATGAGCCCGGCGAGCCGTCCGGCGCCGTCGATCAGTGGCAGCTTCTCGACCTTGTGCTTGCCGAGCAGCGCTGCGGCGTCCTCCCGCGCGATCCCGACGGGCGCGGTGATCAGCGGCATCGGCGTCATCACCTCGTGCACCCGCAGGGTCGCGAAGTCCTCCGGTGGGACGAAGCGCAGGTCGCGGTTGGTGATGATGCCCAGGAGCGTGCGGTCGGGCGCGACCACGGGCAGGCCGGAGACCCGGTACTCCCCGCACAGGGCGTCCAGCTCGGCCAGCGTGGCCTGGGGGCTGATCGTGACCGGGTCGGTCACCATCCCGGACTCGGACCGCTTGACGAGGGTGACCTGCTGCGCCTGGTCCTCGATCGACAGG
>DASXVR010000216.1:0-2172 GCA_036504175.1 Actinotalea sp. | reverse complement strand
CCGACGTGGCTCACCTGCTGGGCTGCCGTCATCAGGGAGCCGAGCTGACCGCGCAGGTCGTGCACCTCGCTGGTGACGGCGCCGCTGGCCTCGTCCCACGGGGCTCCGAGCTCGTCCCGGTGCTCCTCCACGTGCGCCGTGCCGGCCGTGGTCAGGCTGGCGGTGTTGCGGCCGTCGACGCGTTCGAGCACGACGAGCCCTTCATCCTCGAGCTGGGCGAGAGCGGGGTACACCGAGCCGGGGCTGGGCGTCCACACGCCTCCGCTGCGCTCGGTGATCTGCTGGATGAGCTGGTAGCCGTGCATCGGCCCCTCGCTCAGGAGCAGCAGGATGGCGGCGCGGACATCGCCGCGACCACCGCGACCGGGTCGGCGTCCGCCGCCGCGCCGTGGTGGGAAGCCCGGACCGAACATGCCCGGACCGAAACCACCCGGGCCGAACGCGCCGGACCCGAACCCGCCGGGCCCGAAGCCGCCCGGACCCATCCGGCCACCCCGCTGGTGCCCGTGGCCGTGCGGACCGCCGTCGGCCTCGTTGCGCGGGCCCTTGTCGGCACCGCCCCGGCGACGGTGCTCGTGACCGTCGCACGGCTCGTCCCAGGGTCCGGCGTGGCCGGGTCCCCCCTGAGGTGTCATACGTGCATCTGTGAATCTCATCATGTCTCCTTGATCGATGGCGCTCGTTGCGCCGATGCAGTAACGATATATCGGCAACGCATCGATGACAAGGCGTCGAATGATGAAGCAGGAACCTCAGCGCGGACCGAACCAGGAGAGGAGCAGGACGCAGACGTCGTCGCGCGCGCTCTCGCCGGTCAGCAGGCGCGTGGTGAGCTCGCTCACGGCGGCCTCCCTCGAGGTCAGGGGGATCGTCCCGGCGGCCTCGAGCAGCTGGTCAAGGCCCACGGTCAGCGAACGGCCGCGCCGTTCGATCAGGCCGTCGGTGTACAGCAGGAGGTGGTCCCCGGGCTCCAGGACGAGGTGGGCGACCGCCCGACCGTCCGACGTGCCGGCGCCGAGGGGCGCCGAGCGGCCGTCCCAGAGCAGGCGGGGCGGCCGCCCGGCCGGGACGAGGACCGGTGGAGGGTGGCCGGCGCAGGTGTAGTGCAGCTCGCCTGAGCGCAGGTCGAGGCGACCGAGCACCATCGTCGCCGAGGCGGCGGCTGGCACCTGCGCCACGAACCGGTCCAGGCCGGTCACCAGGGCCCGCGGACCCGTCCCCGGCCCGGCGAGGGCCCGCGTGGCGCTGCGGAGCTGACCCATCGTGATCGCGGCGGGAAGGCCGCGGCCGACGACGTCGCCGACGGCGAAGACGAGCACGTCCTCCTCAGCCGTGAACGCGTCGTACCAGTCACCGCCGACCTCGAGCGTGTCGATCGCCGGTCGGTAGACGGTGGTCACCGCGAACCGCTCGTCGTGCAGGGGCTCCGAGATGAGCATCGCCTGCTGGAGCCGGTGGGCGACGCTGACCCTGTCCTCGTAGAGCCGGGCACGTTCGAGGGCGAGACCTGCCTGCTGGCCGACGGCGGTGAGCGTGGCGAGGTCGGCAGCGGGCGCACCCGGCTCCGCAGGCGGCGCGAGGCACAGCACGCCCTGGAGCGTGCTCTGGCCCAGCAGCGGGACGATGACCCGGCCGGCGCTGCTCACGGAGGCGACGCCCAGCCGAGCGCGGACGGACGAGGGGCGGGGTGCGTCGGTGACCTGCTCGCCGACGCTGGCGACCGGGACGAGGCCCTTCTCCCTGTCGGCGGACCACACGGTCGCCGCCCGGGACCGGAGCGGGCCGCTCGCGGCCGCCAGGAGCGCCGCGACGAGCCCTTCCACGCCGACGGCGGCCGACAGTGCGGACGTCACGTCGAGCAACACCTGGGTTCGCGCGGCCGACGTCTCCGCGAGGCGGCGGGCCGAGAGGAGCTCGCGCTCGTAGCGGGACCGCTCCTGGGCGCTCGACAGCGCCACGTGGACCGTGGGCTCGTCGTCGGTGGACCGCGCCACCACCGCCGTGAGGAGCACAGGGAGCTTGCCTGCCCGACTCCTGAGCTCGAGGGCCACCTCGTCGACGTGGCCCTCCACGAGCAGCAGCGGCGACAGGTGGGTCTCCCAGTAGATGCGGCCGCCCACGGACAGCAGGCTCGTGAACCGGACCCCTGCGTCGAGGTCGGCGACCTCCAGG
>DASXVR010000215.1:0-1506 GCA_036504175.1 Actinotalea sp. | reverse complement strand
ACGTCCCCGCCGGCCTCGGCCACGGTCTTCAGGGCCCCCCGCTGCAGGATGTTGACGGCGCCGCCGGAGCCCATCACCGCGATCTGCGCCGTGGGCCAGGCCAGGTTGATGTCCGCGCCGAGCTGCTTGGAGCCCATGACGATGTAGGCGCCGCCGTACGCCTTGCGCGTGATGACCGTGACCAGCGGGACCGTCGCCTCGGCGTAGGCATAGATGAGCTTGGCGCCCCGGCGGATGATGCCGTTCCACTCCTGGTCGGTGCCCGGCAGGAAGCCCGGGACGTCCACGAAGGTCAGCACTGGGATGTTGAAGGCGTCGCACGTGCGCACGAAGCGGGCTGCCTTCTCGGCGGCGTTGATGTCGAGCGTGCCGGCCATGTGCAGCGGCTGGTTGGCGACCACGCCCACCGGACGGCCCTCGACGTGGCCGAAGCCGATGAGCACGTTCTGGGCGTACAGGGCCTGGACCTCGAGCAGGTCGCCGTGGTCGAGCACGTGCTCGACGACCGTGCGCATGTCGTAGGGCTGGGCGTCGGAGTCGGGCATGAGCGTGTCGAGCTCGAGGTCGGCCTCGGTCACGTCGAGGTCGGCCTCGTCCCCGTCCCACAGCGGCGGGTCGGACAGGTTGTTCGACGGGAGGTAGCCGATGAGCGCCTTGACGTAGTCGATCGCGTCGTCCTCGTCCGTGCCGAGGTAGTGCGCGACGCCCGAGCGGGTGTTGTGCGTGGTCCCGCCACCGAGCTCCTCGAAGCCGACGTCCTCGCCGGTCACCGCACGGATCACGTCGGGTCCGGTGATGAACATGTTCGAGGTGCCGTCGGCCATGACGACGAAGTCGGTCAGTGCGGGGGAGTAGACGGCACCGCCGGCGCTCGGCCCGAGGATGAGCGAGATCTGCGGGATCACCCCGGAGGCAGCGACGTTGCGCCGGAAGATCTCGGCGAACTGCGTCAGGGCCGCGACACCCTCCTGGATGCGCGCGCCGCCCCCGTCGAGGATCCCGATGAGGGGGACGCCGGTCCGCAGGGCCAGGTCCATGACCTTGGCGATCTTCTGACCGTGGGCCTCACCGAGGGAGCCGCCGAAGACCGTGAAGTCCTGGCTGTACACGGCGACCTGCCGCCCGTCGATCGTGCCGTAGCCGATCACGACGCCGTCGCCCGGGATCCGCTTGGCGTCCAGGCCGAAGGCGGTGGAGCGGTGCCTGACGAACGCGTCGAGCTCGACGAAGCTGCCCTCGTCGAGCAGCAGGGCCACGCGCTCGCGAGCGGTCTTCTTGCCCCGCGGGTGCTGCCGGGCGGCGGCAGCCTCCTCGGCGCCAGCCACAGCGGCCGTGGTGCGCTCGTCGAGGTCGGCGATCTTGGCTGCTGTCCCGGTCGCCGGGGCGAGGGAGGTTGCGTCGGTCACTCTGCCGAGGGTAGTTGTCGGTTCCCCACATGGTGCGTTGCGGCACACGACCGATTCACCCGCCGGATCTGTGTCGGACCGCACAACCTCGCTAGCGTGG
>DASXVR010000214.1:0-8024 GCA_036504175.1 Actinotalea sp. | reverse complement strand
CCCGACGTGAACGCGCCGGCGGCCATCAGCCACCGCACGGGCGGGTTGCGCACGGCGTGCTCGAACGACATCGAGGCGACCGAGCGGATGGCCGCCCCCGTCGCCTGGCCGCGCGCGGGTGTGAAGCCGAGGTCCTTCATCAGGACGAAGGCGACGACGAACATGACGCACAGGACCACCACCCGGAGCAGGTAGGGGACCCCGAGGTTGGTGACCTGCGCGACGAATCCGCCCGCCACGGACCCGGCCAGCATCGCGGCGCCGGTGACCACCTGCGCCCGGCCGAACACCACCTCCAGGTCCCCTCCGTGCTCGGCGAAGGTCAGGGCGTCGACCACCCAGGCCTCGAGGGCCCCGGAGAAGAAGGTGAAGCCGAGCCCGAGCAGGGCGGACGAGACGGCCCACTGCCAGAAGGGTGCGTGCACCTGCCAGAGGGCCAGGTAGAGGAAGGTCGTCACGGCCAGGACCAGCGTGCCGACCAGGTAGGACACACGTCGGCCCCACGTGTCGGCCACCACACCCGTCGGTATCTCGAAGAGCACGATGCCGACGGTGAAGAAGGCGTTCGCGGCGAAGGCCTCGAAGTTGGTCAGCCCGGCGTCGAGGAGGAAGAGCGTGTTGATGCCCCAGATGAACGATGCCGCGAGCGTGTTGCCGAGCACCAGCACGAGATAGGTGCGCTGGATCCGGCGTGCGAGCCCGGCCGGGGGGCCGGCCGGGCTCGCCGCACCGCTACTGCTGGACACCGGCCTCCGTGTGCGCCTCGACGTTGAGGACGTTGCCGTCCGGGTCGGCGAACCAGACCGAACGCATGCCGTCACCTTCGGCGACGCCGTCGTTCCAGGTCAGGCCCTCCATGTCGAAGGTCTGGAACTGCACGCCCTTGAGGCGCAGGTTCTCGACCTCGGCGGCGAAGGAGTCCCACGGCACGTCGAACGACATGGCGGTCGCTTTGTTGGTGCCGGCGTAGGACGACGGGTAGACGAGCAGGCGGACCCCGCCTGCGTCGTAGATCACCCCTTCGATGGTCGGCCCGGCGCTGCTCAGGCCGAGGGTGCCCTCGTAGAAGGTGCGAGCGCGGTCGAGGTCGGTGACGGCGAGGACCGGCATGGCGGGGAATGCGGAGAGCATCGTTGCCTCCTGGTGCGGACCAGGTGACCGTCATCTGGTCGGCGGAACTGACACTAGGTCGGCCGTGCAAAGGGGTCAACGCTCCCGGCGACCACGGGGGCACCGGACCCGCCGCGCCGCCGGCCTGCCCTCGTCCTGGCCATACTGGGGCATGCGCATCGTGAGCCTGTCCGAGGCACCAGCCGTGACCGCCGAGCGCTTCGTGGCGGTCTCCCTCGTGGAGACACCGTCGTCCAGCATGCGCGTCATCCGCCTCGGGCCGGGGCACGAGCTGCCGCCCCACCGGCACGGGTCCTCGGACCTGCTGCTGCTCGCGACGGAAGGCACCGCGACGCTGGCCACGGCGGACGGGGACGTCCCCCTGCCCGCCGGGGCGGTCGCGGTGCTGAGCGGTGACGAGGAGCTCCGGGCCGCCAACCACGGCACCGACGACGTCACCCTCGTCGCCTTCCTCGCGCCCCCGTTCCCGCCTCGCAGCGCCTGACGGGAGCGCTGCTCGATGCCGGAGTCGCCGGGGCCGCGCCGGCGTGAGGTGCTGCTGGGGCTCGGTGGCGCTGCGCTCGCAGCGGTCCTTGCCGCCTGCGGCGCCGACCAGCGACCTGCGCCGAGCAGCGCCACGCCCTCGCGGACCCCGAGCGCCACACCGAGTGCCAGCCCAGCGCCCGAACCGACGCCCACCCCCACCGTGGCGGACGTCGACGTCGAGGTGATGGTCGGCCAGATGATCCTGCTCGGCTTCCGGGGGACGACGCTGACCCCCGACGCGCCGGTGGTCGCGGACCTGCGCGACAGGCATATCGGCTCCCTGCTGATCGCCGCGCACGACGTGCCCTCCGGCCGGCCGCTGCGCAACATCGCCTCGCCCGCCCAGCTCGCCGCCCTCAGCGCCGCCGTGCAGGAGACCGCCGGCCGGCCGGTGCTGCTCGCGACCGACGAGGAGGGCGGAGCCGTCGCGCGCCTCGGCCCCGAGTTCGGCTTCCCGGCAACCAGGTCGGCGGCGGACCTGGGCGCGGCCGGGGACGTCGACGCCACGCGCGCCGCCGGGGCCGCCATCGCACGGACCCTGCGCGACGCCGGCATCAGGCTGAACCTGGCACCGGTCGTCGACGTGGACACCAACCCGTCGAACCCGGTGATCGGCGCGCTGGGCCGGAGCTACTCCGCCGATCCGGCGGTCGTCGCCGCGCAGGCCGGAGCGTTCGTGGCCGGTCATCGGGACACCGGCGTGCTGACCTGCCTCAAGCACTTCCCGGGCCACGGCAGCTCCACGTCCGACTCGCACGCGGGCTTCGTCGACGTCAGCAGCACGTGGCAGCCGCTCGAGCTCGACCCGTACCGCTCGCTCATCGGCGCGGGGCTCGCCGACGCCGTGATGGCCGCCCACGTCTTCAACGACCGGATCGACCCCACCTACCCGGCGTCGCTCTCGTCGGCAACGATCACGGACCTGCTCCGGGGCGAGCTCGGGTTCGGCGGCGTGGTGATCAGCGACGACCTCCAGATGGGCGCGATCACCCAGGGCTGGGGCCTGACCGACGCCATCCGGTTGTCGGTGCTCGCCGGGACCGACATCCTGACGTTCTCGAACAACCTCGACACCTATGACCCCGACCTGGGCCGGACCGTGCACACCACCCTGCTCGACCTCGTGCGGTCAGGGGTCGTGAGCGAGGACCGGATCGCCGAGTCGTACGCCCGCATCACCGCACTCACCGCACGCGTCGCCTGATCGCGCGCTGACGAAGGAGCACCGTATGGACGCCAGCACGCCCGCCCCCGGCTCGGACACCTGGATGCGCCCGCTGCCGGGCACCACGCTGACGGTCTCGGCGGTGTGCGCCGGTGGCAGCCCGCTGGGCAGCATGCCTCACCTGTATGGCCACGACGTCACCGCCGACGACGGGATCGCCACGGTGAGGGCTCTCCTCGCCAGCCCGATCCGGACGATCGACACCTCCAACGGCTACAGCGACGGCGAGAGCGAGCGGCGCATCGGTGCCGGGATCGCGGACGCCGGCGGGCTGCCGCCCGACTACCTCGTCATCACCAAGGTCGACCCGCGGGACCGCGACTACTCCGGCGACCGGGTACGGGCCTCGGTGGACGAGAGCCGCACGCGGCTGGGCCTGGACCACCTGCCCCTCGTGCACCTGCACGACCCGGAGAACTTCGGCTTCGAGGACATCACCAGGCGCGGGGGAGCCGTCGACGCCCTCGTCGCGCTCAAGGAGTCGGGGGCCGTCGGTGCGATCGGCCTGGCCGGCGGCACCGTGCACGAGATGGCCCGCTACCTGGCGCTCGACGTCTTCGACGTGCTGCTCATCCACAACCGCTGGACCCTGCTGGACCGCAGCGGTCGCGACCTCGTCGCATCCGCTGTCGACAAGGGCATGGGGGTGCTCAACGCCGCGGTCTTCGGCGGCGGCGTCCTGGCGGCGCCCGAGCGCGGGGCCGACGCGGCACCTGTCACCTACGGCTACCGCCCCGCCCCGCCCGAGGTCACCGACGCGATCGACGCCATGCGCCGGGCCTGCGCGGACAACGGGACAGACCTGCGCACGGCGGCGCTTCAGTTCTCCCTGCGCGATCCGCGGTTCGCCTCCACCGTCGTGGGCATGAGCCGACCGGAGCGGGTCGCCTCCACGCTCGCCGCGGCCGCGCAGCCGCTTCCGGACGACCTGTGGCCCGAGCTGGAGTCGCTGCTGCCGCCCGAGCGCGTGTGGCTCGACGCGCCGTTCGACCGCTGAGGTCGATCATGCTTCTCCCGCGCACCGCGATCCGGCAGGCTGGGCCCCATGCGTGAGAGCGACACCAAGGACCTGCGCGACGTCGAGAGCGCCCACTTCAGCGTGACGCTGGACGCCCAGAACGGGCGCCACCGTGGCGAGATGACCCTGTACGGTGCGGGCCGGCCGATCCTGTACGGGCCGATCGGCCCCGCCGTGTGGGACCACGTGTTCCACGACCCGAACGTCTGGCACGAGCGCGACGACCTGATGCGCCTGATCGCCTCCTTCGAGCTCGAGGTCCTCGGGCTGGCCCTGACCGGAGCCGCGCACGACGAGCACTTCACCCCCGCGACGGGCGCCGGCCCCCTGCTCTACAGCAGCACCGTCGAGCGGCTCTGGACGTGACCGGGACCGGCGCCGCCGACGATAAGGAGACCCTCCTCGGGTACCTGCGGCTGCGCCGGGCGGACCTGCTGGCCAAGCTCGACGGGCTCGACGAGTACGACGTCCGCCGCCCGATGACGCCGACGGGCACCAACCTGCTCGGCCTGGTCAAGCACGTCGCGAGCGTCCAGGTCGGCTACCTCGGTGAGGTCTTCGGCCGTCCGAGCGACCTCGACCTCCCGTGGTTCGCCGACGACGCCCCACCCGACGCGGATCTGTGGGTGCCCGCCGAGGAGACCCGCGAGCAGATCGTCGCGCTGCATCACGCGTCCGCCCGGCACTCCGACGCGACGGTGGAGGCCTTGGAGATCGACGCCCGCGGCGAGGTCTCGTGGTGGCCGCCCGAGCGGCGCGAGGTCACCCTGCACCAGATGCTCGTGCACGTGTGCGTCGAGACGGCGCGCCATGCGGGCCACGCGGACATCATCCGGGAGCTCATCGACGGGGCGGCCGGCAACGGACCGGCCGACCCGAACCTGACCCCGCGCACGGCCGAGGACTGGGCCGCCCACCGTGCCCGGATCGAGGACGCCGCACGGGCCGCCGCAGCTCAGGCCGCCGCGGGACGTCAGTCGTCGGCGAGCACCTGAGCCAGGAGCCAGGCGACGACCTCCTGGCCACCCGCGAGCCCGGCGTGGGCGGTCACGGCGACGTGCGGCGAGGTCCACCGCTGATCGTGCAGCTCCCCGTGGGCGGGGCGCACCCCGGCGTCCGACCGCGCCAGGAGCTCGGCGTCCAGCAGGGAGTCGCCGGCCGCCAGCACGCGGCTCGCGCCGACCCTGTCGGCCACCTCGGCGACGGCGTCGCCCTTGGTCAGGACTGCGGGGACGCAGTACAGCTTGCGGCCCTGCAACGACACCTCCCACCCGCGCTCCGCGCACCACGCCGTCAGGTCCGCGACGAGCGTGGCGGGCAGGGCGGTGCGCTCCACGACGAGGTAGGTGAACAGGTCCTCGACGGTGCGCAGCTTCAGCAGCCACCGCGGGTCCTGATGGGCCAGCAGGTGGTCGACCACCTCGGCGAGCGGCACACCTCCCAGGTCGAGCCTCGCCTGCACCTGAGCCGACCACGCGGGGCACGGCTTGCCGTCGACGAGGATGCGCCCGCCGTTGGCCGTCACCGCGTGGTGCGGCGTGCCGCCGGGGAGCCGGATCCGCGAGTACTGCTCGGTGGTCCTCGTCGTGCAGGGCACGAACACCGACTCGCGCATGAGCACCTCGAGGAGGTCACCCGCGTCGACGGTCATGAACGAGGTCGCGCGCTCGCGGTGGACCTCGGCGACCACGAGCGGAGGCACGACGGTGCCGTGCGTGCCGAGCTGGATGGCCGCGGTCGAGTAGATGAGGGTGCGGTCCAGGTCGCAGGCCACCACTGTCGGGCCCGGGCGGCCGTGCGCGTCCTGGCGTGCCACGGCGTCGGGTCCGCCCGGAGCCGTCGGGCCGAGTGCGAGCACCTGGTCGACGAGGTGGTCGGGCACCCCGGCCTTCCTGGCGCGGGCGGCCGTCATGACGCCGCCGCCGCGCGCACGAAGCCGGGCCGGATGAGCCCGACGCAGCTGTAGAGGATGTCCGGGTCGGTCTCCACCGCGACGCCGCGGTCGCGTGCCAGGAGGAGCACGTGGGACAGGTCGACGTCGGCCGCAGGGTTGACCAGCACCTTCCAGGGCACCCGTCGCAGCAGCACGCGCGTCGTCTCCCCGACTCCCGGCTTGATCAGGTTGAGGTCCTCGATGCCGTACCGCTGGCCGATCCGTGCGACGGCGGCCCAGCCCGCCCAGGTCGGCTCGGCGCGGACGTCGGCGAGGGATCGCCCGTCGCGCTCGACGGCCTCGCTCACCGCATCGAACCTGTCGGTCACGGCGTCGAGGAAGCGCGCCGAGACGTCGACGCCGGCCAGCCCGGCGTAGAACTTGGCCCCGTGGAAGTCCTGCGGGCCGATGAGGTCGCGGTTCAGGACGGTGCGCGACACCAGGCCGGAGACCGTCGAGTTCAGGCACGCGGAGGGGATGAGGAAGTCCTCCTGCGTGCCGAAGAGGCTCACGCAGCGGCCCGGGTCGGCGAGGACCGCGAGCTCGGCCGAGAACTGCTCACCCGTCTGCGCGTCATGGTCGAGCACGGCGGCGGCGAGCTCGCGCGCGATGGCGCCCTTGCCCGTCCAGCCGTCGACGAACATCACGCTGCGGGGGTCGTGGTGCCCGGCCAGGTAGCTCAGCGCCACCCGGTCGATCCCGCGGCCGCGCACGATCGACACGGCGTAGTGGGGCAGGTCGAGCCCGTGTCGACGCAGGGCCCAGCGGCGCATGAGGATCCCGACGGGGGTGCCGGCGCGCGCGAGGGAGACCAGGGTCGCGCCTGGTCCGCGAGCGTCGAGGACCTGCTCGGTGACGACGCCGACCGCGTGCGCGAGCCGCGTGGCCGTCTCCGCGAGCGCCTCCTCGAACAGGCGGTGGTACTCGGCGGTGGGCTGGTACTCGACCGGGAGGGACTCGGCGTAGTGCGCACCACCCGCCTGGATCGCCTCCTCGCGGTCCTCGAGCGGTGCCTCGAGCGCGACGTGCGACAGGTCGGTGAGCAGCCAGGAGACCTCGTCGGGCGCGTACGAGCCGAACGCCGGCCCGCGCAGGGGGGTGGCGCTCATGCGGGGGGTCCCTCGTGGCTGTGGTCGTGGGCGTGGGCGGTGGGCAGGGCGATGAGGGCGACCTCCGCCGCGTCGAGCTGGGACAGGAGGCCGCCGGGCGCACCGAGGTCCGCGGTGTCACCCGCAGCGTCGGTGACGACGAGCACGAGGTCGAACCCGCCACCGGCGACGTTGTAGGCGAAGCGCGGTCCCGGTCCGTCGGCAGGGTCGTCGTGCGAGGGGAACGTGATGCCGCTCCGGATCGGGTAGCCGGGCTCGTCGACCACGAGCACCGGCGAGCGCGTCGTGGTGGAGAAGCGCACCTCGGTACCGTCGCCGTCGGCGTCAAGGGAGTCGGCCAGGCCGGCCGCCAGTCGCAACGGTGCGTACATGAGCTCCTCGGTGCCGAGCACCAGGACCCGGTGGACGGTGTGCCGGGCCGCCCGGACGGTCGCGACCAGGGGTTCGACGAGCTCCGGCAGCAGCCTGTCGAGCGCCCGGACGTCGTCGGCGCTCGTCCCGTGCCGCGCCGTCTCCGGAAGGTCGGCCGGCCACGGCACCGTGATGCGCGAGACGGCGGGAGCGGGTGCGGCGTACCGCGGGGGAGCGGACACCCCGCCCGTCGCCAGTGCCCCGCCCGTCGCCAGAGCCTCGCCCGCCAGGACGGAGGCTGCGCGTGCCTGCGTGTCGTCAGTGGTGACGACGCGACCCTCCACGAGGGCGACGGTGTCGACGCGCACGCCGAGGGCCTGCGCGCGGGCGTGGAGCTCCGCGCGTGCCTCCTCGGTGCGGACGTCGACCAGCGAGGCGATGACGTACCGCTCCCGGGGCGTGCGCGCCTGCAGGGCGGCGATGGTGTTCATCACGGTCCGGCCCGTGGACAGCTCGTCGTCGACGAGCACCAGCGGCACAGGGCTGCGCAGGAGGGCAGGGTCGCGCGGCAGCAGCAGGTGGCTCGTCGCGTGCGAGTGCTCCTCCTCGAACCCTCCCGCGGGTGCGAGCCCGGCCACCGGCCGACGCGTCGAGTGCAGGCCCGGAGCACCCAGGGCCTCGGCGACGCACTGGCCGAGCGCGGTGGCTGTCTCGGCGTACCCGAGGACCACG
>DASXVR010000213.1:0-2045 GCA_036504175.1 Actinotalea sp. | reverse complement strand
GATCGTGACCGCAGCCCTGATGTCCCGCGACGACGCTCCGACGCGGACCTCGAAGCGTCCGCCCTCGACGACCCAGCGCTGCAGCGGCGTGCTCCACCACGCGAACGCGCGGGCATCGAGCCCGATCGTCACGCGCTCGCTGTCGCCGGGCTCGAGCGCCACCCTGGCGAAGCCCCGGAGCTCCTGCGCGGGACGGAACACCGTGCTCTGCGGGTCGGCGACGTAGACCTGCACGGTCTCGCGGCCGGCCCGGGTGCCCGTGTTCGTCACGGTCAGCGAGACGTCCACGCGGGCGCCGGCCGGGTCGAGCAGATCCACGTCCACGTGCTCGTAGGCGAACTGCGTGTAGGACAGTCCGTGCCCGAACGGGTAGGCGACGTCGAGCTCGCGCGTGTCGTACCAGCGGTAGCCGATGAGCAGGCCCTCGCCGTAGCGCACCTGGCCGTTCTCGCCGGGGAAGGCGCCCACGGTGGGGTTGTCGAGGTGACGCAGCGGGAGGGTCTCGGCGAGGCGGCCCGACGGGTTGACCCGGCCGACGAGGAGGTCGGCGAGAGCGGAGCCCCCGGCCTGGCCGAGGAGCCAGCCCTCGACGATCGCCCGCGCGTGGCTCTGCCAGGGCAGCGCGACCGCCGAGCCGTTGGAGAGCACGACGACGACGCGCTCGTTCACGGCGGCCACCGCCTCGAGCAGGGCGACCTGCTGGGCCGGCAGGTCCATGTGCGCGCGGTCGTACCCCTCCGACTCGTACGAGGCGGGCAGCCCGAGGAACACCACTGCCACCTCGGCGCCGCGTGCGGCCTCGACCGCCTCCGCGACGAGGGCGGGGTCAGCCTCCTCGGAGTCCACGACGTACCCGGCGGCGAAGGTGAGCTCACGGTGCCCGTCGACCGCGGCGGTCAGCGCCGAGAGGGCGTCGTCCAGACGGGTCGGGACCACCTGGGAGCTGCCGGCGCCCTGGTAGCGCGGCGACCGGGCCATCTCGCCGACGACGGCGATGCGGCCACCGGCGGCCGGGTCGAGCGGGAGCAGGTCCCCCTCGTTCTTGAGCAGCACGGCGCTCGCCAGCGCCGCCTCGCGGGCGAGGGCGTGGTGGCCGTCCACGTCGAACGCGCCGCCCTCCGCAAGGGCCGGCTGCGCACGGTCGACGAGGGCGAGGACCCGCGCGGCGGAGCGGTCCACGGCGGCCTCGTCGAGGGTCCCCGCCGTCACCGCCTCCACGATCGCCCGGGTGCCGGACCCGCTGGACGACGGCATCTCCAGGTCGAGGCCGGCGGCGACGCCCGCGGCACGCTCGTTGACCGCACCCCAGTCGGAGACGACGAGGCCCTGGTAGCCCCAGTCGTCGCGGAGCACCTCGGTGAGCAGCCACGGGTCCTCGGACGCGTAGACGCCGCTGATGCGGTTGTAGGAGCACATGATCGTCCACGGATCGGCCGCCTTGACGACGTGCTCGAAGGCGGGCAGGTAGATCTCCCGCAGGGTCCGCTCGTCGACCTCCGCCGAGACCGTCATGCGGTCCGTCTCCTGGTTGTTCGCGGCGAAGTGCTTGAGCGAGGTGCCCACGCCACGCGACTGGATGCCGTCGACCAGGCCTGCCGCGAGGCGTCCCGCGAGGAACGGGTCCTCCGAGAAGTACTCGAAGTTGCGCCCGCAGAGCGGGGAGCGCTTCATGTTGACCCCGGGGCCCAGGAGCACGGAGACGTCCTCGGCACGGCACTCGTCACCCAGCGCCACCCCGACGCGGCGCAGCAGGTCGATGTCCCACGACGAGGCGAGCCCAGCAGCGGGCGGGAAGCACGTCGCGGGCACGCTGTTGCCGAGACCGAGGTGGTCGCCCGCCTCGGGCTGCTTGCGCAGTCCGTGCGGTCCGTCGGTCACCATGATCGACGGGACGCCGAGACGCTCGACGGGCTGGGTCCGCCAGAAGTCCGAGCCGTCCAGCAGCGAGGCCTTCTCCTCGAGGGTCAGCTGCGCGAGGACGCTGGGGATGTCGAGCGGTTCGGCGGTCGACGCCGGGTCGAGGGTTGTCATGGTGCTCCGTAGGT
>DASXVR010000212.1:0-11148 GCA_036504175.1 Actinotalea sp. | reverse complement strand
TCTCCGCCTGAGCGGCGACGATCTGCTGCAGGTCGGCCTTGAGCTGCGCCTGCTGGGCCTCGAGCTCCTGCTGCTGGGCGAGCTGGGTGGCCTTCTGGGCCTCGATCTCGGCGGCCTTCGCCGTCGCCTGCGCCTGCAGGGCCTCGAGGTCCTTCTTGTGCTGGGCCGCCGCGGCGCGCGCGGCCTCGGCCTCGGTCACCTTCTGGTCGGCCTCGGCCTTGAGGGCGGTGATCTGCTCCTTCACCGCGGTCAGACGTGCCTGACGGTTGCGGTTGACACCGGTGATCTGCTCGAGGTCGCGCAGGGCCTGGGTCTGGGTGCGCAGTGCGGTGGAGGCCAGCTCGGACTGCTCGGCGAACTCGTCGGTGCTCTTGGAGTCCAGCACGGCCGACAGCGACGACGCCGCCATGTCGCCCTTGTAGGCGTCGCGGGCCATCTGGCCGATGGCCTGGCGGGTCTGGTCGGCGCGCGTGGTGTCGGCGTCGATCTGGCCGGTGATCGTCGCCTCCTCGCCCTTGGCGACGGTGAGCCGGTCGGCGATGATCGCGGCCTCCCGCTCGAGGCGGGCCAGGGTGTCCTGGGCGACCTGGAGCTGCTGCTCGGCCACGGGGATCTGGGCCTGGATGCCCTGGAGCTCGGCGTACGCCTGGACCAGCGCGGCGCTCGTGCCCTCCAGTGCGCTCTCGAGCTCGGACATCGCGGCATCGACGGCCTTCTGCCGTGCCTGGTTCTGCGCCTTCTGGTCGTCGTACTGGTCCGCTGACGCAGGCAGGGCCACGAGGCCCACGAGCGTGGCGGTGACGAGCGCCGCCAGGGCGGCTCGGGCACGGTGCAGTCGCATGGTCGTCCTCACACCTTCGTGTATCGGCTCAACGTGACCACAGATGAAACGGCAGCCAGTCCGATCGCCACCACGACCAGCACGGGAGCGATCCGCCACACGTCGGCTGTGCTCACGTACTGGATGAAGGTGACCGACTGGGCAAGCCACTCCTGGACGAGGTACTTGACCCCGAACCAGAGCCCTGCGACGGAGAGGGCGGCACCGATGGTCGCGGCGATGGCGCCCTCGAGCATGAACGGCAGCTGGATGAAGAGGTTCGACGCGCCGACGAGCCGCATGATCCCGGTCTCCCGGCGCCTGCTCAGGGCGGACAGGCGGATGGTGGTGGTGATGAGCAGCACGGCGGCGAGCAGCATGACGGCTGCGAGCCCGGCGGCGACGAGGCTGGCCCGGTTGAGCACGAGGATGAGCGGCTCGACCACCTTGCGCTGGTCCCTGACCTCCTCGACGCCCTGCCGCCCGGTGAAGGCGTCGGACACCACCTGGTACTGCTCAGGGTTGACCAGGGCCACCCGGAACGAGGCCTGCAGCTGGTCGGCGGTCACGCCCTGCGCCCACGCCTCCTGCCCGAAGCGCTTCTGGAACGAGGCGTACGCCTGCTCCTTCGTCTCCAGGTAGACCTTCTTGACGTAGGGGGCGAGGGAGTCCGACTCGAGCTCGGTCTTGAGGGCCTCGATCTGCTGGTCGGTGACCTCGCCTCCGGCGCACGTCGGCCGCTCGGAGTCCTTCGGGCAGAGGAAGACGGACACCTCGACCTTGTCGTACCAGTCGCCCTTGACCTGGTTGATCTGCAGCTGGAGCAGGGCGGCGGCGCCCACGAAGGTCAGCGAGACGAACGTGACGAGGATGACGGAGATGGTCATCGAGAGGTTCCGGCGCAGGCCGAGACCGATCTCGGAGAGGATGAACTGCAGTCGCATGTCGCAGCCCCCTCAGCGTGACGAGCCGTAGACGCCGCGGGACTGGTCGCGCACGAGCTGACCGCTGTCGAGCTCGACGACCCGCTTGCGCATCTGGTCGACGATCTCGTCGTCGTGCGTCGCCATCAGCACGGTGGTGCCGGTGCGGTTGATCCGGTCCAGCAGGCGCATGATCCCCACGGAGGTCGTCGGGTCGAGGTTTCCGGTGGGCTCGTCGGCGAGCAGGATCGACGGGCGGTTGACGAACGCCCTCGCGATGGCGACGCGCTGCTGCTCACCGCCGGACAGCTCGTGCGGGCGGCGCTTCTCCTTGCCGCCCAGGCCGACGAGCTCGAGGGTGTCCGGCACCGTCGTCATGATGTGGTGCCGCGGCTTGCCGATGACCTGGAGCGCGAACGCGACGTTCTCGAACACGGTCTTGTTCGGCAGCAGCCGGAAGTCCTGGAAGACGGTGCCGATCTGGCGGCGCAGGTGCGGCACCTTCCAGGTCGACAACGTGGACAGGTCGCGGCCGGCCACGAAGATCTTGCCGTCGCTGGGTCGTTCCTCACGCAGCACGAGCCGCAGGAACGTCGACTTGCCCGATCCGGATGCCCCGACGAGGAAGACGAACTCGCCCCGTTCGACCTCGAGGTCGACGGCATCGAGGGCAGGACGAGCCCCACGGGCGTAGACCTTGGTCACGTTCTCGAAGCGGATCACAGCATCTGAGCCAGTCGTCGGGGGCGGCGGACGTGCGCAACCGGGGGTGCGCGGCAGAACGGGCGCACGCCAAGGGCGGTCCCGCGTTTCGAGAGTAGGCAGACGGATCGGCGGCTCCGGCGCGGACACGCCGGGGCGGGCCTGTGAGGAGGTGCCCGCAGCGGCGGTCAGCGGGCCGAAGCGGGCAATTCGGACAGGTCGGCTGCTCGAGGGCTCAGATCCACGGAGCAGATCACTCGCGGTCGGCGGAGCGGCGCCAGCGGATGCCGGCCTCGATGAAGTCGTCGATCTCTCCGTCGAACACCGCAGCGGGGTTGCCGACCTCGTGCTCGGTGCGCAGGTCCTTGACCATCTGGTACGGCTGCAGCACGTAGGAGCGCATCTGGTCGCCCCAGCTCGCCTTGACGTCGCCGGCCATCGCCTTCTTGGCGGCGCTCTCCTCCGCCTGGCGCTGGAGCAGCAGACGGGACTGCAGCACGCGCAGGGCCGCGGCGCGGTTCTGGATCTGGCTCTTCTCGTTCTGCATCGACACGACGATCCCCGTGGGGATGTGCGTGAGGCGCACCGCGGAGTCGGTGGTGTTGACCGACTGACCACCGGGGCCGGACGAGCGGAACACGTCGACCTTGATCTCGTTGTCCGGGATCTCGATGCTGTCCGTCTGCTCGATGAGGGGGATGACCTCGACCGCCGCGAACGACGTCTGGCGCCGCCCTTGGTTGTCGAACGGGGAGATGCGCACGAGCCGGTGGGTGCCGGCCTCGACGGAGAGGTTGCCGAAGGCGTAGGGGACCTTCACCTCGAACGTGGCGGACTTCAGGCCCGCCTCCTCGGCGTACGACGTGTCGAGAACCGCCGTCGGGTACCCGTGGCGCTCGGCCCAGCGCAGGTACATGCGCAGCAGCATCTCGGCGAAGTCCGCTGCGTCGACGCCACCCGCACCCGAGCGGATGGTGACGACAGCCTCGCGCTGGTCGTACTCGCCGGACAGGAGGGTGCGGACCTCGAGGGCGCCGAGGTCCTTCTTGAGCGTGATGAGCTCGGCCTCGGCGTCGGCGAGCGTGTCCGCGTCGCTCTCCTCGGTGGCCATCTCGACCAGGGTCTCCAGGTCCTCGATGCGGCGCTCGAAGCCCTCGATGCGCTCCAGCTCGGACTGGGCGTGCGACAGGGCGGAGGTCACCTTCTGGGCGGCGTCCGTGTCGTCCCACAGGTCGGGGGCCGACGCGCGCTCGGACAGCTCGGCGATGCTCCGGCGCAGTGCGTCGGGGTCGGTCACGGCGCGGATGGTGCCCAGGGTGGTGCGCAGGGCGCTGATCTCGGCGGGGAAGTCGGTGGAGGCCACGACCGTCCAGGTTACCTGGTCGCCCGCAGCAGCCGGTCGGGCTGTCGCCGCGCGTGCTCAGCCGGCCCGGGCTCGCGCGGTGACCTCGAGGGCGACGCCGTCGGACCACGGCGCGAGGACCCAGGTCAGGAAAGGGGGACGGGCGGGGGCCCCGAGGCTCACGACGGCGGTCCTGCCGTCGGGTGTCGTGGCGGTGAGGACGGTGAGGTCCTCGAACCGGGTCGCTTCGGGTGCTGCCTGCAGACGGTCCTCGACCGTCGCGCGGACCCCCGACGGTGTGAGCACGACCGGGGGCGTGTCGAGGTCGCGGCCCTCGCCGGAGTAGTAGGAGTCTGCGTCGAGCGTGTCGGCGGCGGCGAGGGCTGTGAGATCGGCGAGGGCCAGCAGCCGCTTGCGCTCGAGGTGGATGCTCGTGGCGGACACCACGATCGTGATCAGCAGGAGTGCCAGCGCGCCGTAGGCGATGCACAGCAGCATGATCTGGCCGTCGTCCCCCTGCGGGCGGACCCTCCTGGGCAGCCGTCCCCGCCTCGGGTGCCGTGCCCCACTCATGCGCCGCCAGCCCCCCGATCGGCGAACGTGTCCGTCTGGCCCGTCGCGTGGGCGTTCACCGGCACTCGCAGCGGCACCACGTCCTGGAGCCAACCCGGCACCAGCGGCAGGGCGACCCGGAGCTCCACCGTCGCCTCCACGGTGGAGTCGGGCGTCGAGCACGGGGTTGCCGAGCAGTCCAGCGACAGCGCGGCCCCGGCCTCCTCGGGCGCGAACCCCTGGTCCGCGATCGTCAGAGCCACCGCAGCGGTGGCGCGCCTGAGGGCGGTCTCGTCGTCGGGCGAGGCGACCGCCGCGCGGACCGCCTCCCGAGCCGCCCCGTCGACGGCGAACGACGCCGCCTGCAGCCGTCCCATCACGAGGACCAGGTAGACGAGGGGGACGAGAAGCACGAGGCCGGCACCCAGGAACTCCACGATCGCGCTGCCGTCGTCGGAGCCGCCCTGCGGACCACGGGCGCGCGCCCGGTCCCGGGCCGACGCCACGACCGACCGGGCGGCGCGCGCCGTCCAGGCCGGCGTCATGGCGCCTCCTCGAGCGCGTGTCCGGACACGGTCAGGGTGCCGCTCGGGCCGAGCAGGCCGAGGACCGGCAGCGGTGCGACCACCCTGACCTCCATGACGGTCAGGTCGCCGACGACGGTGGCGCGGGCCTCGACGTCCTCGGCGAAGCGTGGAGCGAGCGAGAGGGAGATGAGGTCGCGCGTGCGCTGCTCCCCGTCCGCCGGGGTGCGGTCCGCCAGGGCGCCGTAGCGCGCACCCTCGGCCGCGCAGTCGATCAGCGTCGAGCGGACGTGCAGGGCGAGAGTCAGCTGGAGCACAGCGACGAAGAGGACGGTCGTCAGGGCCCCGACGAGGACGAAGTCGACGACCGCCGAGCCCCGCTCTCGGTCACCTGTCATCCGCCGAACGACGTGACACGGGCCATCGCCGACGCGAACACCTCCGTCAGGGCCGGACCTGCGACCGCCCACAGGGCCAGGACGAGGCCGGCGGTCATCAGGGTCACGAGCACCCATCCGGGAACGTCTCCCCGCTCACGATCGTCGGCGGTTGGCAGCGGGGGCCGCTGGTCGTTCATGAGGTCCTCCTCGTCGGTCGCGGGCTCGCCCGCGTGATGGGTTGTCACAGGCTCAGCTGCAGTGCTGCCAGTCCCGGGAACACCGCGAACGCCACGGTCACCGGGAGGATGAGGAAGACGACGGGGACCATCATCAGGACCTCCTTGCGGCCGCCCGTCTCCATGAGGTCGCGGCGGCTCGCCTCCCGTACGTCGTCGGCCTGCCCGCGCAGGACGTCCGCGAGCGGTGTTCCGCGCTCGACGGCCACCGCGATGGCCTCCGCGAAGCGCGACAGTGCGACCAGACCGGTACGGTCCGCCAGGCGCTCGAGAGCCACGGTCAGGGGAGTGCCGGCGCGGGTGTCGGACACCGCCCTGCGGATCTCCGCCGAGAGCTCGCCGCGCGTCGATCGCGCGACGCGTTCCAGGCCACCGAGCGCTCCCTCGCCGGCGCCGACCGCGAGAGCGAGCAGCTCGGCGATGGTGGGCAGCTCGGCGAGGAGGCGCTGCTCACGCCGCCGGACCTGCCGCCCGAGGAGCTGGTCCGGCAGGAGGGCACCGATCACCGCTCCGAGCACCACCAGGAGCACGCCGCCGACCGGCGTCAGACGGCCGCCGGCGAGGGCGAGCAGTGCGAGGGCGAGACCCGCGGCCGTGCCGACCACGCCGGCGACGACCTGCCCAGCCCGGAACTGCTCGACAGACTCCTCCCGGCCCGCCTGCACGAGCCGTCGCTGGAGCACGGCGGTGGGGGAGCCGATGCGCTCCGCGAGGCGCACGGCATCCTGCATCACCGGCGCCAGCAGCCGCTCGAGGGTCGGGAAGGGAGTCTTGGGGGAGGCGCCGAGGAGGCGGGGGCTGCGTGCGGCTGGTCGCAGATAGGGGGACAGGCGGGCGTCCAGGCTGGGCCGCCGGGCGGTGACGTACCAGTGGATCAGCGCGAGTCCGCCGCCCAGGGCTGCGCCCAGTGCGCCGCCGATCCAGGCGGGGGTCACCGCAGCACCCGGACGTCGTCGGGGAGGCGTCCGATGCGGACCATGAGCTGGTAGGCCACGACGCTGGAGGCTGCCCCGACGGCGAGCACGACGGCGCCCGCGGCCGTGTTGTAGGCAGCGGCCGCCTCAGGGCGCGACGACAGCAGGGCGAGGACGACCCACGGGGCGACGACAGCGAGCCGTGCCGCGTTGACCGTCCAGCTCTGCCGCGCCTCGAGCTCACCCCGGGTACGCGCGTCCTCGCGCAGGAAGGCCGACAGTGTCCGCAGCAGGCGGCCGAGGTCGGTGCCGCCCACGTCGCGGGTGATGCGCAGGGCCTCGACGATGCGGTCAGCGACCGGGTCCGCCAACCGCCCCTTGAGGGCGTCGAGGCAGTCACCGAAGCGTCCGTGGACCCGGTAGTCCTGGGCGAACGCCTGGAACGCCGGACGCAGCGCGAGCGGGCCCCGCTCACCGAGCTGGCTCAGCGCCTCCGGCAGCGACAGACCCGCGCGGATGCCTGAGCTGAGGTGGTCGACGACCTCGGGCCACACCCCCCGCAGGGCGGTCCGGCGCGCCCGGGCCCTGCCACGCACCAGCGCAGTCGGGCCGGCCGCTGCCATGACGGCGAAGCAGACCGCGATGGCAGGGGAGCGGGTCAGCGCCACGGACACGAGCAGGGCCAGGGCACCGATCAGCCCGCTGGTCGTGATGAGTGCCGTGGGAGAGACGCCGGGCGCACCCGCCTGGACGAGGAGATCGGCGAGGTTGTCCGTCCACCCGAACCGGCCGTGGCTACGAGGGACAGGGGAGGTGAAGGCCCACAGGACCAGGCACAGGCCAGCGCCGAGCAGGAGCCCGCTGACGACCCCCACGCCTAGGACTCGTTCCCGGCGGCGCCGAGCAGCGCGGCCACGTCGACACCCGTGCGGGCGAAGCGGTCGACATGGGGCGGGAAGCCGTCGGCGCGAACCAGGGCGCCGTGGCGCTGGTGGAAGACGTCTGCGGTCTCCACCACGCCGTTCTCGACGCGTCCGGGGACCGCGACGATCTCGCGGGTCCGGCGACGACCGCGAGCGTCGACGTCGAGGTGGACGACGAGGTCGATCGCCGCCGCGACCGTCGGGACGACGAAGGCGCTCGAGACGTTCTCGCCGGCGAGCAGCGGCAGGGTGCAGATCTTGGTCAGGGCCTCGCGGGCGCTGTTGGCATGCACGGTGCACATGCCCGGCACGCCCGCGTTGAGCGCGATGAGCAGGTCGAGGCTCTCCGCCTCGCGCACCTCTCCGATGACGATGCGGCTCGGTCGCATCCGCAGCGCCTCCTTGACCAGGCGTCGCAGGGCGATCTCCCCCGTGCCCTCGAGGCTCGGCTGGCGGCACTGGAGCGCGACGACGTCCCGGTGCGGGATCCGGAGCTCGAAGACCTCTTCGCAGGTGACCACCCGCTCCCGCGGCGGGATGGAGCCGGCGAGGGCGTTCAGCATGGTCGTCTTGCCGGCCTGGGTCGGACCCGACACCAGGACGTTCAGGCCTGCCGCGACCGCTGCCGCCAGGAACCTCGCGGCCGTCGGCGTGAGTGACCCGAGGGCGACGAGGTCGTCGAGGTGGGCGGCCCGCACCACGTACTTGCGGATGTTGACCGCCCACGAACGACGGGTGACGTCAGGGATCACCACGTGCAACCGTTCGCCGCCCGGCAGCGCGGCGTCGACGAACGGGCTGGACAGGTCCAGGCGCCGGCCCGAGGTCTTGAGCATCTGCTCGACGAGGTCGCGGACCTGGCTCTCGGTCAGGATGGTCGTGGTCAGCTCCGGCTCACCACGGCGGGCCACGAAGACCTCGGCGGGCGAGTTGATCCAGATCTCCTCGACCTCGTCGTCGTCGAGGTACTGCTGCAGCGGCCCGAGCCCGGCCACCGCGTCGATGACCGCCTTACGGGCGGCAGGCTCGTCGGCGAGCGGGGGGACGTGGCCACGCAGGGAGCGGTCGTCGTAGTCCGTCACGGCCTCGCGGACCAGGTCGTGCAGGGCATCGGCATCGCGGACCGGGTCGATGCCGCGCCGGCGGATCAGCTCGCGCACCTCGTGCTCGAGCAGCGCGACACCATCCACGAGTCCCCCTGCAGCCCTCATGCGGCTCGATCCGCACGACGCAGAGCATAGGGCACCGAAACGGGACGAAATGGCCGGTTGTGGACAGGGAAGTCGGGTCAGCCCTGCACGGGGCCGTCGGGCTCCTCAGGTGCGCCGGCGGGAGGTGCAGCCGCCGGTGGCACAGGCTCAGCGGCGGCCGGTGCCACTGGTGTCGCGGCGGCCGGTGCCACCGGTGTCGCGGCGGCCGGCGGCACTGGTGCAGCGGCAGGCGGTGCCACAGCTGCGGGCACCGGCGAGGTGACCGGCGTCGACGCACCAGGCACCGGGCCCGCGCCAGGCCAGGCATTCCCGCCAGGCCCGGGGCCCTGCGAGTGCCGCGCCGTCGCGAAGGGACCAGGTCGGGAAGCGGAAGGCAGCCCCATTGCTGCCCTCCGCCGTGTGAGGGCCCGGCTGATCGCGACGACCAGCACGGTGACCAGTGCGGCGAACGCGAGCCAGGGCAGGAGCACGCCGAGCAGCTGAAGGAAGCCGTTCAGCGTGGCGAGGAGCGACTCCCAGCCGGCGACCAGACCAGCCCAGAAGCCCGTCGCCTTGACCTTCGTCTCCGGCAGGTTCGCCGGCGTGAACAGCTCGAGGGTGATCGTCGCCATCTGCACCTGGTCGGCCAGGGTGGCGCGCTGCGACTGCAGGGACTCGAGCTCGGACTGACGGTCGGTGAGCACGCGCTCGGCCTCGACGACGTCGGCGATGGAACCGGCGCGGCTGAGGAGATCCTCGAGCCGGGTGACGGAGACCTGCAGGGCGTGGATGCGTGCGTCGAGGTCCTTGGCCTGCGCCGTGACCTCCGTGCTGGTCAGCGAGGTGCTGCGGATCGTGCCCAGGTCCTTGAGTGCGGCCAGGGTGCCCGTCACCTCGGTGCTGGGGATCCGGACGACGAGGTGCGCGCTGCCCGGCTCGCCGTCGGCGCCGCCCTGCTCGACCCGCTCCTGCACGTGCCCGCCGGCGCCCTCGACCAGGCCGGCTGCCTTCTCGGCGGCGGCGGCGGGGTCGTCGACCTCCAGGGTGACGGTGCCCTGCACGACGAACTGGTGCGACGGGTCTGCTGCCGTGACGCCGGTGGAGCCGTCGGCGGCCTTGTCTCCACCGGCAGCGCTGCCTGCGCTGCCGGCGTCGGAGCCCGCCTCGCCGGCGACCGGCGCGGGCTGGTCGGTCGTGCTGCCGGAGCTCGCCGAGCACCCACCCACGAGCAGCACTGCCGCGACGGCGAGCGAGCTGATCAGGGTGCGCATGGCCCTCACCGTAAGGGGAGCGACCTCCGGGCGGGTCCGGTTCACACGATCGTGATCGTTCTGAGGCGCGACCGTGTTGTCCGGGTGGTGTCTGTGCCCGACCCGACGCTCCGGCTTGGGGCGTGTGACGATCGTGCGATGACGACGACGGCTCCGCTGCACCGCCTCCGCACCGAGGTGGCCGGCGCCGTGCTCCGCCGCGTCGCCGGCCCGGACCCCTCGCAGGCCCGCGACCGGATCCACAGGACGCCCGGCCCCCGGTGGTTCGACCCCGAGAGCCCGATCGGCCGCGTGCACGGCGACGCCTCGATGTTCCCGGGCGGTGTGCGGGCGCTCCTGCTCCAGTCCCTGCACCCGCGCGCGATGGCTGCTGTCGCCGCGCACTCGGGATACCGCGGCGACCCATGGGGCCGGCTCCAGCGCACAGCCGGTTTCATCGCCACGACGACGTTCGGCACCGCTGCCGACGCCGCCCAGGCCGTGGCCGTGGTCAAGGCCGTCCATGCCCGCATCTCCGGCACGACCTCGCGCGGCGAGCCGTATCGCGCGTCGGACCCGCACCTGCTCCGATGGGTGCACCTGGCCGAGATCGACAGCTTCCTCATGGCCCACCAGAGGTACGGCCGCAACCCGCTGACGCCTGCCGAGTGTGACGAGTACGTCGCCCAGACGGCCGTCATCGGCAGCGCTCTCGGTGCTACAGACCTGCCCACCACCCTCGCCGGTGCCCACGAGGCGCTGGCCGGCTACCGGCCCGAGCTCGACGGGACGACCGAGGCGCGAGAGGCCGCCCGCTTCCTGATCCTCACGCCGCCGCTGCCCGTGGCCGTCCGGCCGGCCTACGGCGCGATCGTCGCCGCAGGCGTCGCGCTCATGCCGGCATGGACCCGTCGGCCGCTCGGCCTGCCGTACCTTCCCGTGCTCGAGTCGACCATCGTGCGTGCGGGTGGGCTCGTCATGACGGGCGCGATCCGCTGGGCGCTCGACTCCGTCCCGCCGGGCGAGCCGTCCGCTGCCGACACCCGCTCCGGCACGACCGGTGTGCGTACGACCTGACGGTGCAGCTGACGCCCTCGAGCGTCCCGATCTGGCTGGCGAGCCGGGCCGTAGGCTGACGCGATGACCTCCCCGGCGGTGCGCGGTGCCGGTCCTGCGCTCCGGATGCGCGGGCTCGTCAAGCGGTTCGGTCGCACGGTGGCCGTCGCCGGCCTCGACCTGGACATCCCGGCGGGCTCGTTCTACGGGGTGGTCGGCCCGAACGGCGCCGGCAAGACCACCACGCTCTCCATGGCCACCGGGCTCCTGGCCCCGGATGCGGGCACCGTGCACCTGCACGGGATCGACGTGTGGGCGCACCCGTCCGAGGCGGCA
>DASXVR010000211.1:0-10484 GCA_036504175.1 Actinotalea sp. | reverse complement strand
TGGGTCGCCGTCGGCGTCCGCTCGACAGCGATGAGACGACGACGCCTCGGGCTCCCCGCGATCCGCGCCCTGGCCGCCTCGCCCTCGCTCGACGCGGCACTCCAGACGTTGGCGACCGGGCCGTACGGCCACGACGTCCGCGCCGACCAGTCCCTCGCCGAGGCCCAACGGGCCGTCGTCGCGACCTTCGTCTGGAACGTGCGGGTGCTCGCCGGCTGGGCCCCGCGCGACGGTGTGGTCATCCTGCGAGCGCTGGCCGCGCCGATCGAGGCGATGAACATCGACGAGCAGCTACGCATGCGACCGGACGACGCCGCACCCGCACCCGACCCCTACCGCCTGGGCGCCCTGGCGACCGCATGGCCACGGCTGGCGGCGGCGGCGGACCCGGCCGCGATGCGCCGGGCGCTCGCACGGTCGACCTGGGGCGATCCCGGCAGCGACGACCGCCACGAGATCTCGGTCGTCAACCGGCTCTCCCTCGCGGCGCGCATGGCGGTCGAGGTCCGCACCGCGCAGGACTGGGCCGCTGGTGGAACGGCTCTCCTCCTGGCCCGTGAGCTCGGCTTCCGTACCGCGCCACTCCTGAGCGGACAGGCGCGGCTCCTGACGTCGCGGGTGCTCGGCCCGCGCGCAGCAGCGGCCGGGTCGCTCACCGCGCTCCAGGCCGCGCTGCCGGCCACGGCACGCTGGGCGCTCACCGACGTCTCCACGCCCGACGGGCTGTGGCGGGCCGAGGCGGCATGGTGGACGCGGGTCGATCGCGATGCGCTGGCGATGTCGCGCCACGGCGGACCCGACTCCCGGGCGCTGGTCGGGACGGTCGCGATGCTCGCGGTCGACGCGTGGCGCGTGCGGGCCGCGCTCGAGCTGGCGGCTCGCGGCGGACGCGTCATGGAGGACGTCGATGCGGTGGCGTGAGGCACTGAACCCGATCGGCATGCAGCGGGTCGCCCTGCTCGCGCCGGAGGAGTCCCTGCGCGACCTCCTCGTGACGGTCGCCGACCTCGGGACCGTCGACCTGGACGACCTCGGCACCAACGGCAACGGCGCCGCCAGACAGCAGTCGCCCGCCGCGGCCCTCCTGCAGCGTGTCGGCGCCGGCGCACCCGTCGCCGCCCGCGTCGCCCGCACGCCCGACCTCCCCGGGTGGGAGGAGGACGGGCGGGTGGACCTCATCTCCGGCGAGGCCCAGCTCGACGACCGAGCCGCCCGGGCGACCACGCGTGGCCGGGTGTCCGCACTGACCGGCTGGGCTGCGGGTGACACCGTCGGGCCGCTGGCCGAAGCAGCGGCGGCGGTCGACGGAGCGGTCGTCGTCCTGCCCACGCCGCGAGGGGTCGACCCGCCCACGCTGCTGCTCCGGAAGGGCGCGTCGGGCGACTTCGCACCGCTGATCGAGACGTACGCGACAGTCCCGTACCGCGACGTGAACCCGTCGCTGATCGCCGGCATCGCCTACGTGGTCATGTTCGGGATGATGTTCGCCGACGCCGGCCACGGCGCCCTGCTGCTGCTCGTGGCGCTGGCGGTGCGGGCCAAGCGCTGGCGACGGCTGGCAGCCCTGCAGCCCTACTGGCTCTTCCTCGCTGCGGCCGGCCTCGCCAGCACCGTCTTCGGCGCCCTGTACGGCGAGTTCTTCGGGCCGACGCACGTGATCCCGGTCATCTGGCTGTCACCGCTCGAGCACCCGGTGACCCTGCTGCTCGCGGCGGTCGCCGTCGGCGCCCTGCTCCTCGCGGGGGCCTACGCGCTCGGCACGATCAACCGCTTCCGCGAGGGTGGCTGGCGGCTGGCCGTGTACGCCCCGTCGGGCCTGGCCGGCTCGTCGCTGTTCCTCGGGTTCGGCGCTCTCGCGGGCGGGCTGTACCTGCACCTAGCGGTGCTGGCCGTGGCGGGCGGGTTGATCGCCCTTGCGGCCCTCGTCGTCGCCTACGTCGGTCTGTTCGCCTCCGCCGGGGGCGGGGCCGCAGGAGCCAGCCAGGCGGCGATCGAGCTGTTCGACCTCGTCATCCGGCTCGGCTCCAACCTCGTCAGCTTCGCGCGGCTCGCGGCGTTCGGGCTGACCCACGCCGCGCTGGGTCTGGTCGTCTGGCAGGGCACGACGGGCCTGGTGGGCCAAGGTCCGCTCGGGGTCGTCGGCGCGGTCGTGGTCTTCACCGTCGGCAACACCCTGACGTTCGCCCTGGAGGGGCTGGTCGCCGGCGTGCAGGCGCTCCGGCTCGAGTACTACGAGCTCTTCTCGCGGATCTTCGAAGGCGAGGGTCGGCCCTTCCGGCCCTGGCACGTTCCGCTCGCACCAACGGAGGCGTGATGATCATCTGGACGATCTGCCTGCCCGCCATCCTCGTCGTGGCGGTCGCGACGAGCTGGGTGCTGCGACGCCGGGGCCGACCCGCCCTGCGCATCGTCCTGGCGGCGAACGGCGCGTTCCTGCTCGGTGCCCTCGTGCTGATCGCGACCGTGGCCACCGCCGGCCCGTCGACGGCCGCGGGAGCCGGGGTCGCTGCCTCTCAGACCGTCGTCGCCGCCGCGACCACATCGGCCTCCGCCAACGGCTCGGCACTGATCGGCGCGGCGATCGCTGTGGCCGGTTCGTCGATCGGCGCGGCCATCGCCGTCGCCTACACGGGAGCCGCGGCCCTGGCCGCCATCAGCGAGCGGCCCGAGCTGTTCGGCCGCGCGATGGTGATCGTCGGCCTGGCAGAGGGCATCGCGATCTACGGCCTCATCGTGTCGATCATCCTGATCGGCAAGGCATGAGCGAGGTCGCAGTGATCGGTGCGCCGGAGCTCGTGACGGGCTTCGCGCTCGCCGGTGCCCGCGCCTACCCGGTTGCGAGCGCCGACGAGGCCGTAGCGGCGTGGCAGCAGCTGCCGGCGACCGTCGGCGTCGTCGTCCTGTCCGAGGCCGCCGCCGACGCGATCGGCGACCTGCGCGCCGCCCACGCGGCACCCCTCACCGTGCGGCTACCGGCATGACCGCGACCACCATGACGGCGAGCGCCGTGACGTCGCTGGAGCCGCTGGAGCAGGCGCTGCTGCGACGCGCGACCGACGCCGCCGACGCCATCCGGGCCGACGCCGCACGCGAGGCCGCGGCCGCAGTCGAGGCCGCCCAGCGCGAGGCTGCGGCGACGGTGGCCCAGGCTCGCGCCGAGGGTGAGGCGGACGCCGCCCGACGTCAGGCCGAGGACCGAGGGGGTGCGCACCGCGCGGCGCGGGGCATCGTGCTGGCAGCGCAGCGTGCCGTGTACGACGAGCTGAGGGCCCAGGCGCGGGCGGTGGTGCGCGAGCTGCTGGCCGAGCCCGACACCCATCGGCGGCTGGTGGCGCTCGTGCAGGCTCAGCTGGGCACGCAGGCCGACGCGCAGCCCCATCCGTCGGGCGGCATCGTCGGCGAGGCGCCGGACGGCCGGCGGGTCGACGCCTCGGTCGACGCCCTGGTCGAGCGGGTCGTCGGCGAGCTGGACCTGGACCCGCTGTGGGCACCCCGATGACCGGCCGGGTGCTGCGCGTGAGCGGTCCCCTGGTCGAGGTGGCCGGGCTGGACGGTGTCGCCATGTCCGAGGTGGTCGCGGTGGGTCGCGACCAGCTGCTCGGTGAGGTCGTCGCGATCCGCGACGACGTGCTGTCCGTGCAGGCCTACGAGTACACCGGCGGCGTCGCGGCCGGCGACGAGGTCATGGCGCTCGGCAGGCCCCTGGCTGCCCAGCTGGGCCCGGAGCTGCTCGGCGGGGTGTTCGACGGGCTGCTGCGTCCGCTGGCCGACGCGCCGACCTGGCTCGTGGCGGGTGCCGGCCGGAGCGGTGTCCAGCGCCGCTGGAGCTGGAAGCCGTCGGTCAAGACCGGGGACCGTGTGGACCCGGGCACCGTCCTCGGAACCGTGCCGACGCCCGGGATCGAGTACCGGGTGCTGGCGCCGGCGGGCGTCGCCGGAGCGGTCGAGACGGTCGCGCCGGCCGGTGAGCACGCGGCCGACGACGTCGTGGCCACGGTCGGGGGCGTCGACGTCACCCTGAGCACGCAGTGGCCGATCAGACGACCGCTGCCGGTCCGCGAACGGGTCGCCACCGCCGCTCCGCTGATCACAGGCCAGCGGGTCCTCGACGCGATCTTCCCGATCGCGCAGGGCAGCACGGCTGCGGTGCCGGGCGGGTTCGGCACCGGCAAGACGATGCTGCTCCAGCAGATCGCGAAGTGGTGCAACGCGGACGTGATCGTCTACGTCGGCTGCGGGGAACGCGGGAACGAGATGGCCGACGTCCTCGCCGAGCTGCAGGAGCTCGCCGACCCGCGGACCGGGAAGCGGCTGGCGGAGCGCACGGTCATCGTCGCGAACACGTCGAACATGCCGATGATGGCCCGCGAGGCCTCCATCTACACCGGCGTCACCGTCGCCGAGCACTTCCGCGACATGGGGTACCACGTCGTCGTCATCGCCGACTCGACCTCGCGGTGGGCCGAGGCACTGCGCGAGTTCGCGTCCCGGTCCGGCGCGCTCCCAGCCGAGGAGGGCTACCCGGCCTCGTTGCCGTCGGCCCTGGCCGCGTTCTACGAACGCGCCGCCCGCGTCGTCACCCTGGGCGGTGCGACGGCCTCAGTGACGATCATCGGCGCGGTCTCGCCCGCCGGTGGCGACACCACCGAACCGGTGACGGCGCAGACCGAGCGCTTCGTCCGGGCTCTGTGGGGCCTCGACCGGAACCTCGCCTACGCGCGCCACTACCCCGCCGTCGGCTGGTCCGGCTCGTTCTCACGCGATGCCGAGAACCTGGCCGCCTGGTACGCGCGCAACGGTGACCTCGGGTGGGGAGCGCGGCGCGCACGCGTGACAGGCCTGCTGGCCGAGGCCGACCGGCTGGGCGAGCTGGCCGAGCTGGTGGGCGCCGGGTCGCTGCCCGGCCACGAGCGCGTCGTCCTCCTTGCCGGCCGTCTGCTCCGGGAGGGAGTGCTGCAGCAGAACGCCCTGTCGCCCAACGACGCGCACTGCTCCGCCGAGAAGACGGCTGCGCTCGCCGACGCCGTGCTGGCCGTCGTCGACCGGTGCGACGCCCTGATCGAGAGCGGGCGTACCGCGAGCGAGATCGAGGAGCTGGACTTCTCCGTCCTGCTGCGTGCCGCCCAGGAAGCCCCGCCTGACGACGCTGCCGAGGTCACCCGGCGCGGCCAGCAGATGCTCGACGTGCTGGGGGCGCTGCCATGACCACCCCCGACGGGCCGCGGCTCGACATCGAGTACGGCGGCGTCCGCGAGCTCCGCGGACCCCTGCTCATCGTGCAAGGGGTGTCGGGGGTCGGCTGGGACGAGTTCGCGCTGATCCGGATCTCGCCCGAGCGTCCGGACCAGCCGCCACGCCACGGCCTGGTGCTCGAGGTCGACCGTGACCTCGCGGTGGTCCAGGTGCTCGAGGGCACCGACGGGCTGGTCCCGGCGACGACCCGGGTCGCGTTCGCGGGCATGCCGCTGCGCGTCCCCGTGGGCAGCGGCTGGCTCGGGCGGGTGTGCAACGGCCGCGGCGAGCCGATCGACGGCGGCCCGCCGATCTCCGGCACCACCACGGCAGCCATCGCCGGCAGCGCGCTTAACCCGACCCGACGCGACCCACCGGCCGAACCGGTGCTCACCGGCATCTCCGCCATCGACGCGCTCATGACCCTCGTGCGCGGCCAGAAGCTGCCCATCTTCTCGTCGGCCGGGCTCCCGCACCTCGAGCTGGCGGCGCAGATCGCCGCGCAGTCCACCTCCGGCGACGAGCCGTTCAGCGTGGTCTTCGCCGGCATGGGCCTGACCCACTCCGACGCTGAGGCCGTGCGGGCGGCCCTGGAGGAGCGGTCGGCCGCCGGTGAGCTCGTGCTCCTGCTCAACACCGCCGACGACCCCGTGATCGAGCGCATCCTGACGCCGCGCATCGCCCTGACGGTGGCCGAGCACCTCGCCTTCGAGCTGCACCGGCACGTGCTCGTCGTGCTCGCCGACATGACCAGCTACGCCGAGGCGTTGCGCGAGGTGTCCTCGGCGCGGGGCGAGATGCCCGGACGCCGGGCCTACCCCGGCTACCTGTACAGCGACCTCGCGTCGCTCTACGAACGCTGCGGCCGGATCCGCGACGTGGCAGGTTCGGTGACCGTCGTGCCGGTGCTCACCATGCCCGGCGGCGACATCACCCACCCCGTACCCGACCTGACCGGCTACATCACCGAGGGCCAGGTGGTCCTCGCGCCGGACATCCACGCCCGCGGCATCTACCCGCCCGTCGACCCGCTGGCGTCCCTGTCACGGCTGATGCGCAGCGGCGCAGGGCCGGGACGCACGCGCGACGACCACCTCGAGCTCGCGGCCCAGCTGCTGGCTGCCCTGGCCCGCGCACGCCAGGTGCAGCAGCTGGCCGAGATCGTCGGCGAGGCCGCCCTCAGCGGGACGGACCAGCTCTACCTGGAGTACGCGACGACGTTCGAGCGCGTCCTGACCAACCAGCACCGCGGCGAGCGACGAACTCTCGACGAGACCCTCGATCGCTGCTGGGAGGTCGCCAACGTCCTCCCGACACGCGAGCTGACCATGCTCTCGCGCCAGTTCATCGCCGCCCACCCGCGGACGGAGAGGTAGCCCGATGCCGCTGGCGAGGACGGTCCCACCCGGCCGGGCCGGCCGCATGTGGCTGCGCGGACGCCTGGCCACGGCCGAGCGCGGGCGCGACCAGCTCGACCGCAAGCTGCGCATCCTCATCCCCGAGCACCAGCGCCTGCTGACCAGGCGGGACAGGCGCGAGGAGGCGTGGTCGGAGGCGTGGCAGGAGGCGCAGACCTGGCTGCTGCGTGCCGTGGTCCTCGGTGGTGAGGACGCGATCCGCGGAGCCACCCCCGCGCAGCCGGCGCAGGTCGAGATCGTGTGGACGTCGGCCATGGGGCTGAGCTACCCCGAGGACGCAGCGATGGCAGCCCCGGGCCCGCCCGAGCCGATCCCGGGCAACGCCGCGATCGTCCCGGCGACCAAGGCATTCCAGGCAGCACTCCTCGCGGCTGCCCGGGCCGCGGCCGCCCAGGAGGCAGTGGCCAGGCTCGAGTCCGAGATCGCGGTGACCCGGCGGCGGATGCGCGCCCTGGACAAGCGCTGGCTCCCCTGGCTGCGCGACGCCCTCGCGACGCTGGAGCTGACGCTCGAGCAGGCCGAGCAGGAGGACGGCATGCGGTTGCGCCGGGCTGTGGCCAACCCCTCTGATCGGAGGTCCACCGCATGATCGAGCGGATCCTTCTGGCCGTCGACGACACCTCGGACTCCGTCGCCGCCGCCCGCATGGCGATCGAGCTCACGGCGGCGCTGCACGCCCGGCTCCGAGTCGTGCACGTCGACCGCGACCACGCCCTCGACAAGCTGGTCGAGGCCGCCGGGGGACGCCCGCACGTCGACGCCCGGCTGGTCGAGGCCGGCGCTGCCGTGCTGGCGCGCGTCGTCTCGCTCGCAGCCGCGGCCGGCGTCGAGGTCGAGGTCCAGGTGCTGCACGGCGACGTCGCCCCGTCGATCCTTCAGGACGCCCGCACCTGGCCCGCCGATCTGGTCGTCCTGGGCAAGTCCGCCCGCTCGGCGAGCGGCGAGCCCTACATCGGGACGCGCTCGCGGCACATCCTCGAGTTCGCCGACCAGGCGGTGCTGATCGTGTCGCGCCACACCGGGTCGTCGCGGTAGCTGGGTACGGGACGACGGAGGACGTCCCTGCTTGCAGCTCAGGAGCCGAAACGACCGCGCCGCGTTCAGGCCTGCCGATAGCCTCGCGATGATCACCCGAGGCGACGGCGCAGGCCAGGAGCACAGCATGAGAACCGTTGCTAGTCGCCACGACCGGGGAGCTCGAGCGCTCGCGGCGCTCGTCGTGCCGATGGTCGCGGTCCTGCTGATGGCCGGAGGGTGCGCCGCGGATCCCGGCAGCGAGGCGTCCTCGCCACCGTCGGAGGCGCCCCGGGCGTCGTCGGAGCCCGTGGCGGTCGAGCCGGCGCTCGCTGGCGAGACCTTCACCGACCCCGGCGGGCGCTACACGCTCACGGTGCCGGCGAGCTGGGAACCGCACCACGGCATCGCGGGCGAAGGGATCGAGGTGTGGCGTGTCGCGAAGGTCAAGGGCGACTTCGCACCCAACATCAACGTGATCACCGAGGACGTCACGGGGATGTCCCTCAAGGACTACATGACCCTCAGCTTCGCGAACGCACCGCAGATCCTGTCCGACTTCAAGCTCCTGAAGTCCTCGGTCGTCACCAGCGCCGCAGGCCAGGACCTCGGGGTGATCGAGTACTCGGCCCGCGGCCTGCGGTACGTCGGCGTGGTCGCGCTCGGCAGCATGGGGGCCGTCGTCGTGACCTTCAGCTCGACGCCGGATCGCTTCGCCGCGATCGTCGACGACGTGTATCCCTACATGGTGACGCTGCAGCCCACCGGGATCTGATGGGCCCCGGCCTCTACGCCACGCAGAACTCGCGGCCGTCGGGGTCGAGCAGCACCGTCCATGACCCGTGCGAGTCGCTGCGATCCGCGAGGTGGCTCGCGCCGAGGTCGATCAGGCGCCGCACCTCGTCGGCGGGCCGGTCGGCGCGCAGGTCCAGGTGGACGTCGCTGCCCTCTGGGGCGCGCCGGCCCTGTGCAGGCTGCACGATCAGCAGGACGTCCGCTCCCCGCACGTGCAGGTAGCCGTTGCCACCGTCGGTCGCCGTCCCGCCGAGGGCCGCCGCCCAGAAGCTTGCGGTGCGGGCTGGATCGGCGCTGTTGAGGGTGACCGCGGACACGACCAGGGACATCCCGGCACCGTAGCGCGACGCACGCACCGCCCGGTGGGGTTCGGGCGGTGCACCCGACGACCGGCCCCGCGCGCCTTCAGCGCACCCCCTGGAAGCCGAACCGGAACAGCAGCTCGCTCCCTTGCGGGACGCGGAACTCGGGGTGGGTGAGGGCCCCCCACGAGTCGTCGCCGCCTACTCCACGCCGCATCAGCGCCGGTCGCAGCACCGTGTGCTCGATCGGCGGCAGCTCGACCGGGTGCCGGGCGTTCTCGATCTCGAACGGGGTCCACGGCAGGGCTGAGAACTCCATGCCCTCGTCGCAGTCGAACCGGAGCCCGGTTCCCTGCGCGTCGGTCACCGTCGCCCAGCGCACCCCCGTACGACTGCCCGACTCCTGCGGGCGGACGTAGGGCGTGAGCTCCTGGCGGACGTCGCTTGTGTAGATCCCGAGGCGGGCCCCACCGCGCCTGTCGACGTAGCACTCGTCCGGTCCGTCGCCGTACCAGCGCAGGTGGTGCAGGCTCGCGTCGGCGGTGAAGAGCATGCCGAACTCGGGCAGGTCCGGCAGGCCGGCGCCCGGGCGCAGCGACAGCGTGACCTCGATGCGGCCGCTGCCGTAGACCCGGTAGACGACCTCGCTCTCGCTCTGCGGCGTCGTGGGCAGGAGGTACCGGTACCTGACCTCGACGTGGTCGGGGTGCACCGCCGCGACGGGCCGGTCCTGGCTGGGCAGCGGCTCCCGGTAGCGGCTGGCGAGGAGCCAGTGGCCGTCCCGGAACGGCATGCCCCAGCCGCGCTCGTTCGACGTGGGGGCGTGCCAGAAGTTCGGCTGCGGGATGCTCCGGAGCAGCTCGCGGCCTCCGTCGGACGTGAGGCCGTAGCGGTAGGAGACGAGGCCGCCGAACGTGCGGGAGAAGAGGGCGGTGAAGTGCCGGCCGCGGACCCCGATGTTGTGGATGCCCTCGACCAGGGTCGGGGCGTCCTCGCGCACCGGCGCCGGAGCCTTCGGCGTACCGGCGACGACGATCACCTGCTGCTCCCACGCGACCTCGTGGCCGGCCGGTGCCCACGTCGCGGCCCGCCGAAGCCTCAGCGAGACGTCGATCGCGTACTCGCCGGGCGTTCGCGGCAGGGTCATCGGGAGCGGGTAGGCGCGCGAGCTCAGCGGCGGCACGTCGGTGTCGATCTCGGCCTCGGCGACCACCGTCCCCTCGCGGCGCAGGGTGACGACACAGGCGAGGTGCGAGGTGCCGGTGAACAGGTTCCGGTTGTCGACCTCGATCTCGTCGTGCGAGATGGCGATCCGGAACGGCTGGTAGAGGTACCGGACCTCCTGGACCTTCGGCGTCGGCGAGCGGTCGGCGAAGACGATGCCGTTCGCGCTGAAGTCGTAGTCGCTCGGCGCCTCACCGCTGTCGCCGCCGTAGCCGAGGTACTCCTTGCCCCAGCGATCGGTCAGCCGGACCGCCTGGTCGGCGAAGTCCCAGATGAACCCGCCCTGGAACAGCGGCTCCCGGTCGGCCAGGTCGAGGTACTTGTCCACGGCCCCGAAGGAGTTGCCCATGGCGTGGGCGTACTCGCACAGGATGAAGGGCTTGTCCCGGTGCGTGCGCAGCCAGTCCTCGATCTCCGCGGCGGGCGTGTACATCTGGCTCACGACGTCGGTCGTCTCGGGATAGCGGGGGTCCCAGTGCACGCCCTCGTAGTGGACCGG
>DASXVR010000210.1:0-6812 GCA_036504175.1 Actinotalea sp. | reverse complement strand
CTCCACCTCGGACTGGACGCGCAGCGCGGCGACGACGGCGTCTCCCTCGGGACCCGCAGGAGGTTCCGCCGCTCCCCGCGCCACGTCGCGGACGAGGGACCGCGGCACCCGCACCCCGTCGAGCGCCAGGCCGGCATGGGCGCACCGGACACCCGCCTCGGCCCGCGCGACAGGCCACTGCTTGCGCAGGGCGCGGTGCCAGCGGAGCTCCTCGCACGCCTGCCGGGCCTCGGCGACTGCGTCGGTGACCCCGCTGAGCCGCACGAGGTGGTCGAGCGGATGGGCGGGCACCGGGTCAGCGTAGGCCGGGCCCGCGGGCACAATGGCCCGCATGAGCTCAGCGCCGAGTGTGTCCTCGTCCATCACGGTTCGGCTCGAGGTCAGCGCCCGGCCCACCGCCGTGAGCGAGCTGACCACCGCCATCGAGCACGCCGGCGGCATCGTGAGCGCACTCGACGTGACCGCGTCCGGGCACGAGCGCATCAGCGTCGACGTGACCTGCGCGACCCGCGGCGAGGACCACGCGGCCGAGATCGTCGACGCGCTGCGAGCACTGACGGGCGTCGTCGTCGGGCGGGTGAGCGACCGGACCTTCCTGCTGCACCTGGGCGGCAAGCTGTCCATCGAGTCCAAGGTGCCGATCCGCAACCGCGACGACCTGTCGATGATCTACACGCCGGGTGTCGCCCGGGTGTGCGAGGCCATCGCCGCCCGACCGTCCGACGCACGGAACCTGACGATCAAGCGGAACACGATCGCCGTCGTGACCGACGGCACGGCGGTCCTCGGGCTGGGGGACATCGGTCCGCTGGCGGCCCTGCCCGTCATGGAGGGCAAGGCGGCGCTGTTCAAGCGGTTCGCCGACATCGACGCGTTCCCGATCGCACTGGACACCACCGACGTCGACGAGATCGTCGCGACGGTCGTCGCCATCGCCCCGGTCTTCGCAGGGATCAACCTCGAGGACATCTCGGCGCCCCGCTGCTTCGAGATCGAGGCGCGGCTGCGCGAGCGCCTGGACATCCCGGTGTTCCACGACGACCAGCACGGCACAGCCATCGTCGCGCTGGCGGCCCTGATGAACGCGCTGGTCGTCGTGGGCAAGGAGATCGGGTCGGTCCGGATCGTCCTGTCCGGCGCGGGGGCTGCGGGGACGGCGGTGCTCAAGCTGCTGCTGGCCGCCGGCGCACACGACGTCGTGGTCGCCGACGTCGAGGGCGTGGTGGAGCCGTCACGCCCGGGGCTGCACCCGTCGCTGAGGTGGACGGCCGAGCACACCAACCCGCGCCGCGTCACGGGGACGCTGCGGGAGGCGCTGGCCGGCGCGGACGTGCTCATCGGGCTGTCCGCCCCGGACATCCTCACCGGGGACGACATCGCCACCATGGCGCCCGAGGCGATCGTGTTCGCCATGGCGAACCCGCGGCCGGAGGTCGACCCTGTCGACGCCGCACGGACGGCCGCTATCGTCGGCACCGGCCGGTCGGACTTCGCCAACCAGATCAACAACGTCCTGGCGTTCCCCGGGGTCTTCCGTGGGCTCCTCGACGCCCAGGCCCACCGGGTCACCACCGAGCTCCTGCTGGCCGCAGCCCAGGCGCTGGCCTCGGTCGTCACCGCCGACGAGCTCAATCCCACCTACATCGTGCCGAGCGTGTTCAACCCCGAGGTCACGACGAGGGTCGCGGCGGCCGTGGAGAAGGCCGCTCGCGCAGCGCAGGAGGTGCCCGTCGGCTGACCCGCAGGCCGACGGACCTGTCAGCCGTCAGCGCCAGGCGCCCCGCAGGTACTGGGGCTGCCACGACGCGGGGCCCTCGGGCTCGAGCGGCACGCGCAGCTCGTGCGCCGCGCGCAGCGGCCACATCGGGTCGCGCAGCGCCGCGCGGGCGATCATCACCGCGTCCGCCGCCTCGTCGACCAGGGTCTGCTCCGCCTGCTCGGCCGTCGTGATCAGACCCACCGCGCTGACGGGCAGCCCCGAGGCCGAGCGGATCGCCCGGGCGAGAGGCACCTGGTAGCCCGGACCGACGGGGATGTCCGCGGGTGCGTTCCCGCCCGAGGACACGTCGATCAGGTCCACGCCGTGCTCGGCCAGCACCTGCGTGACGGAAGCGACCGCGTCGAGCTGCAAGCCGCCGTCGACCCAGTCCGTCGCCGAGAGCCGCACGAAGAGCGGCTTGTCCGCGGGCCACACCCGGCGGACCGCGTCGACGACCTCCACGAGCAGCCTGGACCGGTTCTCCAGCGAGCCGCCGTAGCCGTCGGTCCGGTGGTTGGACAGGGGCGAGAGGAACTGGTGCAGCAGGTAGCCGTGCGCGGCGTGCACCTCGACGACGTCGAACCCGGCGGCGTCCGACCGCTCGGCGGCGCGGGCGAACGCCTCGACGACCCCGCCCAGGTCCGCGGCCGTCATCTCACGGGGCACCGCGTACCCGTCGAACGGCACAGGCGAAGGACCGACCGTCTGCCAGCCACCGTCGGCGGCGCCGCGGGTCCCCTGGCGCGCGTCC
Source organism: Actinotalea sp. (assembly GCA_036504175.1). GTDB lineage: Bacteria > Actinomycetota > Actinomycetes > Actinomycetales > Cellulomonadaceae > Actinotalea. Next base: position 4,302 of record DASXVR010000210.1, on the reverse strand, counting down.
CACGGCCGGAACGTCGACGCCTTGCGGCCGGCGTGAGCGAGCTGGATGGCCGAGACGGCGCCCCGCTCGCGGATGAAGCGTGTGATGCGTGCCCATGCGTCGGCCTGGTCGTCGCTCCAGATGCCGGTGTCCTCCGCCGTGATCCGGCCCTCGGGGACCACCGCCGTCGCCTCCGTCATCACCAGGCCGAAGCCACCCGAGGCACGCGCGCCGAGGTGGACGAGGTGCCAGTCGTCGGGCATACCGTCCACGGCGGAGTACTGGCACATGGGCGCGAGCCAGATGCGGTTGGGGATCCGCACGCCGCGCAGGGTCAGCGGGGAGAAGAGGTTCTTGGTCATGGTGGCGCCAACCTACGGCCGCCGACGACGATTCCGCCGCACCGTGACAAAGGTCCGCGAGTCTTTCGTCCCATGTCTTGAGGGGTTCCGTGAGGAACCCTGGTCAGGTGCTCACTCTGGACGATGCCCTCAGCGAACAGCAGTACACCGCCGCCAAGAAGGTGACGGCCACGACCCGGCCGATCGCCTACCTCGTGCAGGCGATGCTCGGCGGCGCCTTCATCGGCGTGGCCGTTGTGCTCATGGTCAGCGCGGCGGGTCCGCTGCGCGCCGCAGGCTCCCCGTGGGCGCCGCTGGTCCAGGGCCTCGTCTTCGGCGTCGCGCTCACGCTGGTCGTGGCGGCGGGTGGCGAGCTGGCGACGTCGAACATGATGACGCTCACCCAGGGCGCCCTGCGCCGGACGATCGGCTGGCCCAAGGCCGGCGGCACGCTGCTCTTCTCCTTCTTCGGCAACATGCTCGGCGCGTTCGTCTTCGCCGGGATGGTCTGGATGACCGGCCTCATGGCACCGGGGACTCCCGCCGGCGACATGGTCGCCTCCCTGCTCGAGCACAAGGCTGCCGAGACGGTGCCGCAGCTGTTCTGGCGCGCGGTGCTCTGCAACATGCTGGTCTGCCTCGCGATCTGGGCGGGCGTCCGGCTCAAGTCCGAGGGCGCGCGCCTCGCCGTCATCTTCTGGTGCCTGCTGGCCTTCATCACCTCCGGCTTCGAGCACGTCGTCGCCAACATGACGACGTTCGGCCTGGGCCTCATCGGCGGCCTGCCGCAGACCAGCTGGGCGGAGTTCGCCCGCAACATGACGGTCGTCGGCCTCGGCAACCTGGTCGGCGGCGCGGTGCTCGTCGGCATCGCCTACGCCGTCGCCGCCGGTCGCACGACTCCCGCCCCTGCGGCCGCGTCCCTCGATGTCGCCCCGATCCTCCCCACCGCCGCTCCGGCCGAGCCCGCCGCCGAGCGGAGGCTCCCGGAGCCCGTGCCCGCGGCCTGACGCAGGACTGCCCGCCGCCCCGCTCCCCCCGCGCGGGACTGCTCCGACCGGGTTACCTTGATCGCAGACGCCCTCTGAGGACCGCCTGACGACAGGAGCCTGGCCATGTCCACCCCCATGTCACCGGACCCGGACGACCGCATCGCGGCCGGGCCGATCACCCCTGACAGCGCCGCCGCGACGCCTGGCTACACCGAGGGCTCCCCCGCCCGGACGTCCGCGACCGGCGCAGCAGGTCAGCACGCCGTCGCGCGTCCCTACCCGCCCACCACGCAGGATCCGGCCGTCGCGTCCGGGACCGGGGACCGGCTCGGGGACACCCGGGTCGCCGCGGTCCCGGCAGCCGTTCCGGTCGCCGACACCCCTGCCGACAGGCTCCAGGCGTCCGACGACCGCCGACTGGCCGAGGAGAACCGCCTCGCCGAGGAGCGCCGCCTGGCCGACGAGCGGGACCGGCAAGGCCGGCATGCGGCCGAGCTCACCGCCGCCGAGGTCGAGGCCCGGCGCAGCACCATCCCCGAGCCCCCGCGCAAGCCCGGCCTGGGCCGCCACCTGCTCGGCATCCTGCTCGGCCTCGTCCTGACGCCGGTGGCCCTGCTGCTCACCGGCATCGGGATGGCCCGCCTCGCCGACGCCACGAGCACGGACGGAGCCATCGGCGACGTCCTCGGGCTGACGCTGCTCATCATCGGCGTCGTCCTGCTCGCCGTGATCGTGCTGCTCGGAGCCTGGTCCCCGATGGTGCCCATCACGGGCGGCCTGGTGTGGGGTCTGGCGCTCGGCATCGCCTTCCTCGTGCTGCCCACCACCCTGGGCGACTGGCTCGGTCAGTGGAGCGCCGACAGCGTCCTGCCCAACGGCGTCCAGCGGCTCACCGACAGCGCCATGAGCGGGTCGTTGCTGGCCATCGGAGCCCCGCTGGTGGCAGCCGGGATCGCTGCGGCGCGCGCGCGTCGCCGGGGTCGCCGCTGGGCCGAGGGGGTCGCGGCGGTACGCGAGGCACGGCTCGAGGCGCAGGCGGCTGACCAGCCCGTTCGCTGAGCGCTGACGGGACGCCGTGCCGCAGCGGGGCCGGCGGTGTCTAGGATCACGCCATCCGACACGTCCGCACCCGCCCGCACCACTGATGCTGCGCCCGGAGGAACTGTGAACGACCACGCCCCGTCTGCCCAGCCGCAGCCACCGCACACCGAGGACCGCCGCTTCCCGCCGTCCGCGGACTTCGCGGCCCAGGCCAACGCCCGGGCCGAGGTGTACCCCTGGGCGGCGGCCGACCGGCTCGGCTTCTGGGCGGAGCAGTCGCGCGAGCTCATCTCCTGGCAGACCCCGTTCACCGAGGTGCTCGACTGGTCGGGCGCACCGGTGGCCCGGTGGTTCGCCGACGGCCGGCTCAATGCCTGCTGGAACGCCGTCGACAGGCACGTCGAGGCGGGCAACGGCCACCGGGTCGCGCTCCTCTTCGAGGGTGAGCCGGGCGACACCCGCTCGGTGACCTACGCCGAGCTCAAGGACGAGGTGTCCCGGGCGGCGAACGCGATGGCCGCACTCGGCGTCGGCGCCGGCGACCGGGTCGCCATCTACCTGCCGATGATCCCCGAGGCCGTCGTCGCGATGCTCGCCTGCGCGCGCCTCGGGGCGGTCCACTCGGTCGTCTTCGGCGGGTTCTCGGCCGAGGCCCTGCGGTCGCGGATCATGGACGCCGAGGCCGTGCTGGTCGTCACCGCCGACGGGGGCTTCCGCCGCGGCGCCCCGAGCGCGCTCAAGCCGGCTGTCGACGAGGCCCTCGGCGGTGTGGTCGACGCGCTGGGTCCGGTCGACGGGTCCTCGCCCACGCCCGTGCGCCACGTGCTGGTCGTGCGCCGGACCGGCCAGGACGTCGCGTGGACGCCGGGTCGCGACGTGTGGTGGCACGAGGCGCTGGAGAGGGCGTCCGACGTGCACGAGCCCACGTGGGTCGAGGCCGAGCACCCGCTGTTCATCCTCTACACCTCGGGCACCACCGGTAAGCCGAAGGGCATCTTCCACACCACCGGCGGCTACCTCACGCAGGTCGCGTACACCCACCTCAACGTCTTCGACCTCAAGCCCGAGACGGACGTCTACTGGTGCACGGCCGACGTCGGCTGGGTCACCGGGCACAGCTACGTCGTCTACGGCCCGCTCGTCAACGGCGCCACCCAGGTGATCTACGAGGGCACGCCGGACACCCCGCACAAGGGCCGCTGGTGGGAGATCGTCGCCAAGTACGGCGTGACGATCATCTACACGGCGCCGACCGCGATCCGCACCTGCATGAAGTGGGGCGAGGAGATCCCCGGGCAGTTCGACCTGGGATCGCTGCGCCTGCTCGGCAGCGTCGGCGAGCCGATCAACCCGGAGGCCTGGACCTGGTACCGCCGGGTGATCGGCGGCGACCGGACGCCCGTCGTGGACACGTGGTGGCAGACGGAGACCGGCGCCATCATGATCTCCCCCCTGCCCGGGGTGACGGTGGCCAAGCCCGGCTCGGCCCAGACGCCGCTGCCCGGCATCGCCGCCGAGGTCGTCGACGAGGAGGCCCGGCCGGTCCCGCTGGGCTCGAGCGGCTACCTCGTGCTGACCGAGCCGTGGCCCGCCATGCTGCGGGGCATCTGGGGCGACCAGCAGCGGTACGCCGACACGTACTGGTCGCGCTTCCCCGGCCTCTACTTCGCCGGTGACGGTGCGAAGAAGGACGACGACGGCGACATCTGGCTCCTCGGCCGGGTGGACGACGTCATGAACATCTCCGGGCACCGGCTCTCCACGGCGGAGATCGAGTCGGCCCTCGTCTCGCACCCGATGGTCGCGGAGGCCGCCGTGGTCGGCGCGTCCGACGAGACGACGGGGCAGGCCGTGGTCGCCTTCGTGATCCTGCGTGCCGAGCACCTCGAGGCCACGCAGGCGCCCGGGGCTCCGGACGTCGCGGCGACGCTGCGCGCGCACGTCGCCCG
>DASXVR010000209.1:0-5054 GCA_036504175.1 Actinotalea sp. | reverse complement strand
AGGGCCGTGTGGCCCTGGACCGACTCGGTGAAGACCGGCATGAGAAAGACGGTCCCGAACGCGACGACCGAGCAGACGACCTGCAGGCCGAGGGTCAGGACGGCGCGGTGATGGCGCACCATGCCGAGGTCGATCGGCGGGTGAGGGCGCCGAGGTGCGCGGAGCGCGTAGGCGAGCAGGAGGAGCAGCCCGACCGACAGGCACCCGCCGCCGGACACGCTCAGCCACCCGGACGACGTGCCCTCAGCGGCGCCGAAGAGGGCAGCGACGAGCCCGACCGCGAGGACGGCGAACGCTGCTGGGTCGAACCGGGCGGTGACGTCGGCCGGGGCGCCGACGGACCGCGGGACCCGGGTCAGCGCCGCGATACCCGCCATGCCGACCGGGACGTTGACGAGGAAGATCCACCGCCAGTCGCCGCTGCTGAGGAGCAGGCCGCCGATGGTGGGGCCCAGCGCGGGCGCCAGGAAGAGCACGAGCGCCGCCGAGAGGGGGATCCCGCCGCGCCGTACCCCGGAGCTCCCGAGGAGGATGCTCAGCGCGAGCGGGACGAGAGGCGCGCCGCCGAGTCCTTGGATCGCGCGGAGCGCGATGAGGACGCCGACGTTCGGCGCCAGCGCACAGCCGGCCGAGGCGGCGACGAACGCGACCGCGCTGACGGTGTAGACGCGCAACGTCCCGTAGCGCCGCGCGAGGTACGACGTCGCCGCCAGCGAGAGCCCCAGGGCCAGCAGGTATCCGCTGACGACCCACTGAATGTCGTGCAGACCGATGCGGAAGTCGGCGGCGATGCCGGGGATCGCGACGTTGACGATGCTGGAGTCGAGCATGCTCAGCAGCGGACCGACGAGGAGCCCGAACCGCGCGACGGGTCCGAGCAGCGGCCGCGTCGACGGTTCTGCGACGGCGGTCACTGAGGGCCGCCCGCCGCGACGGCGCGGCGGAGCTCGGAGACGAAGGCGCGGTCGTGGGCGAGGCGCTGCAACAGGTGCGCCATCGTCACAGTGCGCCAGCCTTGCTGGTCGTTCACGCTGGCGAGCAGCTCGCGCGCCTGCGCCTCCTGGCTCGCCAGGGCGGCGTCGCGGGCGTCGAGCAGGGTGGTGCGCTCCGGCGCCGACATGTCAGCGAAGTAGCCGACGCGCAGCAGGAACGACTCGTCCTGAGCGGCCTGCTCGGGCGTCAGGGTCGTGATCAGGCGGTGGAAGAGCGCCTGACCCTCGTCGGTGAGCTCGTAGATGTTTCGCGGGGGACGGCCCTCGGTCGGCTCGACGCGCTTGGTCACGGCTCCGGCTTGCTCGAAGCGGCGGAGCAACGGGTACAGGGAGTTGTTGCTCAGCGGACGCAGAGCCGGCCGCTCCACGCGGCGCTTGAGCTCGTAGCCGTGCACGGGGCCGTTGCGGAGGACACCGAGGATGAGGACGTCGATCACTAGGTCAGAGTGACATAGGTCAGCCTGACCGCGTGGGTCTTTGAGCAACGCTCTGCTGCGGTCGCCGCGAGCTCGCCCTTGACGCGCTGCCCGCGCATATGTCAGAGTCAAGTCACCGAGGTGCTATAACGATTAAGCACTCGATCCCGGAGAGAGTCGCTCGACAGGGCGACGGCAGCGCTTCATCGATGAAGCAGGAGGCGTGACCAGTGTCGAGAACGCGGGCCGGATCGGGGCGCGTCACCTTGCGTGACATCGCGTCAGCCGTCGGCGTCACGCCGGCGGCCGTCTCGATGGCACTGCGCGGCAGCAATCGGATCGGCAAGGACACCACCGAGCGGATCCAGGTCGCGGCACGCGAGCTCGGCTACGTGACGAACTCCGCCGGTCGCGCGCTGCGGGCTCAGCGCTCGGGCTCGATCGCCCTGGTCGTCCCCAACACGAGCCAGCACGTCTTCGGCCACCCCTACTTCATGCACCTGCTCGTCGGCGTCAGCGAGGTGAGCGACTCCCGCGGCGCACCGGTGATCATCTCGACCAGCGTGGAGTCCGAGCACGGGATCAACGCGTACGAGCGGCTGCTGCGCTCCCAGGTCGCCGACGGCGCCATCGTCGCGTCGGCCGCCGCGCAGGACCGCGACCTCGAGAGCCTCGTCGCCTCGGGCCTGCCGGTCGTCCTGATCGGACGCAGCGTGACTCTCCCGGACGCCGTGTGGGTCGGCGTGGACGACGTCGCCGGCGGCGAGCTCGCGACACGCCACATGATCGAGGAGCACGGTGCCCGTCGGGTGGTGCACCTGAGCGGGCCTCTCGAGCACCAGAGCGCGCTCGACCGCCTCGACGGTTGCCGACGCGCCCTTGCCGCCGCCGGCCTGCCCGAGCCGCGCGTCATCCAGGGGGACTTCAGCGAGGACTCCGGCGTCGCCGCTGCCCGGGAGCTGCTCGACCAGGGCCTCGATGCGGACGCGATCGTCGTCGCCAACGACGAGATGGCGTACGGCCTGATGCGCACCCTCGCCGACGCCGGGATCCGCGTGCCGGACGACGTCGGCCTCATCGGCTTCGACGACTTCGGGCTCGCCCGCGTCACCACCCCCGGGATCTCGACGATCCGCGTCCCCGCCGAGCTCATCGGCGGCCGCGCGGCGTCGGAGCTCTTCGGCCTCCTCGACGGCGACGAACCTGCCGAGCGGCACGTCGTCCTGCCGGTCCAGCTCGTCGTCCGCGGATCGTGCGGCTGCCCCCTCAGCGCGCACGACAAGAACTGAACCTCAACCCCTCAAAGGAGAGAACCCACATGAAGATCCGCCGATCAGGGGCCCTGCTGGTTGCAGCCGGCGTCCTCACGCTCGCTGCCTGCGGGTCAGCGAACAGCCCCGCCGCGACGAGCACGGGCGACCAGACCGGCCAGGCCGGGTCGGGCGACGTCGTCGAGCTCACCGTCTGGACCGGGTTCACCGGAGGCGACCGCAGCGCCTACGAGGGCCTGATCAAGACGTTCAACGACAGCCACCCGGGCATCCACGTGACGATGGACGTCCAGCCGTGGGACTCGATCGCGCAGACCTTGCCCGCTGCCTGGGGCACGGGGCAGGCGCCCGACCTCGCGACGCCCAACTTCGACCCCAACGTGGTCGCCGAGTATGTGAAGAACGGCTCGGCCCTCGCCCTCGACGACTACGTCGGCACGGGCGACGGCAAGATCGACAGCGCCAACCTCGCGCCGGCCGCGATCAAGGTGTTCACCGTCGACAAGGCGCTCTACGCAGTGCCCGCCAACGTCGCCACGCTGCAGCTCTACTACAACAAGACGCTCTTCAAGGCCGCGGGCATCGCTGAGCCGCCGGCCACGGCCGACGACTTCCGCGCCGACGCGGTCGCCCTGACCGACGCAGCCGCCGGGGTCTACGGCCTCGCGCTCGCCGACCACGAGACGATCCAGATGTGGCCCGTGCTCCAGTGGATGGACGGCGGCGACATCGTCGGGGAGGACAGCTGCTCGCTGATCGACTCGAGCTCCAGCGTCGCCACGCTCAAGCAGTGGGCCGACCTCGTCGTGAACAAGAAGATCAGCCCTGCCGGCCTCACCGGCGCCGAGGCGGACTCCCTGTTCGCCGCCGGCAAGGCTGCGATGGAGATCAACGGCCCGTGGGCCGCTGCCTCCTACACCGAGGCGGGGGTCGACTTCGGCGTCGCCAGCATCCCGGTGGGTTCCGCCGGTCCGGTCACGCTCGGCTCCACGGTCCCGCTCATGATCGGCAAGGGAGCCGACCACCCGGCCGAGGCCGCCACGTTCCTGTCGTGGTGGACGGGCAAGGACGCCCAGCGTCAGTTCGCTCTCGCCTCCGGCTTCCCGCCGGTCCGCACCGACATGGCCGACGACCCGGAGCTCGCCGCCAACGCCGTGGTCCAGTCGTTCGCCGCCGCCCTGCCGGACGCCCGCCTGTACCTGCCGGGTGTGCCGAGCGCGACCAAGGTGGACTCCGACGTCTACGTGCCGCTGATCGGTGAGATCACGCGGGGCGCCGACGTGGCGAGCAAGGCCGCCGATGCCGCCAAGGCGATCAACGCCCTGACCGGCTGCAAGGGCTGACAGCCACCACCGGAACCCGGGGGCCGCGACCACCTCCTCGCGGTCGCGGCCCCCGGACCAACCTCGGATCGGACCACCATGAACGTCAGACTCGCCGCGCCGCAGGCGCTCGCCGTCGAGTCCCCGCCACGCCGCCGCCGCAGAGTCCGCGCGCAGCCGGCCGTCGCGTTCCTCCTGCCCAGCGCCCTCATCCTGGGCGTGTTCATCATCTTCCCGATCGTGCAGTCGCTGTGGATGAGCTTCCACGCCTGGCGGATCGGTGCGCAGAGCCAGCCCTGGGTCGGCCTGGACAACTACAAGCGCCTGCTGGCCGACCCGCAGTTCGCCAATGCCCTGCGGGTGACCCTGGTCTTCACGGCGGTCTCGGTCACGGCGCTGCTCGTGCTCGGCTTCCTCGTCGCCTACTGGCTCCAGCGCACCACGCGCCTGTCGAAGATCCTGCGGTCGGTCTACTTCTTCCCGACCGTCGTCGCCCTGTCGGTGATCGGCATCGTCTGGCGGTTCATGCTCGACCCGGACATCGGCCTGGTCGCGGGGCTGTGGCGGGCGGTCGGCCTGGATCCCGTGGCGTGGCTGCGGACTCCCTCGCTGGCGCTGCCCGCCGTCGTCGCCGTCGGGATCTGGAAGAACCTCGGGTTCACGATGATCCTTCTGCTGGCCGGTCTGCAGGGTGTCCCCGAGCACCTCTACGAGGCGGCCAGGCTCGACGGCGCGGGTCCCGTCCAGCAGGTGCGGTACGTGACCCTGCCGTCGATCCGCCCGGCGCTGCTCTTCTCGGCGGTCATCCTGACGATCCAGTCGTTGCAGGCGTTCGACCTCATCTACGCGATGACCGCCGGCGGACCGCTCTTCTCCACCGAGACGCTCGTGACCTTCATGTACCGCCAGTCGTTCCAGAACTTCGACTTCGGCTACGGCTCGGCCGTCGCGTGGGCGCTGTTCATCGTGATCATGATCATCTCCGCCCTCCAGCTCCGACTGTTCAGGTACAACGATGTCGACTGACCGCTCACCCGCCGTCCGCCTCGGCCG
>DASXVR010000208.1:0-4989 GCA_036504175.1 Actinotalea sp. | reverse complement strand
CCCGCCCGCAGCAGCACCAGGATCTCCCGACGCTGCGGCTCGGCGATCGCGTTGAAGACGTCCGACGTCGTCGCTGCTCGGGCCATGAGTCCATCGTATGCTGATATCGGTATGCGTCAACCCTGGGGAGTCGGGCGGTTCGGCAGCGAGGTCGTCCGCCGGGCAGCCGGTGGGCCGGCAGTGACCCTTCGCGTCGGGCAGCGAGAGCCACCTGTCCGTGTGGCGCACGCCCGAGCCTGCCGGCCCTCCGACCTGATCAGGCGGCTGCAGTGACCGCTGGTGCCGTGAGGACAGCCGGCCGGAACCCGCGCGAGAACATCCAGACCGCCAGCACCATCTCCTGGACGGCCAGCGGGGTGACCATCAGCGCCTGCCCCGTCGACCCTGCATCGATCACGGAGTAGAGGGTGAGGACGTACGCGGCCACGTAGAGCGGGATGGCCGCAAGACCCCACACCGCGATCCACCGGGGGACGATCCGCGATCGGTGGAGGAGCAGGTAGAACGCCGCAGTCCCTAGGCAGAAGACGAGCGTCAAGACGGCGTTGGCCGCGTCGGAGCTGAGAAGAAGGTTGCCCAGGCGCACTCCCGCCTCGGACTGGGTGCCGGGCCCCGCCGCGATGATCCCGCCGAGCGGCAGCGTCAGCAGGATCGCGATCGCGATGATCACGTAGCAGCTCGTCTCGACCGCTCCTCGCACGATCAGGTAGCCGATCGCGAGCACTTCGTTCACCCGCCGGAGCACGGGCAGGAGCACCACGGGGATGAACCCGAGCGACAGGCCCATGACGAGCGCGAGCAGCGCACCGGTGACGACGGCGCCACTGTGCTGCGCCGCTGCGGACAGCGGGTCGGCCGCGTCGCGAACCACAGCCGTGACGGCCGAGGCGAGGAGGCCGGCCACCGTCCCGGTGATGTAGAGGACGGCAGCGGTCCTGGCCGCTGCCTTGTGCTCGCGAACGCCGGCCGCGGTCCCTCCGCGGATGGTGTGCGGGCGTCGGACGTCGGTGCTCGTTGTCATGGTGACCCCTCCGGACCTTCCTGTCGTGAGCGTGAGTTCTCACGCCTCTTGCAGTCTTGCGAGGGGCGCTCCAGCCGACATCGGCCGCTGAGCCCGACGATCGCCGGCCGCTCGGCGGGTCCGGGCCTCCTCCTTTCGGCCGATGCCTGGGGGGTGGTGATCCCTAGGCTGGAGGGCGTGACGGATAGCCGAGTCCGGTCGCTGTGGGTCGACCCACGAGCGCTGCAGCCGCCCGTCCGGGTCTGGCGCGACTGGGCCCTGGTCGGGCTCGTCGTCTGCGCGGGCATCGTCGAGGCCGTTGTTCGCGCGGACCTCCGATGGCCGCCGTTGGTGCCCGTCGCGGCCGTCGCGCTGGCCTGCACGCTGCTCTGGCGTCGGACGCATCCCCTCCCGATGCTCGCTGTCGCCTGCGGTGTCTCCACGGTGGTCGGGCTCGCCGCCATGGCCGGCACTGCCGGGGGCTCGGTCGCCTTCATCTCGATGGTCTGCCTCCTGGTGCTCGTCTACGCGGTGTTCCGCTGGGGGTCCGGGCAGGCGGCGGTCGTCGGCTCGGCCATCGCGGGGGTGGCCAGTGGCTTGACCAGCGCCATGACCCACGCGCAGTCCGGTGACGCCCTCTTCGGCGTGGTGGTCCTGGCAGTCCCGGCCGTCCTGGGGGCGTCCGTGCGCCTCCGGGCGATCTCGCGTCTGCGCGAGCTGGACCAGGTCAGGCTTCGCGAACGCGAGCAGCTGGCCCGCGACCTGCACGACACTGTCGCGCACCACGTCTCAGCCATGGTGGTCCGCGCCCAGGCCGGCCGCATCGTCGCCCGGTCCCGGCCCGAAGCCGCCGTCGAGGCGCTGGAGGTCATCGAGGCGGAGGGCTCGCGAACCCTCGCTGAGATGCGAACCATGGTCGGTGTGCTGAGGCAGCCGGAGGACGCCGACCTGGCTCCGCAGCGCGGCGCTGCCGACATCGGACGCCTCGCACGCCCCGCCGGCGTCGAGCCTCCGGTCGAGGTGCAGCTGTCCGGCGACCTCGACGGCCTCAGCCCGTCGGTCGGAGCCGCCGCGTACCGCATCGCCCAGGAGGCGGTCACGAACGCCACCCGCCACGCCCGGCGCGCCACCCGGATCCTCGTCCTGGTCACCGGCGAGCGCGACGACGTCCGCCTGAGCGTCCGCGACGACGGCGACCCCGTGCCCGCGGCTCGGCCGCGGGAGGGCTACGGGATCGTCGGCATGACCGAACGGGCGACCCTCCTCGGCGGCACCCTCGAGGTCGGACCGGGCGCGGAACGAGGCTGGACGGTCGAGGCGAGCCTTCCCCGACGGGGTCCGACGTGAGCATCCGCGTCCTCGTCGCCGACGACCACGACATCGTCCGCGCCGGGCTCCGGATGATCCTCGACGCGCAACCAGGCATCGAGGTGATCGCCGAGGCCCGCGACGGTCGCGAGGCGGTCACGCTGGCCCGAGCGCTGCGACCGGACGTCTGCCTCCTCGACATCCGCATGCCCGAGGTCAACGGGCTCGAGGCCACCCGGGCGCTCGCCGGACCTGACGTCGCCGACCCGATGGCTGTCGTCGTCATCACCACCTTCGACCTCGACGAGTACGTGCACGGCGCCCTCAAGGCGGGCGCCCGTGGCTTCCTGCTCAAGGACGCCGGACCGGAGCTGCTCGTCCAGGCGATCCGGGCTGCTGCCGACGGCGAGGCGCTGATCGCACCGAAGGTGACGGTCCGGCTCCTCGCGGCGTTCGCGGAGCTCCGGACGGGGCCGCATCCGCCTCAGCCGATCGAGCCGCTCACCGCACGCGAGGAGGAGGTGCTGCTCACGGTCGCGCGAGGCCTGACCAACGCGGAGATCGCCGGCGAGCTCTACATCAGCCTCAGCACCGTCAAGACCCACCTCGCCAGCCTCATGGGCAAGCTCGGCGCCCGGAACCGGGTCGAGATCGCCATGTGGGCCTACGAGACGAACCGCATCACGACCTGAGCCGGACCATCCTCGCCCCCAAACAGGCGCGGGCCCGAGCACGCACGCGCACCCGGCTCGATCCCACGTGCGGAGCGCCGGTCGCGGGGCGGCGGGCGGTGATGGGACCATGGCGCCATGAGTAGCGAAGAGGTCCGGATCGAGGTCCTGGGCGACGAGGCGGCCGGTGAGCTGCTCACCGTCCGCAGGGCCGCCTTCGTGACCGAGGCCCAGCTGTACGACGACCCGCACATCCCCCCGCTCACCCAGACCCTCGACGAGCTGCGCGCCGACCTCGCCGACCCGGACGTCGTGACTCTCGGCGCCTATCTCGGGCACCGGCTCGTCGGCTCGATCCGCGTCGGGCTCGACGACCCCAAGGCGACGCTCGGTCGGCTCGCCGTCGCCCCTGACCAGCAGGGACGCGGCATCGGCACCCAGCTCCTGCTGGCCGTCCCGCCGCACCTGCGTGCGACCACCACCGAGGTCTGGGTGTTCACCGGGCAGGACTCGCTGCAGAACCTCGCGATGTACACCAAGCACGGCTACGAGCACCAGTACGACCAGGCGGCCGGCGACCTCACCTACGCCTACCTGCGCAAGATCCTGGGCGTCGACGCCGACGAGGACGAGACCGACGACGACGAGGGTGTGGGCGACGAGGAGGGCACCGGCGACATCGCCCAGCACGAGTCCCAGCCCGCCGGATGAGTACCTGACCTGACCGGCCCACGGCCCGACGCCTGGGGTAGTCTGAGCCGGTCGCGACTGGCGAAGGGGTGGGTCACCACCGGGGAGCGACGCAGCAGCAGCAGACTTCGGGTCGTACGCCTGGGCCCCCGGTCACCACACCGCGTGTGCGTGCCCGGACCGACGCCGGGATCCCCACCACACTGCTGATGCGCAAGGAGAGACATGAGCTCCGACTCCGTCATGAACCAGCCCCTGTCCCAGGTGGACCCCGAGATCGCCGCCGTCCTCGACGGTGAGCTGGCCCGGCAGCAGGGCACCCTCGAGATGATCGCGAGCGAGAACTTCGTGCCGCGCGCGGTCCTGCAGGCCCAGGGCTCCGTGCTCACCAACAAGTACGCCGAGGGGTACCCCGGCCGCCGGTACTACGGCGGCTGCGAGCAGGTCGACATCGCCGAGAACCTGGCGATCGCCCGGGCGAAGGAGCTGTTCGGCGCCGAGCACGCGAACGTCCAGCCGCACTCCGGCGCCACCGCCAACGCGGCCGTCCTGCACGCGCTGATCAACGCCGGGGACAAGATCCTCGGACTCGAGCTCGCCCACGGCGGCCACCTCACGCACGGCATGAAGATCAACTTCTCGGGCAAGCTCTACCAGGTCGCCGCGTACGGCGTGGACCCCGAGACCTTCCTCATCGACATGGACCAGGTGCGCGAGAAGGCTCTTGCCGAGCGGCCCGACGTGATCATCGGCGGCTGGTCCGCCTACCCGCGTCAGCTCGACTTCGAGGCCTTCCGCTCCATCGCCGACGAGGTGGGCGCCAAGCTCTGGGTCGACATGGCCCACTTCGCCGGCCTGGTCGCCGCGGACCTCCACCCGTCCCCGGTTCCGCACGCCGACGTCGTCTCCTCGACCGTGCACAAGACGATCGGCGGTCCCCGCTCGGGCTTCATCCTGTCCCGCGAGGAGTTCGCCAAGAAGATCGACTCGGCGGTGTTCCCCGGTCAGCAGGGCGGGCCGCTGATGCACGTCATCGCCGCGAAGGCCGTCTCCTTCAAGATCGCCGGCTCGCAGGAGTTCAGGGAGCGCCAGCAGCGCACGCTGGACGGCGCCAAGCTCATCGCCGAGCGCCTGTCCGCCGCCGACGTCGCATCGAGCGGCGTCTCCGTGCTGACCGGTGGCACCGATGTGCACCTGGTCCTGGTGGACCTGCGGCACTCCGCCCTGGACGGCCAGCAGGCCGAGGACCTCCTGCACTCCGCGGGCATCACCGTGAACCGGAACGCCGTCCCCTTCGACCCGCGCCCGCCGCGTGTCACC
>DASXVR010000207.1:0-8009 GCA_036504175.1 Actinotalea sp. | reverse complement strand
CCCCCGCTGGCCACCTGGTCGCGCAGGGACAGGCCCCCGGGCACGACGGCGAAGCACGACACCGTTCCCGGGTCGGTCTCGCCCACCGCGTACACGGTGCGGCGGTCGGCGCTCACGGCCACGAACGACGGTGCCGGTGACTCGACGGCGCGCTCGCCGGACAGGTCCCCCGTGGACAGGTCGAGGTCGAGGGCCCAGAGGCCCTCTCCCGCGCCGGCCCGGCCGTCGGGCCCGTCCGGCGGGTAGGTCCCGACCCAGAGCCGCTCCGTGCCTGCGGTGCCTGCGGTGCCTGCCGTGCCTGCGGTGCCTGCGGTTCCCGGGTCGCGCGCAGCGCTCGAGCCGGCAGCGCCTGTCGCATCGCGGGGAGCCCGGGCGTCGTCCATGGTCATGCTGCCGACTCTAGGCGTCGGCCTGCGGGTGGGCAGGGTGGGACCGGGCCATGGGTCGGGCGGGGTCCGACTTCCCCGCCCGACCCGTCCCCGCAGCGTCCGCCCACCAGGCGACCACCGCCCGGCGGACGGCCGATCAGCGGCCGATCGACGTGCGGTCAGCGGCCGGGCGCGCGCCGCTTGTTGAGCAGGTCGAAGGCCACGGCGAGGAGGAGCACGAAGCCCTTGATCGCCTGCTGCCACTCGGTGCTCACCGCCATGATCGACAGCCCCATGTTCAGCACGCCCATGATCAGCGCGCCGACGATCGCTCCCGACACCCGGCCGATGCCGCCGGTCACGGCCGTCCCGCCGATGAAGCAGGCAGCGATCGCGTCGAGCTCGTAGTTCTGCCCGGCCGCCGCCACGGCCGCGCCCGCCCGGGACGTGGTGACGATCGCCGCCACGCCCGCCAGCGCGCCGATGTTGACGAAGATCAGGAAGTTGACCTTGCGCGTGTTGACACCGGAAAGGATGGCGGCGTTCAGGTTGCCGCCGATGGCGTAGATGTGGCGGCCGAAGACCGTGCGACCCATCACGAAGCTGTAGACCAGGATCAGCACCCCGAGCAGGACCAGGACCCACGGCGTGCCGCCCTTGCTGCCGGCCAGGATCCACGTCAGGGCACCGATCAGGGCCGAGAACACGACCAGCTTGCCGACGAAGGCACCCAGCGGGTCGCGACGGAGCTCGTGCTTGACCAGCTCGCGGCGCGCCCGGAGCTGACCCAGGACCAGCGCCACGATCGTGACGGCCCCGAGCGTCAGGGTCACCACGTCGCGGTTCGCCATGAAGCCCAGCAGCGCCGGAACCGACCCGTTGGAGATGGCCACGAACGGGGCGGGAAGGCTCGCCACGGTGATGCCCACCAGGACGATCGAGAAGCCGCGGAACACGAGCATGCCGGCGAGCGTCACGATGAACGCCGGGATCCCGACGTAGGCGACCCAGAAGCCCTGCCACGCGCCGACGACGGCGCCGAGGGCGATCCCGAGGACCACCGCCAGCAGCCAGGGCGCCCCGGCGTCCTTCATGAGCAGGGCGACGACGCCACCGACGAAGGCGACCACCGACCCGACCGAGAGGTCGATGTGCCCGGCGACGATCACCATCACCATGCCGATGGCCAGGATCATCACGTAGGCGTTCTGCTGGACCAGGCTCGCCACGTTGTTCGGCAGCAGGATCTTGCCGTCGGTCAGCACCTGGAAGAGCACCACGATGACCAGCAGGGCGCCGATGATGCCGTACTGGCGGACGTCACCCCCGAGGCTCTTGCGCACGGCGGCCAGCGGGCTCGTCGTCGGGCCTGTCGTCACGCTCGTCGTGCTCATCGGGCTGCTTCCTTCTCCATGGTCATGTACTGCATGAGTGTCTCCTGGGTGGCCTCCGCGCGGGTTACCTCGCCGGTGATGCGACCCTGGCTGAGCGCGTAGATGCGGTCGCACAGGCCGATCAGCTCCGGGAGCTCGGAGGAGATGACGATGACTGCCTTGCCCGCCTCCGCGAGGCGGTTGATGATCGTGTAGATCTCGTACTTGGCCCCGACGTCGATGCCGCGGGTGGGCTCGTCGAGGATCAGGACGTCCGCATCGGTGAACACCCACTTGCTCAGGACGACCTTCTGCTGGTTGCCGCCCGACAGCGTGCCGGTCACGACGTCCACCGTCGGCGCCTTGATGTTCATGTCGGTGCGGAAGCGCCCGGCGACGCGGGCCTCCCCGCTCTGGTCGACGACGCCCCACTGCGAGACCTTGCCGAGCGCCGACGCGGTGATGTTCCGCTTGATGTCGGACAGCAGGTTCAGGCCGTACTTCTTGCGGTCCTCGGTGGCGTAGGCGATGCCGTGCCGGATCGCGTGCCGGACGCTGTGCAGGTGCACCTCGGTGCCGTCCTTGAGGACGCGGCCGGTGATGCTGCTCCCGTACGACCGCCCGAAGACGCTCATCGCGAGCTCGGTCCGGCCGGCGCCCATGAGGCCTGCGATCCCGACGACCTCGCCCCGGCGGACGTTGAGGTTCGCGCGGTCGACCACGACGCGCTCGTGCTGCAGCGGGTGGTGCACCGTCCAGTCCTCGATGCGCAGCGCCTCGGCGCCGATCTCCGCGGACCGTTCGGGGAACCGGTGATCGAGCGAGCGTCCGACCATCGCGCGGATGATGTGCTCCTCGCTGACCGGCTCCGCGCCATGCATGTCGAGGGTCTCGATCGTCCGGCCGTCGCGGATGACGGTGGTCCGGTCCGCGATGGCAGCGATCTCGTTCAGCTTGTGGCTGATGATGATGCTCGTGATGCCCTCGGCGCGCAGGGTGCGGATCAGGCCGAGCAGGTGCTCGCTGTCCTCGTCGTTCAGCGCCGCGGTGGGCTCGTCGAGGATCAGGAGCTTGACCTCCTTGGAGAGCGCCTTCGCGATCTCCACCAGCTGCTGCTTGCCGACCCCGAGGTCGACGATCTTGGTGTCCGGGCTCTCGTCCAGACCCACGCGGGCGAGGAGCTTGGCCGCCTCGGCGTTGGTCCGGGTCCAGCTGACGATGCCGCGGGTGGCCTGCTCGTTGCCCAGGAAGATGTTCTCGGCGATCGACAGGTAGGGACTCAGCGCGAGCTCCTGGTGGATGATGACGATCCCGCGCGCCTCGCTGTCGCGGATGGTCCGGAACGAGCAGGGCTCGCCCTCGAAGAGGATGTCCCCGTCGTAGGACCCGTGCGGGTAGACGCCGGAGAGGACCTTCATCAGCGTCGACTTGCCGGCGCCGTTCTCCCCGCAGATCGCGTGGACGCCGCCGCGTGCGACCTCGAGGGTCACGTCCGCCAGGGCCACGACCCCGGGGAAGGTCTTGGTGATGCCGCGCATCTCGAGGATGGTCGAGTCGGCCATGTCAGCTCACATTCGTCGCAAGGGCCGTGCGCCCGCCGGCGCCCGGCAGGACCCGAAGGCCCCGCCGGGCGGCGGCAGGTGACGGCGGTCCGTCAGAGACCGAGGTCGGCAGCGGTGTAGAAGCCCGAGTCGACGAGTGCGGTCTTGATGGTGTCCTTGGTGACGACCATGGGCGGCAGCAGGAAGGTCGGGACGACCTTGTTGCCGTTGTCGTAGGTCTTCTCGTCGTTGACCTCGACCTTGGTGCCGCTCAGCACCTGGTCGACCATCTTGGCGACCTGGTCACCGAGGGTGCGGGTGTCCTTCCAGACGCTCATCGACTGCTTGCCCGCGATCATGTTCTCGACGTTGGGCTTGTCCGCGTCCTGGCCGGTCAGCAGCGGCCAGTCGGCGCCCGGCTTGTAGCCGGCCGTCTCGAGCGCCTGGGCGATGCCGAGGGCGAGCGAGTCGTTCGGGGACAGGACGACGTCGACCTTCTTGTCGGCGTAGAACGAGTTCAGGCGGTTCTGCATCTCGGACTGCGCGGTGTCGGAGGACCAGCCCTGGATGCCGATGGAGGCCCAGTCGGCGTCGGAGGCCGGGCCCTTGCCCGACGGGACGACGAGCTTGCCGGACGTCACGTACGGCAGCAGGACGTCCCAGGCGCCGGCGAAGAAGAACTTCGCGTTGTTGTCGTCGGGCGAACCGGCGAAGGGCTCCAGGTTGAACGGCCCCTTGCCGTCCTTGAGGCCGAGCTGCTCCTCGATGTACTGACCCTGGAGCTGGCCGACCTTGTAGTTGTCGAACGTCGCGTAGTAGTCGACGTTGTCCGTGCCGTTGATCAGGCGGTCGTAGGCGATGACCTTGATGCCCTTGTCAGCGGCCGACTTGAGTACCGGGCCGAGCGCCGTGCCGTCGATCGAGGCGATCACGAGGACCTTGGCGTCCTGGTTGATCATGTTCTGGAGCTGGGTGATCTGCTGGTCGACCTTGTTGTCCGCGTACTGGAGCGAGGTCTCGTAGCCGGCCTTCTTGAGCAGCTCGTCCAGGTGCGAGCCGTCCTTGTTCCACCGCTCGAGGCTCTTGGTGGGCATCGCGATGCCGATGAGTCCGCCCCCGGCCTGCGTGGTCGCCGTTGCCGACGCGTCCCCACCGGTCGAGGTGTCGGTGCGCTCGGCGCTGCAGGCTCCGAGGCCCGTCATGAGCAGGGCCGCACCGGCCAGCGCCGCTACGAGCTTGGTCTTCCTGAGAGACATCGTCGTCGACCTCCAGGTCAGGTGTCTGTCGGACCACCCGGCAGACGGGCGCCAACGAGCGCCGGGTGAACCCGTGGGCCCCCGTGCGCCCCACCCCGCCCCGTGCCGTCGTCGTCGAGGCACGCGGGGTTTGTTGGCTCGCTGAACATATAAGAGTTCACAAAGTGAAGCAAGGCCGGTTGATCAAGCGGCAGGTCACGAGTCGGACACGTTTTGTGCTCGAATCGATGCATTCTGAGCATGCCTCGTCAGCACCGCGACCGACCACCGGGAAAGTTGTCCGAACTGACAATCGTCGAAGCGCATCGCATGGACGAGCAGACGGGCCCGTTCGGGGACGGTTGCGCGAGCAGAAGCCGGTCGTCTCAGCGGGCGGCGAGGGCCTCATCGGCGCCCCAGGCTGCCGGGTCCGCCACGAGGGCGCCGAGCACGGAGAGGGCGCCGCCCGTCATCGCCGGGTACTGCCCCGCACGCGCCGCGCTGAGAGCGACCTCGCTCCAGGGTGCGGCCAGCACCCGTCGGCGCAGCTGCGCCAGGATCGGCTCGCGCATGTGCTCGACGAGGCCGGCGTAGTTGCCGCCCAGGACGACCTCGCTGACGTCGACGATGTTGACGACGTTGGCCAGCGCGACGCCGAGCGCCGAGCCGCCGCGCTCCAGCGACGCGCGCGCGGCAGGGTCCCCTGCCTCGGCGGCGGCGACCAGGCGGCTCAGCGGCAGCGAGCGGTCCAGGCCGGCCGCGTCCATGAGCGCGTCCTGGCCGGCGAAGTGCTCGAGCTCGCCGCCCTCGTCGAACGAGCCGGACGTCCCGAGCGCCATGTGGCCGATCTCGCCGCTCCACCCGTGCCGGCCGAGGTAGATGTCGCCGTCCAGGACGATCGCGCCACCGATGCCGACCTCGCCCGAGACGTAGACGAAGCTCGATCGCCGCGAGCCCCGGCGCGCATGGGCCTCCGCCCGCGCCGCCAGGTTCGCCTCGTTCGACAGCTGCGGGGGCAGCGCCGCCAGGACCGGGTGGGCCGACAGGATCCCGACGACGTCCACGTCGCGCCAGCCGAGGTTGGGCGCCAGCCGCAGTGGTCCGGTCACCCGGTCGACGAGGCCGGGCAGGGCGAGCGAGGTCCCGACGATGGTCACACCGTCGGCGCTGAGCAGCGCGAGCACTCCCCCGGCGATGACGGCGAGACGGTCGAGCACGGCGGTGGGGTCGCTGCCACGGAAGTCGTCCAGCTCGACGCGCTCGCTGACCACACGCCCGGCGAGGTCGACCGCACGCACGCCGAGGTAGTCGACGTTCACCTCCATGCCGACGGCCGCGATGGTGCCGCGCGCGGGCACCAGCGGCACGGCGGGGCGCCCGGCGCGCTGGGAGGCGACCGGCTCGAGCTCGGCGACCATGCCGGCGGCGAGAAGGCGGTCCACGAGGGCCGAGACGGTGGCGCGCGTGAGGCCCGTGGCGACGGCGATGTCGGCCCGGGAGACGGGGGTCGGCGCCTCGATGATCTGCCGCAGGGCGAGGCTCAGGTTGTGCTCGCGCAGGCTCTGCTGACGCGCTGCGCGGTCGGCTCCGCCCGCTCCCCGCAGGCCGCCGCCGGACGGCCGCCTGGAGTCCCGCGCCGCCGACGGGCCCGTCGACGAGGACCGGGCACGGTAGGAGGAGGAGCCGCGGTCACGCTCGTCGGTCATGGCTTGACCCTACCGGCCGGACGAGGATATGTTTAGTCAAACAACAAACGTCGATCACGGAGAGCAGCAATGGTGCGCACACCCACCCCTCAGGACAAGTTCTCGTTCGGCCTCTGGACCGTGGGCTGGGAGGCGCGCGACCAGTTCGGCGAGGCCACCCGCCCGTGGCTGGACCCGGTCGAGTCGGTCCACCGCCTGGCCGAGCTCGGTGCGTCCTTCGTGACGTTCCACGACGACGACGTCGTCCCCTTCGGCTCGGACGACGCGGAGCGGACCAAGATCCTCGACCGCTTCAAGGGCGCGCTCGACGAGACCGGCATCAAGGTCGAGATGGTCACGACCAACACCTTCACGCACCCCATCTTCAAGGACGGTGCCTTCACCTCGAACGACCGCCGGGTCCGCCGCTACGGCCTGCGCAAGGTCGTCCGCAACGTCGACCTGGCCGCCGAGCTCGGCGCCGACACGTTCGTCATGTGGGGCGGCCGTGAGGGCGCGGAGTACGACAGCGCCAAGGACCTCAAGGCCGCGCACGACCGCTACGCCGAGGGCATCGACACCGTCGCCGCCTACATCAAGGACAAGGGCTACGGCCTGCGCATCGCGATCGAGCCCAAGCCGAACGAGCCCCGCGGCGACATCCTGCTCCCGACCGTCGGGCACGCGCTGGCCTTCATCGCCCAGCTCGAGCACGGCGACATCGTCGGCCTCAACCCGGAGACCGGCCACGAGCAGATGGCGGGCCTGAACTACACGGGCGGCATCGCGCAGGCGCTGTGGGCGAACAAGCTCTTCCACATCGACCTCAACGGCCAGCGGTCCATCAAGTACGACCAGGACCTCGTCTTCGGCCACGGCGACCTGTTCTCGGCGTTCGCAACCGTCGACCTCATCGAGAACGGCTTCCCGAGCGGCGGCCCGCGCTACGACGGCCCCCGCCACTTCGACTACAAGCCCTCACGGACCGAGAACGTCCAGGGCGTCTGGGACTCGGCCGCCGCCAACATGGCGACCTACATCCTGCTCAAGGAGCGGGCTCTGGCGTTCCGCGCCGACCCCGAGGTGCAGGAGGCGCTCGAGGCGTCGGGCGTGTTCGAGCTCGCCGTCCCGACGCTCGCCGAGGGCGAGACGCTCAAGGACCTCCTCGAGGACCGGTCGGCGTACGAGGACCTCGACATCGACGAGGTCGCGTCGCGCGGCTACCACTTCGTCCGCCTCAACCAGCTGGCCCTCGAGCACGCGCTCGGCGCCCGCTGACCACAACCCCCTGCGGCGCCGAGCGGATCTGCTTCCGCTCGGCGCCGCACCTGTGCAGAAAGTGATGTCCTGATGGCTCTCGTCGCCGGGGTCGACTCGTCCACCCAGTCCTGCAAGGTCGTCATCCGCGACGCGGAGACCGGCGCACTGGTGCGCTCGGGCCGCGCGCGGCACCCGGAGGGCACCGAGGTCGCCCCTGAGCGCTGGTGGGAGGCCCTGCAGGAGGCGATCGCCGACGCCGGTGGCCTGGACGACGTGGCAGCGGTGTCCGTCGGTGGCCAGCAGCACGGGATGGTCGCGCTCGACGCGCACGGCGAGGTCGTCCGCGACGCGCTGCTGTGGAACGACACCCGCTCGGCGCCGGCGGCGCTCGACCTCATCGCCGAGGTGGGTGCGGGTGACCCCGAGGCAGGGGCCCGTCTGTGGGCCGACGCGATCGGCTCGGTGCCCGTCGCCTCCCTGACCGTCACCAAGCTCCGCTGGCTGCGCGACGCCGAGCCCGAGAACGCCGCGCGCGTCGCCGCCGTGG
>DASXVR010000206.1:0-11124 GCA_036504175.1 Actinotalea sp. | reverse complement strand
GTTCTCGGTGGTGAAGACGAGGGCGCCCGCATCGATGTCGGAGTCCGCGCCGACCTGGTTCGGCTTGGCGTGGTGCCGGCTGTGCTTGTGCTGCCACCAGCCGTAGCTCATCCCCGCGTAGAGGTTGGCGATGACCAGGCTCGCCCAGTCGTTCCAGCGTCCGGACGCGAAGATCTGCCGGTGCGCGGCATCGTGACCGAGGAACATGACCTGCCCCAGGACGAAGGCCATGCCGGCAGCGACGGCGAGCTGCCACCAGGACGGACCCACCAGCACCAGGGCGGCGACGAGGCCTGCCAGGAGCAGTGTCAGCACGACGAAGCGGGTCCAGTAGTAGCCGTAGCGGCGCCGCATGAGACCGGCCTCCTGGACCGTCCTGGTCAGTGCGGTGAACTCGCTCACGGCCCGGTCCCGGGGGCGGGACACCTGCTGACCAAGGGTCTCGTCCGCACTGACGGCGGCTGTGGTGCTGCTGATGTCCATGGGGGTCCGGTCTGATAGGGGGTGACGCGGTGCGGCCAGCACGACATCGGATCGGTCTACCTACGGAAGCGTAACCTGCGTCCTCGGAAAGGGACAGACGAGGGCAGGGCCGGCGCCAGGTGCTCCGGCTACGCTCGCGACATGAACGAGCAGCCAGCCTCCGACGTTCCCGACGGCGCCCCCGCGACGACCGGCACGACCGGCACGACGGACGACCTGGCGGCCCGGCTCGCAGCGGCAGAGGCGGCCGCCGCCGCCGCTGAGGCCGTCGCGGTGCAGGCCCGGGCCGAGGCAGAGGCAGCCGCCGCGCGCGCAGCCCTCGCCCAGGCCCGGTTGGCCGCCACCGCCGGTCAGGCGCCCGCCGCTGCCCCACCCGCCGCTACCCCACCCGCCGCTGCACCCGCTCCGACAGGCGACGCCGCGTGGGCGGACCAGGTCCGGGCCGGCTACACCTTCCCGGGCGCGTCCCTGGCGCTGGGTGCGCTGGTGGAGGACGGGACGGCCCACCGGGACGTGCTCGTGGCGCTGCCGCTGGCGATGATGAACCGGCACGGGCTGGTCGCCGGGGCCACCGGCACGGGCAAGACCCGCACCCTGCAGCTCATGGCCGAGGGACTCTCCGCAGCGGGCGTCCCGGTGTTCCTCGCGGACATGAAGGGCGACCTGTCGGGGATCGGGACCCCGGGCACCACCAACGACAGGCTCGCGACGAGGGCGGCGGACGTCGGGCAGGACTGGCAGCCGCAGTCCTTCCCGGTCGAGCTGTTCACGCTCGGCGGCCAGGGTGCCGGCACACCCATCAGGACCACCGTCACCGACTTCGGTCCCCTGCTGCTGGCGAAGGTCCTGGGCCTGAACGAGACCCAGGCGTCGAGCCTGGCGCTGATCGTGCACTGGGCCGACAGCCAGGGGCTCGCCCTGCTCGACCTCAAGGACCTGCAGGCGGTCATCGCGCACCTCGTCTCGGACGAGGGCAAGGCCGAGCTCAAGGGGATCGGCGGCCTGTCCAGCGCGACGGCCGGGGTGATCCTCCGCGAGATCGTCGCCCTGCAGGGACAGGGGGCCGACGTCTTCTTCGGCGAGCCGGCCTTCTCCACCTCGGACCTGATGAGGACCTCGGCCGACGGACGCGGCATCGTGTCGGCGCTCGAGCTGCCCGCCGTCCAGGACCGCCCCGCGCTGTTCTCGACCTTCCTGCTCTGGCTCCTGGCCGACCTGTTCTCCGAGCTGCCCGAGGTCGGGGACGTCGACAAGCCGAACCTGGTGTTCTTCTTCGACGAGGCGCACCTGCTCTTCGCCGACGCCTCCAAGGACTTCCTGACGCAGGTCGTCCAGACCGTGCGGCTCATCCGCTCCAAGGGCGTCGGGGTCTTCTTCGTCACGCAGTCCCCGCGCGACCTGCCCGACGACGTCCTCGCACAGCTGGGCAACCGCGTCCAGCACGCGCTGCGGGCGCACACCCCCGACGAGGAGAAGGCGTTGCGGGCGGCCGTGCGCACCTTCCCCCGCTCCCCCGTCGACCTCGAGCAGCTGCTGACCTCCTTGGGCACCGGCGAGGCAGTGGTCACCGTGCTCGACGAGGACGGTTCGCCGACGCCCGTGGCCTGGACCCGGCTGCGAGCGCCGTCGGCCTCGATGAAGCCGCTCGAGCCCGCCCAGGCGGAGGCGCTGGTGACGGCGTCGCCCCTGCACTCGCGCTACGGGGCGGCCGTCGACCGCGAGTCGGCCTACGAGCTCCTCCACCTGCGAGACCAGCAGGCGGTGGCCGCGGCCGAGCGGGCTTCCGCCGACGCAGCCGCCAAGGAGCAGGCCGACGCCCAGGCGCGCGAGCTGGAGAAGCTGCGCGAGCGCGCCGAGCGCGACGCTGCGCGGAGCCGACCGGCGGCGAGGTCCCGCGGCAACGATGCCCTGGGTGCGTTCCTCCGCTCGGCCGGAACGGTGCTGGGCCGGGAGATCACCCGCTCGGTGCTGGGGACCCGTCGCCGCTGACCGCACCTGTCGGTTCGACGCGCACGGCGGAGAGCGCGGCGGCGCTCAGCGTCACCGGGCCGATCACGACGGCATCCACCACGACCCCCGCCGCAGCGCACTCGCGCAGGACGGCGGGGTCGTCGTCGACCACCCTGACCACACGCCCCTGCTCGCCGTCGCGCAGCGAGCCCGCCGGCTGGCCGCGCACCGACCGCACGCTCCCGTCCCGCGTCGGGATCGGGTCGCCGTGCGGGTCGCGCCAGGGGTGGCCCAACCGCGCGTCCAGCGCGTCGACGAAGCGCTCGGAGACGGCGTGCTCGAGCACCTCCGCCTCGTCGTGCACCTCGTCCCAGCCGTAGCCGAGCTCCCGTACGAGCCAGGTCTCCAGGAGACGGTGCCGTCGGACCATCGCGAGCGCGAGGTCGCGCCCTTGCGGGGTGAGCGTCACGGGATGGTAGGGACGATGGTTCACCCAGCCCTGGGCCGCGAGGCGCTGCACCGTCTCGGAGACCGTGGGCGCCCCGACGCCCAGGCCGCGGGCGAGCACCGTCGTGGTGACGGGATCGTCCGACCGCTCCCCGAGCTTCCAGATGAGCTTCAGGTAGTCCTGGACCACGGACGTGACCTGGGCCCCGCCGCCCTCGCGCGGCGCGCGCCGGCCGGCCATCAGACCGGCCTCGAGGCGCGGGCCTGCCGCACGCGCGAGACGACGTACGCGACGGCGAACACCAGTCCCTGGCAGACGACGACGAGCCCGGCCGACGCGGCGTCGAGCAGGTAGCTCGACCAGATGCCCACCACCGCGCAGCCGGCGGCGAGGACGGGCGCCACGACGAGCATGCGGTCGATCCGGTCGGTCAGCAGGTAGGCGGTGGCGCCCGGCGTGATGAGCATGGCGACGGCCAGGACCACCCCGACGGCCTGCAGGGCGATGACCACGGTCAGCGCCAGGAGGCCCAGCAGGAGGGCACCGGTGCGGCGGACGGGCAGCCCGAGCACGTGGGCCTGCACCCGGTCGAAGGCGTAGATCGTGAAGTCGCGGCGCAGCATGACGAGCACGGCCAGGGCCACCGCGCCCAGAGCCAGCACCTGCACGATGTCGGCGTCGGAGGCACCCAGCACGTTGCCGAAGAGGATGTGCGAGAGGTCGATCTGGCTCGGCGTCACCGAGACCAGCACGATGCCGACGGCGAACACCGTGGTGAAGACGACGCCGATGACGGCGTCCTCCTTGAGCCGCGTGGTCTGCCGGACGGTGCCGATGAGGGCCACCGCACCGATGCCGAACACGAAGGCGCCCGCCGCGAACGGCAGGCCGAGGATGTAGGACAGCACCACACCCGGCAGGACGGCGTGCGAGACCGCGTCGCCCATCAGCGACCAGCCGATCAGCACGAGCCAGCAGCTCAGCAGGGCGCAGACGACGGCGGCGACGAGCGTGACCAGCAGCGCGCGCTGCATGAACTGGAACTGCCATGGCTCCGCGAGGACGTCCCACCACCCTGCAGCGTGGACGACTGCCGGCGCCCACCGGCTCATCGGGCACCGCCGAGGTCGAGGCCGAACGCCCGGGCGAGGTTGCCCGGTGTGACGACGTCTGCCGTGCGCCCCTGGGCCAGCACCTGCCTGTGCAGGAGCACCGACCTCTCGCAGAGGTCGGGCAGCATCGCCAGGTCGTGAGTGGAGAGCAGCACGCTGCACCCGTCTGCCACGAGCTCCTTGAGGACGGCTGTCACCGCGGCCTCCGACACCGCGTCGACGCCGGTGAAAGGCTCGTCCAGGAGGAGGACGCGCGCCTCCTGGGCCAGCGCGCGGGCGAGCAGGACCCGCTGGCGCTGACCGCCGGAGAGCCGGCCGATCTGGCGTCCCGCGAGCGACGTGAGCCCGACCCGCTCGAGCGACTCGTCGACGGCGGCACGGTCAGCTGGGTGGGGGCGCCGGCGCCAGCCCATCCGGTGGTAGCGCCCCATGAGGACGACGTCGGCGACGGCCACCGGGAAGTCGCGGTCCAGGTCGTCGAGCTGGGGCACGTACCCCAGCAGCCCGCCGCGCCTCGCCGGCGAGACACCCCCGCCGAGGACCTCGATGCTCCCCGACTGCAGCGGCACGAGCCCGAGGACCGCCTTGAGCAGGGTGGACTTCCCCGAGCCGTTCATGCCGACGAGCCCGCAGGCCTCGCCGGCGCGCAGGTCGATCGTGACGTCCTCGATGGCGAGCACAGGTCCGTACCTGACGGTGACCCCCTGCAGCCGCAGACCGAGGCCCGAGCCTCCGGGCGTGCCCGTCATGCGTGCGACGCCCCCCGTCACAGGGCGCTCCCCGTGAGGCCGCTGACGATGATCTCGGCGTCGTAGCGCAGGAGGTCGAGGTACGTCGGCACCGGTCCGTCCGGCTGGGAGAGCGAGTCGACGTAGAGGGTGCCGCCGAACCGCGCACCCGCCTCGCGGGCCACCTGCCGCTGGGCGGTCGCCGAGACGGTGGACTCGCAGAACACGGCGGGCACGGCCGACCTCTCGACGCGCCGCACCACGGCACCGACCTGGCGGGGGGTGCCCTGCCGCTCCGCGTTGACGGGCCACAGGAACGCCTCCTCGAGGCCGACGTCCCGGGCGAGGTAGGAGAAGGCTCCCTCGCAGGTCACCAGGACGCGCCTGTCCGCCGGGAGCGTTGCCAGGTGCTTCTCCATCGCAGCCCCCACCCCGCCGATCTCGGCGGAGTACGCGGCGGCCCGGCGGGCGTAGCCGTCCGCATGGCCGGGGTCGAGCGCCGTGAGGGCCGCCGCGATCGCTGAGACGTACCGCTGCCCCTCGACCGGTGACATCCAGGCGTGCGGGTTGAGCGGGGCGCTGCCGTCGTGCGCTGGATGGCCGCCGTGGACCTCCAGGGCGTCGATGCCGTCGGTCAGGTCGACGGTCGGCAGGTCGAGGGGCGCGACGAGGGCCTCCAGCCACGCCTCGAGCCCCAGGCCGTTCGCGAGCAGCAGGTCTGCCTCGGAGGCGCGTCGCAGGTCGTCCGGGCTCGGCTCGTACCCGTGGATCTCGACGCCCGGGCCGGTGATCGACTCGACGCGGACGTCGGGTCCACCGACGACCTGCGCCATGTCCGCGATGATCGTGATGGTCGCGAGGACGACGGGGACGTCGGCCCGCGGCGCCGCCTGGGCTGTGGCGTCTGCGCAGCCCGAGGCGACCAGGGGGGTCACGCACACGAGGGCGCTCGCGGCCCACCTCACGGGCCCCGTCCGAAAGTTCGGCATGCCGAACTCTAGGCCGTGACCGGGCGTCCGTGCAGCCGGGACCCTCCAGGTGACCCGCCGATGGCGCGGCGCGACGCAGGGAGCGAGCGGCGTGGGGCAGGGAGCGAGGGGCTCAGCGGGTCAGGCGGAGCAGCATCTCGACGGTGCCGCTCGGGTCGACGGTCACGAACGGCAGGGCGGGCGCCTGCAGCTGGTAGTCCGCCAACGTGACAGGGATGGTCCCGAGGACCTCCACCCCACTGGCCGTGCCCTGGACCTGCAGCGTCGCCGTGACCGGCTGGCTGACGCCGTGGAAGGTGAGGGTGCCGGGGGCGGAGACCGTGACCGGACCGGACACCCCGTCGACCGCGGCGAGGTCGACCGGTGCCGTCAGCGAGAAGGTCGCCGTGGGGAACTCCGTCGTGTTCAGGGCTCGACGGAAGTACGCGTCGCGGGCTGACGTGTCGGTCACGATCGACGCGGCGTCGACGACGACCTCGGCCGACTGCAGCACACCACCAGCGACGACGGCGGTGCCGGTGACCTTGTCCGTCCGGCCGACCACGGCGACCGGCTGCCCGGAGAGGACCTCGCCCAGGCGGTACCCCGCCTGCGAGCCAGCACCCACGTTCCAGCTTCCCTCGATGCCCGCCGCGGTGAGCGGCACGGGTGTCGTGTCCGCGCCGGGCGTGACGGTCGGCGAGGCCGTGGTGAGCGCCAGCGGCTCACGCGGGGCCGGCGCGATGACGCGCGCGTAGACCAAGGGCCCCCCGACGACGAGCGCGAGGGCGAGGACGACGGCGCCGACAGTCCAGATCAGCCACCTGCGCCGATGGTCGGGAGTGAGCTCCGGGCGCGCCGTGGGGACGGCTCCGGGCGTCACGGGAGCCTCCGGCGACGCAGCGCCCCCAGGACGAAGAGGCCCGCCACGGCGACCACGATGATGGCCGGCGCCACCCACCGAGGCGTGTCGGAGGATCCCGGCGCGTCGGCCGCGGGTGCGGCCGTGGCCGTGACCGTGGCCGTGGCCGGCGGTGCGGCTGGAGACGGGGTGGGCGAGGCGACCGGCGACGCCGGAGCGGCCGTCGCCGTGGGCGTGGCGAGGGAGAGCGCGACCGTGAACGTCAACGTGCCGGTCACGGGATGCCCGTCCGCAGCCACGGCGCGCCACTCGACGGCGTACTGGCCGCTCGGGATGTCCTGCCGGAGCGGCTGGACCACCGACAGGTCAGCGACGACCGCCTCGCCGTCTGACCAGACCACGCCGTCCGCACCTGTCACGGAGACGGCAGCCCCGACGGTGAGCGGCGCCTCGGAGAACGTCAGTGCGACCTCGACCGGCGGCGCGGTGACCACCGATCCGTCTGCCGGCTGGCTCTGCACCAGGGCGTCGTGAGCCGAGGCCGGCTGCCCGATCACCGTCACCAGCGCCGCGAGGACCACGACCAGGAGGCCACGGGACCGACGGTCCGGCAACGGGCGCCAGACCCGGCCGGCGTGACGCTGCGGCACAGGTCTCCTCTCGACGGCACGCTGCTGGTGGGCTCCGGCGGGAGCGCTTGACCCACCCGAAGCCCGTCCAACGGTACGCGTCCCGTGGGCGCGCGTCGGTCACCGACGCGGGTGATCGGGCGCGTGAGGCTCAGCACAGCGGCGGCGTCATCGGGGCCCACGGTCCGGCTCCTGGGGTGTGGGCACGCCAGGCCAGGTTGCCGCCAGCCCGACGCTGACGGTCCCGTCGGGCCGCGCGAGGATGAGCCGGTAGTCGATGAACCGACGGCTCTGCGGGTCGAAGCGCAGCAGGGTCATCTCGGCCACCCCGTGGAGAGGCCCCACGGTCACCTGGTACAACGACGCGCCCGCGGTGCTCGCGTTGACGTACCGGACGCCACCGCCGCGGACGACGGGCCCGACCCGCTTGTGCAGGTGCCCGGAGATCTGGGCCCCTGCGCAGCCGAGGTCCATCGTGGCGTTGCCGACGTCGGGGTTGTGCACGAGGAGGACGTCGATCCCGGAGTCGTCGGAGCACGCCGTGTCGGCCAGGCGCCGCCCCTCCTCCACGAGGGTCTCGCTGCCGTTCAGGCTCGTCCCGATGCCGAGGCGGGTGGCGTTGGGGTCGTGGTCGCCGAGGATGCGGATGCCCTCCACCTCGATCGGCTTGCCGTCCAGCACGGTGGCGCCCGCATCGCGCTCCTGCTCTGCCGTGGTGTCGCTGTCGTGGTTGCCGTCGGAGATGACCGTTCGCACCCCGCGTGGTGCCGCGCGGACGAAGGTCGACACGCAGTACTGCTCGACGGCCGTGCCGGTCAGGGTCGAGTCGCCGGCGTTGAGCACGACCTTGGCTCCGGAGAGCTTCACGACCTCGCGGATCACGCGAGCCATGCCCACGTTGCAGTGCAGGTCGCTGACGACCAGGACGGTGACCGGCGGCGGTCCCGGATCGGGTGTGGGAGTTGGGCTCGGGGTGGGCTGCTCGGAGGGCGTCGCGGAGCCGTCGGGGCTCGCGCTCGGCTCGCCTGCCGTCGCTGACGCCGTCGGGTCGGGCGTCGCGTCGCCACCGCTGCTCGTGCCCGCGGCCGGGAGGAGGGCGCCCCGTGCGGCCGCACGTGCCGCCTCGAGCCGGGCGTCGGACTCCTGCCGCTCGGCCCAGGAGGCGTCGAGCGCCGCCACGGTCCCGTTGTAGAAGCTCTCGTTCGACCGGTAGGCGTCGACGAGCTTCCCGCCGTAGGTGTCGATCAGGCCGGCGAGACGTCCGGTGATCCTGGCTCCCTCCAGGGGGGTGCCGTCGAACACCGCTGACGCGCGGGCGGGGTTGGTACCCACGGCGCGCAGCGGCTCGCTCCCGGTCAGCGTCGAGGCGACCAGCAGGACGACGATGCACGCACCCGCCGTGGCCACGCGGTACGGGCGCAGCTCGGTCACGAGCTCTCGCCGCCGCGTCGGGCCCAGCGCCCGCCGAGCCAGCCAGCCGAGGACGAGGAGGGTGAGCGAGGCGAGCACGGAGCGCCGGACCGCATCGGCGACGAGCGCCCGGACGGCGGCGTCGAGGGTGGCCTGGGGTGCGGTGAAGAACGCCACGTACCGCTGGAGGTCCGAACCGACGGCGTTGAGCGTGGACGAGCCGTCGACGGCAGTCAGCTCGCGTGGGATCTCCTCGACGACTACCCGCGCACCCAGCACGAGCGGCAGGGGTGAGTCGATCACGACGGTCCCGAGAGGCCCCAGGTCCACGGTGACCTCGTGGTCGAGGGTCACCTCGTAGCGGGCCAGGTGCGGACCGAGCCCTGCCTGCGCGGATGCGGTGGCCACGCCCCACGCGGTCGCCGGGAGCACCACGGCCACGAGGACAGCGAGCCAGCGAAGCACGCGGCGCAGCACTCCGGCGGGCAGGGACGAACCCACCCACCACCGACCCTGCGGGTCCGGCGGGACCTGCGCGTCCGGGCTCGGCTTCATGACCCTCCTACCCTCACTCATCGGCTCCCCGACGACCAGCGTGAGGTTGACCTGGGTGTTCGCCTCGGGCGAAACAGGACCGACCGCCCTGGCGAGGCGCCGCAGCGACCTCGCAGCCGCCTGCGGCGCCGCCCGGGAGGGTCAGCTCACCCGTTCTGCTCGTCGCGCCAGGCGATCCACTCCCGGGCACGTCCCAGGTCGTAGTGCGGGCCCTGGGCCTCCACGGTGAACAGGGTGGCCCCGAGCTCGAGCAGGGCCTCCGCGTCCCGGCCCGGCGCGCCGCGGCCCGCCCCGATCGACCTCTCGATCTCCCGAGGGTCCCGACCGACGGCCCGGCAGTGCTCGTCGAGGATGGCCGACTTGCGCGCGAAGGTGGCGACGTCACCGAAGCTGTGCCACATCGTCGCGTGCTCGGCGACGACGCGCAGGGTCTTGCGCTCGCCACCCCCGCCGATCAGCACCGGGATGTCCCGAAGCGACGCCGGGTTCAGCGCGCGCCAGCGGTCCTTGATGCGGGGCATCGCCTGCGCGAGGTCGGCGATGCGTGAGCCCGGGGTGCCGAACTCGTAGCCGTACTCGTCGTAGTCCCGCTCGAACCAGCCGGCCCCGATGCCCAGGATGAGGCGGCCCCCGCTGATGTGGTCGACCGTGCGTGCCATGTCGGCGAGCAGATCGGGGTTGCGGTAGCTGTTGCAGGTCACGAGCGCTCCGAGCTCGACGCGCTCGGTGGCCTCCGCCCACGCCGCCAGGAGGCTCCAGCACTCGAAGTGCTTGCCGTCCCGCTCCCCGTAGAGCGGGTAGAAGTGGTCCCAGTTGAACAGGATGTCGGCGCCGGACTCCTCGACCGCGGCGACCGCGCGCCGGATGTCGGCATACTCGGCGTGCTGAGGCTGGAGCTGGACGCCGAGGCGCACAGGAAGGGTCATGCACCGAGCCTAGGCGAGACGCCCGAGCCTTCCGTTCGCCGGCACCCTGCAGCCGGGATGGCTCAGCGGAGAGCGGCGACGACCTTGTCGAGCAGGTCGTCGACGGCGTCCTGGTCGTATCCCTCGTGCAGCTTGGTGGCCTGGAACTTGGCCCCGACCACGTCATCGGCGGTCAGGTCGGCGCGGCCACCCCTGGCCCGCACGTCCAGGGCCGCCGCGGACCGGGCGAGGAACAGGTCCACCTGGGCGATGTCGTAGCCCTCACGCCACTTCGTGCGCGGCAGGGTCGTCGCCCGCAGCTCGCCGGCGCTCAGCGCACCTGCGTCCCCGGCGGCCGCGGCCGCGGGCACGGACCGTCCGGGGGCGGGCAGGGCCGCCGCCGACAGCATCGGAGCACGTTCGCCGGTGAACAAGCGGGTCAACCACGACATCGAGGGCTCCTCGTTCGGCGAGCGGGTCGTCGACGGGACGCTGTGGTCGCCGCCGTCATAGCGCCATCTCAGCACGTCCATGATCGGGTCGTCACGGATTTCACGGCCGCGTCGCCTGAGCCGGTCGTCGCGCCGACCGAGGCCGAGGAGACCCTGGCCCGGACGCACGAACGGCGGCTCGCTCGTCGCGAACCGCCGTTGGCGGGTGGAGCTGAGGGGATTCGAACCCCTGACCCCCTGCATGCCATGCAGGTGCGCTACCAGCTGCGCCACAGCCCCGTTGCCCCTGAGGGCTTGAGCAGTCTAGGCGAACCCAGGCCCCAAGAGCCAATCCGCTCCGCCCGGTGTTCTGGACCCTCCCCGGACCACCGGCGAGTCACGGTCGCAGGGCGTCAGCCGCGCTGCTCGGAAGGCTGTCGGCGCGGACTCCGGCGTCCCAGTCACTCATCTGGACCGACGGACCCCGGTTGTGGGACTCCAGCCGCCATGCGGGTTCGGAGCCCTCGGAGTTGCTCCTGATCACAGCCCAGTGGGCGTTGCTGAGACCGACCAGGCCGCGCCAGGCGAGCGGGTCCAGCCCGAGCAGGGCCGTCAGACCCAGCGTGATGGCCGCACCGTGCGC
>DASXVR010000205.1:0-6034 GCA_036504175.1 Actinotalea sp. | reverse complement strand
CCGGATGACGGACGTCGGCGTGTCCGACAGGCGGGCGGTCGTATCCTCGGACCCTCGACCGCCCCAGACATCCGGAGTGCTCCCCGTGGGCTTGATCGTGCAGAAGTACGGCGGATCTTCCGTCGCGGACGCCGCCGCGATCAAGCGCGTCGCGAAGCGGATCGCCGAGGCCCGTCGCGCCGGTGACGACGTGGTCGTCGTGGTGTCCGCCATGGGCGACACCACCGACGAGCTCATCGACCTGGCCAACGAGATCTCGCCGCTGCCGCCGTCGCGTGAGATGGACATCCTGCTGACGGCCGGCGAGCGCATCTCGATGTCGCTGCTGGCCATGGCGATCGCCAACCTCGGCGTCGAGGCCAAGTCCTTCACCGGGCAGCAGGCAGGCGTCATCACCGACGACGCGCACGGCCGCGCCCGCATCATCGACGTCAAGGCGAGCCGCATCCGCCGGGCGCTCGACGAGGGGGCAGTCGCCATCGTCGCCGGCTTCCAGGGCGTCACCGCGACGACGAACGACGTGACCACTCTCGGCCGCGGCGGGTCGGACACCACGGCTGTGGCGATCGCGGCCGCCGTCGGCGCCGACGTGTGCGAGATCTACACCGACGTCGACGGCGTCTTCACCGCAGACCCGCGCATCGTCCCGACGGCCCGCAAGCTCGACCGGGTCACCTACGAGGAGATGCTCGACCTCGCGGCGAGCGGCGCGAAGGTGCTCATGCTGCGCTGCGTCGAGTACGCGCGTCGCAACAAGGTCGTCATCCACGTCCGTTCCTCCTTCTCCGGCCGGGAGGGGACGCTGGTCACCGACGAGCCGTACCGAGCCACCGCGCACGGGATCATCCGCATCGAGGCGCACGCCGAGGGAGAGGGACCCATGGAGCAGCCGATCATCTCCGGCGTCGCGCACGACAGGAGCGAGGCGAAGATCACCGTCGTCGGCGTTCCCGACGTGCCCGGCACGGCCGCGCAGATCTTCGAGACGGTGGCGGCCGCGGGCGTCAACATCGACATGATCGTCCAGAACGTGTCCGCCGCGGCCACAGGCCTGACGGACATCTCCTTCACGCTTCCCGCCACGGACGGTGCCCAGGCGACGTCGGCCCTCAGCGCCGCGCAGTCGGCCATCGGCTTCGCTTCGCTGCAGTACGACGACGCCATCGGCAAGCTGTCGCTGGTCGGTGCCGGGATGCGATCGCACCCGGGCGTGTCGGCGAAGCTCTTCGGCGCCCTGCGGGACGCCGGCATCAACATCGAGATGATCTCCACGTCGGAGATCCGGGTCTCGGTGGTCACCCGCGCGGACCAGCTCGACGACGCGGTCCGCGCGGTGCACACGGCTTTCGGCCTGGACTCGGCCGATGGCGAAGCGGTCGTCTACGGCGGGACAGGACGGTAGGGACATGACCGAGACCTCTGCAGCACAGAACCGCGGCGTGCGGGTCGCTGTCGTCGGCGCGACGGGTCAGGTGGGCTCCGTCATGCGGCGTCTGCTCGACGAGCGCGACTTCCCGGTCGCGTCCATCCGCTTCTTCGCCTCCGCGCGGTCGGCCGGCACGACGCTCCCGTGGCGCGGCCAGGAGATCGTCGTCGAGGACACCGCGACGGCTGACCTGAGCGGCATCGACATCGCCCTCTTCTCCGCCGGTGGCGCGACCTCGAAGGAGCAGGCTCCCCGGTTCGCGGCAGCGGGTGCGCTGGTCATCGACAACTCGTCGGCCTGGCGCCGCGACCCCGACGTCCCGCTGGTCGTCAGCGAGGTCAACCCCGAGGCAGCGCAGATCACCCCCAAGGGCATCATCGCCAACCCGAACTGCACGACGATGGCCGCGATGCCCGTGCTCAAGCCGCTTCACGACGAGGCTGGCCTGCGCCGGCTGATCGTGTCGACCTACCAGGCTGTGTCCGGTGGCGGCCTCAAGGGCGTCGCCGAGCTCGAGTCGCAGGTCACCGCGCTTGCGGGCGCCGACATCGCCGCCCTCACGCACGACGGGTCGGCCGTCGACTTCCCGGACCCGGTCATCTACAAGCGGCCCATCGCCTTCAACGTGCTGCCCCTGGCGGGCGCCATCGTCGACGACGGGCTCTTCGAGACCGACGAGGAGCAGAAGCTCCGCAACGAGAGCCGCAAGATCCTCGGCATCCCGGACCTGCTGGTCTCCGGCACCTGCGTGCGCGTCCCGGTGTTCACCGGCCACTCGCTGTCGATCAACGCCGAGTTCGACCGGCCCATCTCGGTCGAGCGGGCGTACGAGCTGCTGCGCACGGCGCCGGGTGTCGAGGTCAGCGAGATCCCGACGCCGTTGCAGGCCGCGGGCGCGGACCCGAGCTTCGTCGGGCGCATCCGTCAGGACGAGGGTGCGCCGGAGGGGCGTGGGCTGGCGCTGTTCGTCAGCAACGACAACCTGCGCAAGGGTGCCGCGCTCAACGCTGTCCAGATCGCCGAGCTCGTCGCCCAGAAGTGGCTCGCGACGGTATAGAGGTGTAGCGCACGGTGGCCGACGGGCGGGCAGGGCGCGTGGTGGCGCGGTGCGGCGTCACGCCGGGGTCTACTTCCTGACCTTCTTGAACCCTTGCGGGGCAACCCGAGCATGCCCTTACCGCCAGGTCGGCCGCACCGCGCCCGATCAGGCTAGCGGCGCGCTGTCATCGGTATCGGGAGCCCGCTGGTCGGACGGCTTCTCGAATGCGGCCCCTCAGGACAGCCCGAGCAGTCGGCGGGTGATGACCTCGACCCGGAGCAGGGTGACGTCCTCGACCGTGCCGAACCGCCGCGCGAGCCGTTCCGGTGAGATCGCGCGCAGGTCTTCGCACTTGACGTAGCTGGTCGCGGCCAGGCCGGAGGCGCCGGGTTCGACCTCCACATGTGTGGGGGAGTCACGCCGCGTGCGGGTCAGCGGCACGACCGCGACGACCGGTGGGTGAGAGTCCAGCCAGGCCTGGGCCGAGAGAACCAGCACGGGGCGCACCATGCCCTGCTCATGCCCGACCGGCGCGCCCAAGTCGGCGAGGTAGATCTCTCCACGCCTCACCTCACCAGCCGCCGGTCCCGAGCGCATCGTCGTCGGCGTCACCGAGGTTGTCACGCAGCGCTACCGACGCGAGGGCATCCTCTGGTGCTGCGGCGTTGGTGGCGCGCACCGCTGCCCAGAACTCCTGCTCCTCGCTCTCGTCAAGAGCCCGCTCGAGAGCGCCGGCGAGCGTTGTGTGGGCGGACCGGGCGCGCGATGCCAACCGGTCGCGCAAGGCGCGCGGAACCTTGATGGAGGTCATGGCAGGCATACCGTGAAGC
The DNA here is from genome assembly GCA_036504175.1 of Actinotalea sp. Taxonomy (GTDB): domain Bacteria; phylum Actinomycetota; class Actinomycetes; order Actinomycetales; family Cellulomonadaceae; genus Actinotalea. Next base: position 2,739 of record DASXVR010000205.1, on the reverse strand, counting down.
ATACCTCGGACGGTGCCAACCCGGTCAGGACGCGGCCAGAGCCACCGCGCCGGCGGCGTGCTCCGGCCCTGAGTCGAGTGCCAGCACCCGCCGCCCGGCGAGTCTGGCTAGCGCTCGGGCTCGCTGTCCTCGGTCTCGGCAGCCCCCTCGTCGGGGTCCTCGCCGGAGAGCGTCGCCCACAGCTCGTCGGGGGCGTCGTCAGGCATGCCCGACAGCGTCGGCGCGTCGTCGCGGATGCCCGTCCCGTGCGGGTGCGGGCCGTCCGGCGCGGTGGCGGGGGTCTCGGTCACGATGTCCTCCTCGACGTCGACGGCCGTCCGCGCGGGGCGGACCGGTCATGCCTGACCGTACGGCGCCTCGCCGAGCCGCGCGTGGTGAGCGGCGCACCGCCGAGTCCTCCCGGCGACGACGCGGGCGGGCGGCCGGGCTACTCGGCGAGCGACTGTGTGCCGAGAACGATCGCGAGCTCGAGCCGGTCGGCGTCCTCGGTCCCGGGCTCGGCCGTGTAGGCCATGATGCGGAGGTTGTCGCCGGCGACCACGAGGGTCTCGCAGTCGAGGGTGATCGGGCCGACGGCGGGATGGTCGATGACCTTGTGCAGCGACTGCTCGGCCGGGCGCGGGCCCGGCCGCGGTGTCCCAGAGGTCGACGAACCGTGGGCTCGCGGCGCGCAGGTCGGCGATAAGACGACGGAGCCGGGCGTCGTGCGGGAACTGCGCCGCGGTCACCCCAAGGCAGCGGTCTCAGAAGGAGCCCAGCGCGCTCGCGAGGAGCACGACGATCAGGTCGCGCGCCTCGTCGCCGACCTGCGGCGACCGAGCTCGGCGGTGGTGACCCGGGGAGCCACCCGGGCAGACCGGACGCTCAGAGCGCGGGCATCGTCGCCAAGCTCGCCATGATCTGCCCGACCGGTCCGACCGGCACCTTCCAGGCAGGACGACGGGGAGCTGGGCTGGTAGTCGGCGCCGTCGCGGCCACGCGGGAGAGCCCGTCAGGAATAGCGTGGCCGCATGGGAGTGCCGAGCAGGGGGACCGCGATGATCGAGCACCGGGTGCAGCAGAACGCAGGCGGAGCGGGCGGCGCCTGATCATGGACGAGAAGCGCTGGTGGGTCCCGGTGGCGTTCATCGCCCCGTGCATGGTCCTGGCGTGGCTGTCGGTGAAGGGGCCGTTGCCGGGCTGGATCACCTACGCGGCTTGGGCGGTCGTCGCCGTGAGCGTCGTCGCCCGGGCGGTGGGTCCCCGCGCCCGCGGACACCGCGTGAGGGAAGCGGTCGGGCCCGTGTTCGGCAGCGTGAGCGAGGTCCAGGACATCTACCTCGGTCGCCCCGACGTCGGCCCCGTGGTCTACGGCAGCGACGGGCAGCCCGGCACCGAGCTCGTCATCGATCGGACGGATCCCGACCCGGGCGACCTGGCGGGCCGACCGTCGGCCGACCGCACCGCGGCAGACGAGGAGCGAGCGGAGTAGCCACCCGGGTACTACCGGGGTAGCATGGGGCGATGAAGCTCAGTGTCAGTCTCTCCGAGGCCGACGTGGCCGCCCTCGACAAGTACGCGCACGCAGCCGGGTTGTCGTCGCGTTCTGCAGCGATCCAGCAGGCGATCCGGCTCCTGGGCGACCCCGAGCTGGAGGACTCCTACGCCGCCGCGTGGGACGAGTGGGCAGCATCGGGTGATGCAGCGGCGTGGGAGTCGACAGCGGCCGATGGGCTCGCTGATGCTGCGCGGTGAGATCCGTCTGACCGACCTTGACCCGGCACGGCCTAGCGAGGCGAACAGACGTCGCCCGGCCGTCATCGTCAGCAACGACCGCGCCAACGCAGCAGCCGCACGCCTCGGCCGCGGCGTCGTCACCATCGTTCCCCTCACCACCACTGTGGCCCGGGTGTTCCCCTTCCAAGTGCTCCTGCCGGCCGACGAGACTGACCTTCGGCTCGACTCCAAGGCGCAGGCCGAACAGGTCAGGTCAGTCGCCGTCGAACGGCTGGGCCGCGTGATCGGCCGCGTCCCCACCCACCTGATGACTCAGCTCGACGACGCCCTACGCCTCCACCTCCAGCTCTAGCTGCACGCCGTGTCTGCGGCGTGACCGTGCGGCCCGGAGCGGTCAGGCTTGCGGCCCTGCGGCCGCGGAAAGGGGCCGCATCAGTCCTCGATGACGTCGAGACCCTGCTCCCGGAGCTGCGCGAGGTGGTCGAGCATGGTCTTGAGCACCTCGGGGGCGTGGCCCTGCCAGTCCTCCACCTCGGCGACGACGCGCAGCGCGTCGCGGGTGCGGTAGGACTCCGTGGGGTTGCCCGGGAACCGCTTGTTGGTCACGTTGGGGTCGTCCTCGAACGGGCCGCGCGGTTCGACGACGTAGATGTGACCGCGCTCCCCGTTCCCGGCGAGCGCGGTGGCCAGCTCGGCACCCCACGCGGCCGTCTCGACGAGGGCGCTGAAGTAGATGTTGTTCGACACCCGGCCCTGCTGATAGTTCGAGCCGTAGCCGGGGACCAGCTCGGTGCCGACCTCGAGCGCGGACTTCGTGCCGTGGAAGAACGGGCCCTCCACGTGGGCGCAGCTGTCGTAGGTGACAGGCGTGTGGGTGCTGGACTGTTCGGCCATGGGTGTCGCCTCCTCGTTCAGCGCGGGGAACCCGAGGGTGCCCTTGCCGCCAGGTCTGCCGCACCGCGCGAGTCAGAGTAACGAGGCACCGGCTTCGGCCGACAGGGAGCGGTGGGGTGTCGCGAGCCG
>DASXVR010000204.1:0-9465 GCA_036504175.1 Actinotalea sp. | reverse complement strand
GACGCTGGCGGAGTCCGCCATCGTCATCGTCGAGCTGTTCGGGCTCGGCTTCGTCGCGCTGCGGGTCGCGGTGTACCTGTTCCGCTACGGCTCGATCGAGTACTCGAAGAAGCTGTCGTTGCGCAGCGTCCTGGGGCGCCGGCGCCCGGTCCGGCTCGAGCTGACGCGGCCCGACGCGACCTGACGCGGCCCGACCCGGCCTGACCCGGGCCGAGCCGCGCGCCTGTGGTCGGGCCGCGAGCCGTCAGGCGGGGACCTCCACGTCGATGCGCACGACCTCGCCGGTGCGCCGGAACACGAGGCCGCTCGTGGTCTCGTCGACCGCCGGGTCGGCACATGCGACGCGCGAGCCGTCGGCGAGCAGCACCGACACCCCCAGACGCTCGCCGGCGCTCACCCGGCGGTAGACCACGGGGACCTGGCAGAACGTGAACGCGAGGGACGAGGGCCCGAGCTCGACGCTCCGGGCCGCACCCGCCACGTCGCGGTAGCGGAACGTCGACGGCGCGCTGGTCCACTCGGCGCTGCGCAGCAGGAGCGGCCGCACGACGATCCGCCCGGCCTCGACCCGGACGCCCAGCTCACCGAGGCGCGTGAGCACCTCCTCCTTGACCTGGCCCGTCATGCCCGGCTGGCGCGCGCCCCGGCCACCCGGGGTGTGCGAGTACGGGTCCACCGGGAACGCGCCGTAGACCTGTGGCGTCTTGCAGTAGCCGAGGCCCTGGCGGACGTCCTCGTAGGCTGCGGTGAGGCGGCCGACCACCGCGTCGGCCGCACCAGCCGCCACGGCGGCCTCGACGTTCTCCTGCACGGCCAGCAGGAGCTTGGACACCATGTGCCAGTAGATGCTGCCGAGACCCTCGAAGGCGAAGAACGAGCCCGAGCGACCCGTGAACTCCGAGTGCCGGAACAGGTCGTCGAACACGCTGAGCAGGGCGGCCCGGCCGGTCTCGACGACGTCCGCGTCGACCCCGCGCACCGCGTCGAGGGCTGCCACCAGGTCGCTCGCGTTGTGGATCGTCGGCGCGAAGTGCAGCTGGCCCTGCACGTCGCGCAGCACCACCGACCGGTCGCCCGACTCGACCAGCGCGGTGAGCAGCGGAGCCCTGCCGACGTCGTCGGTCGGGACGGTGTTCCGCTCGAGGAAGCGTGGGAGCACCCGGTCGGGGTAGAGCATGTAGCTGTGCTGGTCGGCCCGGTACAGGGCGCTCGCGCGCAGCGCGGCCAGGACGCCGACCACCTCGTCAGGTGCCAGCAGACCTGACGAGAGGATCGCCACCTGCCCCTCGAGCATCACCTGCAGGCGGCCGACGCTCGCCCGGCCCGGGGCCAGGTCGAGCAGGTTGTAGGAGTGGTAGAGCGCGTCGTCGCGCCGGTTGACCCGCAGCCCGGAGTCCACGTACCGCTGAGCGACGTCGAGCAGGTCCCGCACGTCAGCCAGCCGCACGGTGGTGCGGTCGCCACCGAGCCCGGCGTAGACGCGCGTCCGGTAGGCCGTCCCGGCGGCGCCGAGCTCGTCCATGACGACCCGGCGCTCGACGTCGTCGAAGCCGCGCACGGTGCCGTCGGCGTGACCCGCGAGCACGTCCCGGACTGCGACCAGCAGGTCGGCGAGCTCGGCGGTCAGCGTGACGTCGTCCTCGAGGAGGGTGCGCACCACGCCGATGAACCGGCGCACGTACGCCAGTGTCACCACGGACAGGCCCCGGCCGACGAGCGCGTTGTTGGCGTCGTTCCACTCGGGGCGCTGGGTGTTCATCCAGATGCCGCCCTCGGGGACGAGGTTGACCAGCTTGGCCAGGAGCGGGAGCAGCAGCTTCTCGGCGAGGGTGACTCGCAGGAGCTCACCGTCCGGGCCGTGCAGGAGCCTGCCGTCCGCGCCCTCCGCAGCCTCGCGCTCCAGCGTGGCGGCGTGCGCCTCGGCGTCGAAGGTGATGGTCGAGAACGGGTCGTCGAGGGTCTGCTCGTAGGTCGCGAGCCGGTAGGGGACGTCACCGGAGGTGAACAGCGGCCGGGCGGCCAGCGCGCGCAGGCGGCCGGGGTGGAACCGCATCGACGTCTCGAGCAGCTTGCAGAGGTAGACGATCTGGTGGTCGCTCCAGTAGCCGATGTTGGCCCAGGGGTTGCCCGGCTCGGGGATCTCCCAGTCGATGCCCTCGCGGGAGATCCGGTACGGGTTGTAGCCGTCGGCGGTGGTCGCGTCGAGGAACACCGTGACCATCGACTCCGCGTACTCCGGGAACGACCAGGCCAGCGCCTCCCAGTTCTGGAAGATGTCGCGCCAGTTGCCCTGGTAGTCCACGCGGGCGGCGCCGTCGGCGTCGCGCAGGGCGATCCGGAACGTGTTCCAGGGGCGGCTCGGGTCGCCGTGACGTCGGCTGAACGTCAGCGGGAGGTACTCGAGCGCGAGCCGTTCGAGGTCGACGTCGCCGTGGTCGCGGGCGAGGCCGACGAGCTCGTCGGCGCGCACCCGATCGGGCAGGGCCGACAGCAGGTCGGCGCAGCGGCCGGCAGTGGCCCGCGAGCGCTGGGTGACGAAGCGGCGCACGTCGGCGGCGTCGAACGTGTACCCGTCGAGGGGCACGCCGCCACGCATCGTGTTGAACAGGACGTTGGCGCCGTGGTGGGCGGTCGCCAGCTCGTCGCCGGTGAGCTGTGCCACGTCAGCGGTGGCCAGGAGCCCGTCGAGGGCGGCGCGCGTGGCCTCGACGTCTGCCGTGAGCCGCTCCGCCAGGTCCGTCGGCGACGCCAGCTCGGTCTGCAGCCCGACGACGTCCGCGGCGCTCTGCTCCACGTCGGCGACCACGCGCCAGCGCACCACCTCGTCCGGCGCCAGGAGCACCTGGGACCGGACGAGGTAGGCGCCGCGCTCACCCCGGATGTCGTTCTCCGGCGTGAGCGAGCCGCCGAAGCCGAACGTCCGGAGCTGCCGCGTGGAGAGGAGGTGATCCACGCGGTCGAGCCCGACCTGCCACGCGACCGTGGCGTGCAGCGACTCTCGCGGTTCGGCGAGGTCGGTCAGGTCGGAGTTGAGGTAGTACGTCGCGAGCCCGGTGGCCGGGTCGACCTCGGCCCGCTTGTAGGCGTCGAGCAGGTAGCTCAGCTCGTTCTGCACCTGGACCGTCGCACCCGCCGGCACCAGGTTGAGCAAGCCGTCCAGCACGTCGATCGTCACGGCCGAGCCGCCCGTCGAGGCCAGCTCGCACGAACGGACGACGCCGTAGCGGGCGCTGGTCTGCCAGGCGACCCGCAGGCGCAGGCCCAGGTCGGCGCGGGACTCCTCGAAGACCAGGGTGGTGCCCAGGTAGTCCTTGTAGAGGTTGCGCTCGACGGGGGCGTCGCCGGGCCGGGTCTCGGCGAACGGCTGCCAGGTGACCTCGTCAGCGGCCCGGCCCGTCACGCGGAGCGCGGTGAACCCACCGGTCCGCCCGGCACCGTCGGTGACCTTGTCCTCGGTGTAGTAGGGGAACAACGCCTGCTCGGCGTCCCGGCGACCTGCGGTCAGGCCGCCCGTGCTGGAGATGAACAGCCAGAGGTCGCTGGCGCCGACGACCGTCATGAAGAAGGGCGGGAGCTCGTCGTAGGCACTGATCCGGTAGAACCGCCGCCCGTCGAGGTCCACAGGGGTGCCGGTGACGGCCGCGCCCTGGTCGGCCGGGGTCCCGGCGTGGGGAGCGGGGGACAGGGCGGAGCGCTCGCGCGCAGCTGCCTGGAAGGTCATGGTCGTCCTTGACGTGGGCCCGGGAGAGGGTCGATGGGACCGGTCTCATCGACCCTCTGAGGATGCCAGATCCGGCGGCGCTCTGGCACCCCGTTCTGCTTACTGGTCGGTAACGATAACGATGCGGACCACGGTGCGGACGTCCGCGCTACCGTGCAACCACCGGGCACCAGCGCGGGACCTGCCGACGCCCGCCACCAGCACCCACCCACGGAGGTCCCCGATGTCCGACAGAGGCTGGAGCACCTACGTTCCGCTCGGCGCGGGCGGGGACGGCGGTGGGGCGTTCGTGAGCTCCCTGCGCGTCTCGCTCTCCGGGGGGCGCGGACCCGGCCACCCCGACAGCCCCGACCGGCCCGAGCTCGCCGACGTGGGCCGGCTGCTGCGGCGCGGCGTGCGGGGCGTCGTCGGCGCGGCACGAGCGGGCGAGCAGGTCACTCTCGGGTCGCTCCTGCGAGACCACCTCGGCCCGGACGGCGGTGAGCTCGCGGTGGTCGAGGAGACCTGGCCGGCGTACGAGCACGTGAACGTGCAGGCCGGTCTGGATGCGGTCATGGAGACGGCGGGTGAGGTCCAGGTCGTCGGGGTCGTCGGCTTCCAGCACCGGCCGTTCGGCCTGGGCGAGCTCCTCGGCCACCAGCCACGCGACCCGTACGGCCCGCGGCCCGGGGCCGTCGCCCGGGTCAACCTCCCCTGCGGTCCGGACGGTGAGGTCCGGGCCTGCGTGCGGTGCGCCGTCTACCTCATCGACGACGGCGACGTGCGCAGCGCGGTCCTCATGCGGGGCTCCGAGCCCGAGACCGGTCTGCCGAACGTGAGCCTCCAGGTCGCGAGCACCGACCCCTCCCGGGCGTCCGAGCTCGCCGCAGCGGTGCGCGCCGCCACCCTCGAGCACAACGTGTTCCGCGGCCAGGTGCTCTCCTTCGGCGCGGAGATGTTCGGGCACGCCCAGGCGCTGCTGACCTTCCACCGGCGTCCCGACATCGGCGCGGGCGACCTGATCCTGCCTGCGGCGACCATCCGGGCCGTCGAGCGGCAGATCGTCGGGGTCGCCGAGCACAAGGCGGCCCTGCTCGCCGCCGGCCAGCACCTCAAGCGCGGCCTGCTGCTCTACGGGCCCCCCGGCGTCGGCAAGACGCACACCGTCAGGTACCTGACCGCGAGCCTGATCGGTACCACCGTCATCCAGCTGAGCGGCAACGCCCTGCACCTGATCGGTGAGGCCTGCTCGATCGCCCGTTCCCTGGCCCCGTCGATGGTGGTCATCGAGGACGTCGACCTCATCGCCGAGGACCGCGGGATGTACCCCGGCCAGCACCCGCTGCTCTTCCAGCTCCTCAACGAGATGGACGGCCTCGCCGAGGACGCCGACGTCGTCTTCGTGCTGACGACCAACCGCGCCGACCTGCTCGAGCCCGCCCTCGCGGCACGGCCCGGCCGGGTGGACCAGGCGGTCGAGCTGACCCTGCCGGACGCCGACGGACGGCTCGCGCTGGTGGAGCTCTACCGCGGCGGGCTGGACCTCACCGAGGGCATCGGGGACGTCGTCGAGCGCACCGACGGCGTCACCGCGTCCTTCCTCAAGGAGCTGTTGCGACGCGCGGCCCTGATCGCGGGCGACCGCCTGCCCGCCGTGAGCGCAACGGATCTGGCAACGGCCCTCGACGAGCTCCTCGACACCCGCAGCGCGATGACCCGCACGCTGCTGGGCGGCGGCGCCCGCACGGAGACGAGCCTGCACTGGCCCGGCGGGACCGAGGGTGAGGGCGGCGCGCCTGGCCCTGCAGCCTTCGGGCCTCGACCAGGGCTGGCGCCCCGATGACCGCCGGCTTCTCCTTCGACGTCCTGCGCCGGTACCCCGATGTCGAGGCCCCGAACCTCGTCGCGGTCGATGCGAGCGACAGGCTCATCCTGGACGACGCCGCTGCCGCCCTCGCGTCCGCACCCGCGGGCACCGTGAGCGTGATCGGCGACAGGTACGGCGCGCTGACCCTGGGCGCAGCCGCCCTGCACGGCAGCCGGCAGGTCCGCGTCCACCAGGATGCGCTCTCCGGTGAGCAGGCCCTCGCAGCCAACGCCGAGGCCACCGGCCTGACCGGCACGCTCACCTCCCACGGCCTGGACCGGTCGCTGCTCACCGGTGCCCGCGTGGTGCTGGTCCAGCTCCCCCGGTCGCTCGACGCGCTCGACGAGATCGCGTCCCTCGTCGCGACGCACGCGCACCCGGAGGTCCAGGTGTTCGCCGGTGGCCGGGTCAAGCACATGAGCCACGGCATGAACGACGTGCTGGCCCGCTGGTTCACCGCCGTCGACGCCCGCCTCGCCCGCCAGAAGTCGCGGGTGCTCGTGGCCTCCCGGCCGCGTCCCCGCGAGGCGACGCCGGTGCCTGCCTGGCCCGCGAGCGAGGTCCACGCCGACCTCGGGCTGACGGTGTGCGCGCACGGCGCCGCCTTCGCCGGGACGCGCATCGACGTCGGCACCCGCTACCTGCTCGGCTTCCTGGACCAGATGAAGCCCGACGCGGCCGTGGCCGTCGACCTGGGCTGCGGCACCGGGGTCCTCGCCTCCGCCCTGGCCCGCGCCCGGGCGGACCTGCACGTCGTCGCCACCGACGACTCGGCCTCGGCGGTCGCCTCAGCCGTCGCGACGGCCCGCGCCAACGGGGTCGGCCTTCGCGTCGAGGTGGTGCGCGACGACGCCGCAGCCGGCCTCGCCGACGCCAGCGCGGACCTGGTCGTCCTCAACCCGCCCTTCCACGTGGGCGCCACGGTTCACTCGGGCGTGGCCTACAAGCTGTTCGCGGCCGCTGCGCGGGTCCTGCGGCCGGGCGGTGAGCTGTGGACGGTCTGGAACTCCCACCTCGACTACCGGCCGGGCCTCGAGCGCGTCGTCGGACCGACGAGGCAGGCGGGGCGCAACCCGAAGTTCACCGTGACGGTGTCGACCAAGCGCTGAGCCGACCCGCGTCGGGACCGATCCCACGCGCCGGACGGGTGGCACCCTGGTGCGGTGCCCCCGACCAGCGCGGTGCCGTCGACGCCGATGCACGACGGCGAGGTCTACACGGACACCGCCCTCGTCGCGGCGCTGCTCGCGGAGCAGATCCCCCACCTGGCCGGGCTGCCGATCCGTCCGGTGCTGTCGACGGGCACCGTCAACGCGATCTACCGCGTCGGCGACGCCCTGTACGCCCGGCTCCCGCGCCTCGCCGCCTGGGCGCAGGACCTGGAGAACGAGTGCCTGTGGCTCCCCCGCCTGGCCTCGCACCTGTCGCTGGCGATCCCTGAACCCGTCGCCACCGGCCGTCCGACGTCGGCGTACCCGTTCGCCTGGGCCGTCTACCGGTGGATCCCCGGCGAGCCCTACGCCGACGACCGGGTGGACGACGAGCGGCAGGCGGGCGCCGACCTGGCCCGGTTCGTGCACGAGCTGCGCGGGCTGGACCCGGCCGTCGGCAGCCGTCCGGCCGGACGCCGACCCCTCCGCGAGCTCGACGAGGTCACCCGCGAGGCCATCGCCGCCAGTGGCCACGCCATCGACCCCGCCCGCGCGCTGGCCGCCTGGGACCGCGCGCCCGACGCCCCGGCCTGGGACCGCAGACCCGTCTGGATCCACGCCGATCTGCTCCGACCGAACGTGCTGGTCAGCGAGGGCAGGCTCCGCGCGGTGATCGACTTCGGCGGCGTGGGCGTCGGCGACCCCGCAGCCGATGTGATCCCCGCCTGGGCGGTGTTCGGCCCCTCCGGCCGCGCCGCCTTCCGTGCGTCGCTCGACGTCGACGACGGCACCTGGGAACGCGCCCGCGGCTACGCCCTCCACCAGGCGGCCATGATCATCCCCTACTACCGCGAGACGAACCCGGCGTTCGCCGCGCTGGCCGTCCGGACCGTGGAGCAGCTCCTCGGACCGGACTGACGGACGGGCCCCGCCGATCCCGCGGCGGGCCGCGGCCGGGTCAGGCGCCTGTGGCGACCGGTCGCTGGGGGTCGCGGATCCAGTGCGACCACGAGCCGGGGTAGAGGGCGACATCGACGCCGATCTCGTGCGCCGCGAGCACGAGCTGGCTTGCCGTGACCCCGGAGCCGCAGTAGGCCGTGACCTCCTGGCCGACGACCAACGGGTCCATCACGGCGTGCAGCGCGGTGGAGGAGAGGTAGCGGCCGTCCGGCTCCTGGACCGCCGACGTCGGGCACGACACCGCGCCCGGGATGTGGCCGGCCACCGGGTCGACGGGCTCCACCTCGCCGCGGAAGCGTTCAGCCGCGCGGGCGTCGAGGAGCAGGCCGGCCCGCCCGGCGCGGACGTCCTCGGCGTTCACGATCGGTAGGGCCCCGACGCGAGCCAGTGCTTCCGGCGCCGCCTGCGGGGCCACGTCGCCGGACTCCACCGGACCGCCCACCGCCGTCCACGCCACCAGCCCGCCGTCGAGAACGCGCACGGCCTCGTGACCTGCCCAGCGCAGGCACCACCACGCGCGTGCCGCGCCGGCCCCGGCGCCTCCGTCGTAGGCCACCACCTCGCGGCCGGGCGCGATGCCCAGCCGGCGCATCATCGTCGTCAGCTGGTCCGCCGTCGGCAGCGGATGGCGGCCTCCCTCACCAGGCGGGCCGGCGAGCTCGGCGTCGAGGTCGCAGAAGACGGCTCCCGGCAGGTGACCTGCCTCGTAGCCCACCCGGTCCGAGCCGGCCAGCGACCAGCGGACGTCGACCAGGAGCGGGGGCTCGGCCCGGCCTCCCGGCGACCCCGCTGCCGAGACCTCCGCCAGGAGCTCGGCTGCCTGCACCAGCGCCCGGCTCATCGGTCCACCACCAGGGAGGCGCCCGCCGCGAGCATGCGGATCACCGCTCCACCGTCGGTGGGCGCCACCGTCCAGGCGTGGCCGGAGCCGCTCACCACCGCCAGGCCGCGCGTGACGGCGAGCATCGTGCCCTCGTCGAGCGCGACGCCCGGGCGGCCGGTCGCCGTGACCGCGGCCGCCAGCCGACCGAGGGTGCCCCACTGCGCGCAGTGCACGTCGACGGCGAAGGGGACCAGGCCCAGGCCGTCCGCCACGGTGACCTCGTCGAGGTCCTCGCCGGCGTCCTCGGGGCACACCGGGACGCCCGTGCTGCGCCAGCCGCCGACCACCGCTCGTCCGGCGGCCACCGCAGCGCCGGCGGAGAAGCCCGCGTAGGGCTTGTCGCCGTCGGCCAGCCAGGCGCGCACAGCCGCCGCCGCCGGCGCGAGGGCCGAGGCGTAGGCGGGCGTCAGACCACCGCACACCAGCACGGCGTCGGCGCCGTCCAGCGACGCCACGTCGAACGAGCCACCGAGCGGCACGAGCACCGGGACCGGTCGGCAGGGCCCGGCAGCGGCGAGCGCATCGGCCCAGCGAGCGACCTGCGCCTCACCGTCACCCTCGTCGACCACGACGCACGCCACCGTCGGCTCGTCGCCGCGGGCTGCCGCGAGGAACGTGCGGTAGTGCGCCCCGACCACCTGCGTGTCCCAGCCACCGCCGATCAGAAACAGCGCCACCGCTGCCACCCCCTCGCATCTGCCGTCGCTCAGCGACCCTACAAGTACCCTCGGGTGGCCGTCCGACAAGGCGGCACGAGCACGACGACAAGGGGGCACGGTGCGAACCAGGCTGTCGCTGCGCAGGCCGCACGGGGACGTCGACCTGGTGGTGACCGCCGACGTGGGGGCCAGCATCGGTGACGTCGCCGACGCCGTGGCCCGCGCCGAGGAGGCTGCCGGACGGC
>DASXVR010000203.1:0-14574 GCA_036504175.1 Actinotalea sp. | reverse complement strand
AGGTGCGGTGGTGTGTGTGGCGTGACAACGACCAGCACCCACCCACGGGCCCGTGCCACGTCACACCAGTCCGCGACGCACCCGATCCGCGCGACCGGCTGCCCCCACAGGGTCAGGGTCGCCCACCCGTCCACCTGATCGACGACGACAGTGACGACCTCCGGATCGAGCACGACCACCGGGAACCCAGGGTCGTGGCGCGGGGCACCGATGGCGGTCGCGAACTGGTCAGCCTGCCCGCCGTGCTCGGCATGGTCAGGGTGCGTGACCCAGCACGCGACGGGTTCACCGTCGTCGGGATGGTTCCCGACCCATGTCGTGCACGTGAGGTCGTCCACCCCGGTCGTCTGCTCGGACATGACCGCACCGTATGGCGAACCAGGTCACCGGGCACCCCAGCGCGTGCGGTTCACCACCCGGCAAGATCCGGCTCGTGTCCTCGCAGCCACCGCCGTCAGCCCGCCGTGGCCGGGTGCGCCGTGTACACGAGCATGGTCTGCGACTCCCCCGCCCAGTCCCGCGCGGGGTCGCGGGTGAAGCCGATCCGCTCGTAGACCCGCTGCGCGGCGATCATCGGGGTCAGAGTCGTCAGCACGACGGCCTCGGCTCCGGTGCTCCAGGCGCGCTCGAGAGCGGCGCGCACGAGCGCCTCACCCACACCACGCCCGCGGGCCGCCGGTGCGACGGCGAGCATCCTGATCTCGATCTCACCGGCGCGTGCGATCTCGGCGTAGGGCGATCCGGCGGAGGCCAGCGTCACGGTGCCGACGACCGTCCCCTCGTCCTCGGCGACGATCAGCTCGGCGTGGAGCGCCCGGTGGGCGGCCGCCCGCAGCTCGTCGACGTACCAGTGGTCGCGGGGCACGAGGTCGTCGGCGAGGTACGCGTCGGCCACGAGCTCGCTCACCCGGGTGAGGTCGTCGTCGCCGGCGGGCCGGATCACCGTCACGCCGACGTCCCGCCGAGCGCCTCGGGCCCGTCGGCGAGGAGACGCTCGAAGGCGGTCTCGTCCAGGATGCGCAGCCCGAGCTCGCGGGCCTTCGCCTCCTTGCTCCCGGCGTTCTCGCCCACGACGACGTAGTCCGTCTTCTTCGACACGCTGCCCGCCGCCTTGCCACCCCGCGCGACGATCGCCTCCTTGGCGGCGTCCCGGGACATGCGTTCCAGCGAACCCGTCACCACGACCGTCAGGCCCTCCAGGGTCCGTTCGACCGAGGCGTCCCGCACGTCCTCGAGCTGCACGCCGGCGCGCGCCCAGCGCTCGACGATGTCGCGGTGCCAGTCCTCCTCGAACCAGTCGCGCAGGGCACGGGCGATCGTGGGCCCGACGCCCTCGACGGCTGCCAGCTCCTCCTCCGACGCCGCCTCGATGGCGTCGAGCGAGCCGAACGCCGTGGCCAGCGCGCGTGCGGCCGTCGGCCCGACGTGACGGATCGAGAGCGCCACCAGGACCCGCCACAGGGGCCGGTGCTTCGCGAGCTCGAGCTGCTCGAAGAGCTTGGCCGTCGTGGCCGTCGGCTGCGGCGGCTTGGCGGAGGTGCCCCGCGTCATGAAGAACGGGACCTGCTCCCACACCCCGGTGCCGACCCCGGATGCCTTCTTCTGCCGCCACACGCGGACGTCGGTGAGGTCCTCGGGCGCCAGCGCGAACAAGCCCGCCTCGTTGTCGAGGACGGGCCGCTGCCGGGGTACCTCGGCGTCGTCCGGCCGGCCCAGCTCCGGGTCGACCAGGGCGATGGCCGCCTCCCAGCCGAGCGCCTCGATGTCCAGGGCTGACCGCGACGCGATGTGGAAGATGCGCTCGCGCAGCTGGGAGGGGCACGAACGGGAGTTGGGGCAGCGGATGTCGACGTCGCCCTCCTTGGCGGGCGCCAACGGGGTACCGCAGGACGGGCAGTGCGTCGGCATCACGAACGCGCGCTCGGTGCCGTCCCGCAGCTCGACCACTGGCCCGACGATCTCGGGGATCACGTCCCCGGCCTTGCGGAGCACGACGGTGTCCCCGATGAGGACGCCCTTGCGCCTGACCTCGCTCGCGTTGTGCAGCGTGGCCATCTCGACGGTCGAACCGGCCACCAGCGCCGGCTGCATCACGCCGAACGGGGTGACGCGGCCGGTGCGGCCGACGTTCACCCGGATGTCGAGGAGCCTCGTGTTGACCTCTTCGGGCGGGTACTTGAAGGCGATCGCCCACCGGGGCGCCCTGCTCGTGGAACCCAGCTGGCGCTGCAGGGACGTCTCGTCGACCTTGATCACGATGCCGTCCAGCTCGTGCTCGACGTCGTGGCGGTGCTCGCGGTAGTACTCGATCATCTCCTCGACGCCGGCGAGGTCGCTGACCACGCGGGTGTGGGTCGAGACAGGCAGTCCCCAGCCCGCGAGGAGGTCGTACGTCTCGGACTGGCGCGCGGTGGCCTCCTGGCGACCGGCCCACCGCAGGGCGCCGATCCCGTGGCAGAGCATGCGCAACGGGCGCGAGGCCGTCACCCGCGGGTCCTTCTGGCGCAGCGAGCCCGCAGCGGAGTTGCGCGGGTTGGCGAACGGAGGCTTCCCGGCCGCGACCTGGGCCTCGTTCAGCTCGCGGAAGCCCTCGACCGGCAGGAACACCTCTCCGCGGACCTCGATGAGCTCGGGGTGGTCGTCCCCGGCGAGCACCTGCGGCACGCCCTCGATGGTGCGCACGTTGAGCGTGACGTCCTCACCCGTGCGCCCGTCGCCCCGGGTGGCGGCCCGCACGAGGCGGCCGCCCTCGTAGAGCAGGGCCACGGCGAGACCGTCGATCTTGAGCTCGCACAGGTAGTGCATCCCCGCGGCCGCGCCGTCCAGGTCGCGGCCGACCCTGGCCGACCAGGTCGCGACGTCCTCGACCGAGAAGGCGTTGTCGAGGCTGAGCATCCGCTCGACGTGCTCGACGGCCTGGAAGTCCGTGGAGAACGTGCCACCGACGGTCTGCGTCGGGGAGTCGGGGGTGCGGAGCTCGGGGTGGGCCCCTTCGAGCCCGGCGAGGCGGCGGAGCAGCACGTCGTACTCCGCGTCGGAGACGGTCGGTGCGTCCCGCACGTAGTAGGCGAACTGGTGCCCACGGACCTCCTCGGCGAGCTCGGTCCACCGGTGCCGCGCCGCATCCGGGTCCAGTCCGGCGTCGCGCGCGTCGAGCGGCGGTGCGGGAGCGGTGCTGTCACCGGAGCCGATGGCGGCACCCCCGCCGATGGCGCGCCCGGCGAGGTCGGCGGGCGCGCCCGGCTCGAGGTCGTCGTCGGGCTCGGTCGCCTGCGTCTCTGAGCTCACGGGGCAATCATGGCGCGAACCACCGACACCGCGACGGGTGGGTCAGCGCGACTGACCACGTCACAGCGGCCACCGTGCGGACGGCGTCAGGAGCCGGCGGCGCGCTCGGCCAGGCGGACGGCCACCGTGGCGGTGTCCCGGATCAGCGCGCGGACCCCTGCCAGGTCGCGCGGCCTCGCAGGTGTCCGCCCGACCTCGCCACCGCGTGCCAGGTCCGCATGCACGACCACGGTGGAGAGACCGGCAGGGGGCAGGCCGACCGCCGTCCACGGGCCCCAGATCCGCCGCGCGGCCGCCACGCTGTCGGCGGTCTCGTCCTGAGAGGGCAGCCCGAGCCACAGGCCGACACCCTGCTCGACGAGCCCGGCGAGCCGCTCCCAGTGCGCGCTCCCGAGCTGGGCGGCCCCCACGCCGAGGCCGTCCGGGCCCACGGCCCCGGCGACGCCCATGGCGCCTGCATGTGCCTGGCCGCCTACGTGGATCACCACGCCCTGAGCACCCGCGGTCCGTGCCGTCGCGACGACCGAGGACAACCCGGCGCCGGCGCGCTCCCCCGTCACGCTCCAGATCCGTCCATGACCGGAGAAGTCCGGGACGGCCCCGTCGAGCACTGCACCGAGCCGCGGCTCGTGGAGCACGACGACGGGGCGCGCACCGGGTACCGCACCGGCGACCGAGGCCATCAACGAGCCGAGCCCCTCACCGAGGGCCGCGACGAGGTCCCGCACCGCGCCCGGGTCGCTGAGCACCCGGTCCCCGCGGGCGAGGTACAGGGTGGAGGCCAGCGTCCACGGCCCGGGGACCGCCAGCACCAGCGGACCCTCGTACCCGTACGCCGCCACGGCGAGGACGTCCATCGCCTGCCGGGCACCGGCACGCACGCGCTCGAGGTCCCGGCCCGGACGGTCGGCGAGCTTCCAGCCGTGCGGTCCGACCTCGGCGGGCATGTCGGTCAGCAGGTCGACGCCGCGCGCCAGCGGACCCGACCACGGTCCCGGGTCCGACGGGTGCACCAGCGGCGGCATGCCCGTGAGCCCGTCGGGGAGGTCGCTCAACGCACCGATCGCGGTCGCCTGCGCCTCGTGGTGGTCCCCGTCCGGCCATGGTCCGAGGACGCTCACACCGGTCATCGGGTCACCGCCCGCGGGAGAGGGGTACGCGTCACCTCAGTGACGTCGTGACTGTGGCCTCGGCGACCACCCTGGTGTCGTCGTAGAGCACGACCGACTGCCCGGGTGCCAGACCGCGGAGTCCGTCGTCCAGCCGTACCTCGACACCTGTCGGACCGGTCGCACGTGCCCGGCCGGCAGCGGGAGCACCGTGCGCACGCACCTGCGCGGTGCACGAGAACCAGTCCGCGGGCGGGGGGCTGTCGAACCACACGGCGTCGTCGGCCCGGATGCCGCGGACCGTCAGCAGCTCTGCCGCCCCGACCACGACCGTGTTCGTCGTGGGCCGGACGTCGAGCACGTAGCGGGGCCGGCCGTCGGTCGCGGGCCGGCCCAGGTTCAGGCCCTTCCGCTGCCCGACGGTGTAGGCGTACGCGCCGTCGTGGTGGCCGACGACCGCGCCGTCGGTGTCGACCACGTCGCCGGGGCGCGAGCCGAGACGCTCACGCAGGAAGCCCTGGGTGTCACCGTCCGCGACGAAGCAGATGTCGTAGGAGTCCGGCTTGGCCGAGACGGACAGGCCCCGGACGGCCGCCTCGGCCCGCACCTGCGCCTTGGACGACGCGTCGCCGAGCGGGAACATCGCCCGGGCGAGGCGCTGGGGACCCATCACGGCGAGCACGTACGACTGGTCCTTGGCGGCGTCCCGTGCCCGGTGCAGGGTCCGCGCGCCCTGGTCGTCGATCTCGATGCGCGCGTAGTGGCCGGTGCAGACCGCGTCGAAGCCCAGCGCGACGCCCTTGTCCAGCAGGGCCTCGAACTTGATGTGCTCGTTGCAGCGCACGCAGGGGTTCGGCGTCCTGCCCGCCTCGTACTCGGCCACGAAGTCGGCGACGACCGTCTCCTCGAAGCGCTCGGAGAGGTCCCAGACGTAGTACGGGATGCCGAGCACGTCAGCCGCCCGGCGCGCGTCGCCCGCGTCCTCGATCGAGCAGCAGCCGCGCGAGCCGGTCCGGAACTGGTCGCGGTTGCGCGACAGGGCCATGTGCACCCCGACGACGTCATGGCCCGCGTCCACCGCGCGCGCGGCAGCGACGGCGGAGTCAACACCACCGGAAAGAGCTGCCAGCACCCGCATCCGGCCAGGGTACGTGGGCCTGCGGCCGACACGCCTCGCGCGGACGGGCCCCGATGCCGAGACGGCCCACGGGCAGGTCGCCGAGGACCACTACCCTGGCGCCGCCCGGCCCCACCCGGCGGCCGCCGCCCCTCGGCAGAGAGCTGACGACGATGCACCCCATGGAGGCGACCATCGACACCGGCGACACCGCCTGGCTGCTCGTCTGCACCGCCCTGGTCCTGCTGATGACGCCGGGACTCGCGTTCTTCTACGCGGGCATGGTCAGGTCCAAGCACGCGCTCGGGATGATCATGCAGAGCTTCGTCTCGATCGCCGTGGTGTCGGTCACCTGGGTCGTGGTGGGCTACTCGCTCGCGTTCGACCGGGATGCCGGGAACGGGCTGGTCGGCGGGCTGCACCTGGCGGGTCTCACGCATGCCGCGGACGGCGTGCCCGGCCTGCACCTGACCGTGCCGGCGCTCTCCTTCGTCATGTTCCAGATGATGTTCGCCATCATCACGGGCGCCCTGATCAGTGGCGCCTCGGCCGACCGGATGCGGTTCGGGGCGTTCGTGACCTTCATCGCGGTGTGGTCGGTGGTGGTCTACGCACCCCTGGCCCACTGGGCCTGGTCCCCGGACGGCTGGCTGAACCGGCTCGGCCTCCTCGACTTCGCCGGGGGCACGGTGGTGGAGATCTGCTCCGGCGCGTCAGCCCTCGCCCTGGTGCTCGTCCTCGGCCCCAGGCGCGGATGGCCCCGCGAGATGATGGCGCCGCACAACCTCCCCCTGACCCTCCTCGGTGCGGGGCTGCTCTGGTTCGGCTGGATCGGCTTCAACGCCGGATCGGCCCTGGCAGCCGGGGGTCTGGCCGCCTCGGCCGCGCTGGCGACGCACCTGTCCGGCGTGGGCGGGATGATCGGCTGGCTGGTGCTGGAGAAGCGGCTCACCGGCAAGGCCACCACGCTGGGCGGTGCGTCGGGCGCCGTCGCCGGGCTCGTCGCGATCACACCTGCCGCGGGGTACGTGGCCCCGGTCCCGGCCATCCTCCTCGGCGTCGTCGCCGGCATCGTCTGCCTCTTCGCCATCCGCCTGAAGTTCCGGTTCCGCTACGACGACTCCCTCGACGTCGTCGCGGTCCACTACGTCGGCGGCGTCATCGGCACGCTCGGCGTCGGCCTGTTCGCGGCGGTCGCCGTCAACCCGGCGGTCGCCCACGAGGGTCTCCTCCTCGGCGGCGGAGTCGCCCAGCTGCTGCGGCAGGCGACGGGTGTGGTCGCGGCGAGCGCCTTCGCCTTCGCGGCCACCTACGTCATCGCGCGCGTCCTGCGGGCCACCATGGGCCTGCGGGTGGCGCCCGAGGAGGAGTACGAAGGCCTGGACGCGAGCCAGCACGCCGAGACCGCCTACGAGTTCACCGCAACGTCCAGCATGGGAAGGGTCTCCTGATGAAGCTCATCACCGCGATCGTCAAGCCGTTCAAGGTCAACGACGTGCGCGACGCGCTCGGCGGGGTCGGCGTGCGGGGCCTCACGGTCTCCGACGCCCAGGGCTACGGCCGCCAGGGCGGGCACACCGAGGTGTACCGCGGCGCCGAGTACCAGATCGACTTCGTGCCCAAGGTGCGCCTGGAGATGCTGGTCGACGACGCCGACGTGGCGCGGGCGATCGACGCGATCGTCGCCTCGGCGCAGACCGGCAAGATCGGCGACGGCAAGGTCTGGGTGCAGAACGTCGAGGAGGTCGTCCGCGTCCGCACGGGCGAGCGCGGGGTCGACGCGCTCTGACCTACTTCGCCTGGTCGTAGGACTCGACGACGGAGACGGTGAGCGCGAAGTCCACCGGCGAGTCCCCGAAGAGCAGCCGTCCGGCCTCCTCGGCAGCGTCCCTGACGGCCGTCGCCACCTCCTGCGCGACCTCGACCGGGGAGTGCACCATCACCTCGTCGTGGAGGAAGAAGACCAGGTGCGGCCGACCCTCCACGGTCCGCAGCCGGCGGCGCAGCGCAGCCATCCAGCACAGCGCCCACTCGGCGGCGGTGCCCTGGACCACGAAGTTGCGGGTGAACCTGCCCCAGTCGCGCGCCCGGCGCCGTGCCTCGCGGACGTCGTCGGCCTCGGCCCCCTCAGCCGTCGCCGCCTGCTTCTGCGCCTGCCAGGACTCTCCAGGCGTGGGTGAGGACCGGCCGAGCCAGGTCGTGACGACCTCTCCACGCTCACCCGCACGTGCTGCGGCCTCGACCAGCCCCACGGCACGCGGGTAGGCCTGGGTCAGGCGTGGCATGAGCACAGCGCCGGCACCCGTGGTCGCCCCGTAGATCGCACCGAGCATCGCGTACTTGGCCTGCTGCCGGGTCTCCACGATGGCCGCGTCGACCACGCCCTGGTACAGGTCTGCCTGACGTCCCGCGGCCGCCATCGCGGCGTCGCCCGACATCGCGGCCAGCACGCGCGGCTCGAGCTGGGCGGCGTCGGCGACCACCAGGCACCATCCCGGGTCCGCCCGGACCGCGGCCCGGATGGCCGCGGGCAGCTGGAGCGCACCGCCCCCGCTCGTCGCCCACCTGCCCGTGACGACCCCGCCGGGCACGTAGTCGGGACGGAAGCGCCCGTCGTGCACCCACGTCTCCATCCACACCCACCCGTTGGCGCTGAGCAGGCGGGCGAGCTTCTTGTACTCGAGCAGGGGCTCGACGACCGGGTGCTCCAGTCGTCTGATCTCCGCGGTCCGGGTGGAGGTCACGTCGCAGCCGGCGGAGCGCATGGCCCGCAGCAGGTCCACCTGCGAGTCCAGGTTCAGGCCGGGTCGGTCGAGCGCGTCGCGCACCTGCGCCGCGAGCGCCTCCAGGTGCAGCGGCCGCGCACTGCCGCGTGGCCGCTCGCCCAGCGCCTGGGTGAGCAGCTCGTCGTGCCTGGTGACGCTCCAGGGCATCCCGTCGTGCCGCATCTCCTCGGCGATGAGGGCGCCGGTCGACTCCGCGGCCAGGAGCAGCCTCAGCCGACCCGGCTCGGGGGCCGACGCCATCGCCGCGAGCTGCGCGACGAGCTCGGTCAGCGACCGCTCCAGGTCCGCCGTCCCGGACGTCGCCTGGGCGACGTCGTCGAAGAGGCTGTCCGCGGTCGGGGCAGCGGCTTCCGGCCGCGGCTGGTCCCACGGGCCTTGCGGTGCGCGGGCCAGGTCCGAGCCGGCGCACATCGAGCTCCGCCGCAGGACCACGTGGCTGAGCCGCAGGTCATGGCACCGCTCGACCCGCACCCCGGCCCCGAGCAGGTCCGGGTAC
Organism: Actinotalea sp.; assembly: GCA_036504175.1. Taxonomy (GTDB): domain Bacteria; phylum Actinomycetota; class Actinomycetes; order Actinomycetales; family Cellulomonadaceae; genus Actinotalea. The sequence goes on along the minus strand of DASXVR010000203.1, from coordinate 5,778 downwards.
CAGCGCGAGGTGTCGTCCCAGGCCCATCGCGGGCGCGCCGCCTCACGTTCGGCGACCGCGGCTGCCAGACCCTCGCGAGCCACCTCCGAGCGGGCGCCGGGGCGGCCGTCCGGCCCGCACTCCTGGAGCACCACGAGGGTGCGATCCTCGGGATGCTCGGCGACCACGACGAAGACCACGCCCCCAGTCTCCCGCGGGGGTCGGACACGAGTCTCCAGCCGGTCCTGGCAGGAGCATCTCGCGGGTCCGGCACGAGTCTCGCTCCGGTTCTGGCAGGAGCATCTCGCGGGGTCCGGCACGAGCATCCCGCGATGGTCTGGCACCCCCGACGCGGGCCGACTTGTCACCGTGTCAAACACGCCCGTGCGTGTGACCTAGGTCCGGTGGAGAGCCCGATATGGTGCGTCAGGTCCCGATGGGGGGTGGGCGAATCTGCCCAGGACTCACTGCAAGCGCTTGCAGCAATGCCCGCAACTCGGTTAGCGTCCCGCGCACCCCGGCGTTTCGGGGCCCCTTCGGCGAACGATGAGATCCGACGATGACGCTGACCCTGCCCGACATGGTGCCTGCCTCGTACGAAGACGCTCACGGCGTGGTGCAGACGCTCGACTCGGCGACCCGGACGATCGTGACCGAGGCCGTCCTGGCGGGCGGCACGCCCGAGGCTCCTCTCGTGTGCTCACCCGGCCAGCCCGCCCCGGAGCTGGTGGGTGACCTCGAGACGCTCGAGGGCGCAACCCTCGGCCCTGTGCAGGGCACCGCTCCCGACGCCGGCTACTACCGTCTGCTCCGCCCCGACGGCAGCTCCCGCATGGTGATCAGCGCACCGGACAACTTCCCGCAGCCCTCGCGCGGCTGGGGCTGGGCCGTCCAGCTGTACGCGGCACGCTCGCGGGGCTCGTGGGGCATCGGCGACTTCCGCGACCTCGCCCTCATCGCCCGTTCCGCCCAGGAGGCCGGGGCCGGGTCGGTGCTGATCTCGCCCGTCCACGCCTCGGCGCCGGTGGCGAGCCAGCAGGCCTCGCCCTACTCGCCCACCTCCCGCCAGTGGCTCCAGCTGCTGCACATCGCGATCGACGACGTCCCCGGTGCGCACGAGGTCGACCTGCGCGACCTCGCGGCCCGCGGCCGTGGGCTGAACGCGACACGGCGCATCTACCGCGACTCGGTCTGGGTGCTCAAGCGGGCGGCCCTCGAGCGCATCTGGGCCGCCACGCGCGACAGGCTGCCGGTCGAGCACGACGTGTGGGTCGCTTCCGGCGGCGACGAGCTGCGACGCTTCGCCACGTGGTGCGTCCTGGCCGAGCGCTTCAACAGCCCGGTGTGGCAGTCCTGGCCGGAGCAGTACCGCACGCCTGCCGGCGCCGCCCAGGTCGCGCACGAGAGCGCCGACCGGATCGCCTTCTTCAGCTGGGCCCAGTGGGTGGCCGACGTGCAGCTCGGCGTGGCGTGCCGCGCGGGCGCGACGGTGGTCGCAGACATCGCCGTCGGCTTCGACTCGTGCTCGGCCGACGCGTGGACGCACCAGGACCTGGTCTGCTTCGACTTCGAGGTGGGCTGTCCGCCCGACAGACACAACGTCGACGGCCAGAAGTGGGGTCTGCCGCCGCTCAACCCCGCCGCCCTCGTCCGGGCCGACCTGGCGCCCTTCATCTCGATGGCCCGCTCCGCGCTCGCCCACGCCGGCGCCCTGCGCATCGACCACGTCATGCAGCTGTGGCGCCTGTACTGGGTCCCGCTGGGCGGCCACGCGGGTGGTGGCGTCTACGTGCACTACCCCGTCGAGGCCCTGCTCGCCGTCCTGCGCCTCGAGGCGCACCGGGCCGGCGCCTGGGTCGTCGGCGAGGACATGGGGACGGTCGCGGCAGGCGTGCGCGACACCATGGCCGTCCAGGGCATGCTCGGCTACCGCGCCGCCCTGCGCCTGCCGGTGGACCAGTTCCCGGAGGGCGTGATGGGAGCGTCGTCCACGCACGACCAGGCGACCATCGCGGGCACGCTCACCGACTCCGACAACGAGGACCTGCGCCGCATCGGCAAGGCCGCTGACTTCACCCAGCTCGAGGGGGTGCGCCGCGAGCTCGCACAGGTCGCCGGCGTGGACCTGGAGCAGCCCGTGGGGCCGGACGAGGTCGGTCGCGCCGTCCGCGCCCAGTACACGCGCCTGTCCGAGTGCGCCGCACGGGTGGTGCTCGCCTCGCTGGACGACGCGGGCGCCGTCGCCGAGCGGCCCAACATGCCGGGGACCGTGGTGACCTGGCCGAACTGGTGCCTGAGCCTTCCGCGACCGGTCGAGGACCTCCTCGCCGAGCCCCTCGCCCGCGAGGTCGCGGCGATCCTGGACGCCCGGAAGCACTGACCCGGCGCGCCTCAGCGCCCTGTCGCGAGCCCTGCCGCCTGCGCGCGGCGGACCACGTCCGGCAGCGCTGCGACGAGCGCGTCGACGTCGGCCGTCGTCGACGTGCGTCCGAGCGTGAACCGCAGCGCCCCGCGCGCCTCGTGCTCACCGACCCCGCACGCGAGGAGCACGTGCGAGGGCTGCGGGACCCCTGCCTGGCAGGCGGAGCCGGTCGAGCACTGGATGCCCTGGCTGTCGAGCAGGTAGAGGAGCGAGTCGCCCTCGCAGCCAGGGAAGGTCAGGTGGGCGTTGTTCGGCAGCCGCGCCGGGCTCCCCCGCCCGTCGGCGTCCCGCGGCCCCGGAGGCGCCTCCGGGCCCACCTGCGGCCCGCGCAGGACCGCGCCCGGCACGAGGTCCCTGACGCGCTCGACGAGGGCGTCGCGCAGTGCGCCGACGCGTTCGGCCTCCCCCGGCGCCTCGGCCACGGCGACGTCGGCGGCGACCGCGAACGACCGGATCGCGGGCACGTCGAGGGTCCCCGACCGCACCCCGCGCTCCTGCCCGCCGCCGTGCAGCACAGGCGTCAGGTCCAGGCCACGCCGTGCGACCAGAGCCCCGACGCCGACCGGACCGCCCAGCTTGTGCGCCGAGACGGTCATCGCGTGCAGGCCGCTCGCGGCGAAGTCGACGGGCAGGTGGCCGAAGGCCTGCACGGCGTCGCTGTGGACCGGGACGCCGAAGCGCCTGGCGAGCCGCACGACCTCCGCGACGGGCTGGACCGTGCCGATCTCGTTGTTGGCCCACATCACGCTGATCAGGGCCACGTCCGGACCGTGCTCCTCGAGCTCGGTGCTCAGCGCCTCGAGGTCGAGGCGCCCCTGACCGTCGACCGGGAGCAGCACGACCTCGGCGCCCGCGTGGGCGGCCAGCCAGAAGGCCGGATCCAGGACGGCGTGGTGCTCGACGGCCGACACCAGCACCCGTCGGCGCGCCGGCTCGGCCGCCGACCGGGACCAGAAGAGACCCTTGACGGCCAGGTTGTCGGCCTCCGTGCCGCCGCCGGTGAACACCACCTCGCTGGGTCGTGCGCCGAGCAGCGGTGCGAGGGCCTCCCTTGCCTCCTCGACCACCTTGCGGGCTGCGCGGCCGGCGTCGTGCAGCGAGGACGCGTTGCCCGTGCGGGCCAGCTGGTCGACCAGGGCCTCGATCGCCCGCGGGTGCATGGGCGTCGTCGCCGCGTGGTCGAGGTAGGCCGTCACAGCCGATCAGTCTACGAAGGCGCCACCAGGCGGGACGCACCCGCCTGACAGGCCGGGATGGCGCAGATCCGAAACCTGCACCTGGCACAATCCACGCGTGACCACGCAACGGAGCACGGCGCCAGCGGCCTTCGGTGGCTCCCGCCTGGGATGGGCGGACCTGCCGCGGCACGTCCGCCGTCGCATCGTCGAGCTCACGGGTGCCGAGGTCATCTCCGAGACGAGCGCGACCAGCGGCTTCAGCCCGGGCTTCGCGGGCGTGCTCGAGCTGGGCGACGGGACCGAGGTGTTCGTCAAGGCGGTCTCGGCCGAGCAGAACCCGGAGTCGCCCGAGCTCGCGCGCTCGGAGATCGAGGTGGCCCGCCACCTGCCCGCTGCCGTCCCCGCGCCGCGGATGCGCTGGTCGGACGACGACGGGACCTGGGTCATCCTCGCGTTCGACGCCGTGTCAGGACGCTCCCCCGAGCTGCCCTGGCACCCCGAGGACCTCGAGCGGGTGCTGGGGGCGCTCACCCAGCTCGCCGAGGCTGGTCGCCCCGCAGCCGGGCTGCTGCGGCCGCTCGCCAAGGACATGGCGGCGATGGCGCAGGGCTGGGACCTGCTCGCCGACGACGCCGCGGCGCTGACCCGCGCGCGGCTGGCGCTCGCGCCGCACGGCGACTGGCTCGCGGACAACCTCGGGCGCCTGCAGGGCTGGGCCGCTGACGCCGTCGAGGCGTGCCAGGGCGACCACCTCGTGCACGGCGACCTGCGCGCCGACAACGTCATGCTCGCACCGGACACCGTGTGGCTGATCGACTGGCCCCACGCCGCCGGCAACGGGGCCGGCTGGTACGACCTGCTCACGATGCTCCCCAGCGTCGCCATGCAGGCTGGTGGGGACCCGGCGGAGATCTTCTGGTCACAGCCGACGACCCGGGGTGCCGACCGCGACGCGGTGCGTGCGGTGCTCGCCGGGATCAGCGGCTACTTCGTGCACGGCGCGGTGCAGCCGGCCCCGACCGGCATCACGAACCTCCGGGCCTTCCAGACCGCCCAGGGCATCGAGGCGCTCGACTGGCTCCGCCGCTTCTAGCCTGCGCCGCTTCTAGCCTGCGCCGCTTCTAGCCTGCGCGATCAGCCCTCGGCCTTGAGGCGACGCAGCTCCGCGGCCGCCTGCGGCAGCACCGCGAACAGGTCGCCGATGATGCCGAAGTCGGCGATCTCGAAGATCGGCGCCTCCGGGTCGGCGTTCACGGCGACGATGGTGCCCGACGACTGCATGCCGCCCCGGTGGTGCACGGCACCCGAGACACCCGCGCCGATGTAGAGCTTCGGCGAGATGGTCACGCCCGTCTGCCCGATCTGCGCGTCATGGCTGACCCAGCCCTCGTCGGTCGCCACGCGCGTCGCGCCGACGGCACCTCCCAGCACGTCCGCGAGCTCCTCCACGGCCGAGAAGTCACCCTCGGTGCCCCTGCCGCCCACCACGACCACCTGGGCCTCCCCGAGCTCGGGCCGTCCCGAGGGTGCGGCCTCGACGTGGTCCACCAGCGAGGCGAGCTGAGCCCTGTCGGTGACCGGGACGTCGTGCCGCGCCACCGTCGGGGTCACGCCCAGGTCGGCCGCGGGCGCCGCCTGGACGGCGTTCGCCTTGAACGCCACGACCGCGAGCGGCGTCCGCACGGCGCAGCGCGTGGTCCAGGTCCCCGCCAGCACCGACTTCGTCACCACCACACGTCCCTCGGCGACCTCGGCACCCGACGCGTCGACGACCACGCCGGCGCCCTCCGCGACGCCCACGCGAGCCGCGGTCTCCTTGTTGGCGAAGGTGGAGCTCAGGAGCAGCGCGGAGGCGCCGGTAGCCCGCGCCAGGCTCGCCAGCGCCTCCCCCGACACGGGGGTCAGGCGGGCGTCGGCAGAACCGAGCTCGAGGTGGTGCACGGTGGTGACGCCGTACGTCCCGAGCCGTTCGAGCTCATCGGCCGAGGGGGGCTCGCCGAACCAGGCGCCCTCGACGGCGCCCAGCTCGCGGCCGATGGTGAGGAGCTCGAGGACAGCGGGACGCAGGGCGCCCCCGGGGTCGTGGTCGAGCAGCACCAGGACGGGTCCGGTCAAGGAGGTGGCCATCGTCGAGCTCCGATCAGGTGGGCGGTGCGCGGGTTCAGGCGAGCTTGTTCTCGACGAGGAAGGCCGCGAGCC
>DASXVR010000202.1:0-7421 GCA_036504175.1 Actinotalea sp. | reverse complement strand
GCTTCGAGTTCTGGACCAACGGCGCCGACCTCGACGCCGAGGCCCAGGCCTCCCTCGAGCGGATGAACGAGACGGTCGTGCCGACCCGTCGCCTCACCTCGGTCGACGCGGCCTACTGGGCGCGCATGGGCCAGCGGGAGTTCCTGCGCTGGGCCATGCCGCACGACGAGCAGGTGTTCCTCGACGCCCTGGCCCGCCTGCACTCCACCCGCGAGTCGGGCATCGGCGAGGAGGGGTCGATCGGCAAGTTCATCGGGGCGTTCCGCTCGTGCGGCATCCTCGTGCCGGTCTGGGACCTCGCAGCCGGGACGGAGGCCGAGGAGCTCGAGGAGCCGGTGCTGGCTCTGAGCAACCGGCTCGACGCCGCCTTGGCCGAGACGGCTCCGCTTGACGCCCAGCAGCGCCGGGCCCGCGCCGGTCTGGTCGCGCGTCAGCTCACGCTGCGCTGAACCTGACGGCGACCTGACGCCCGTCCGACGACGGGCATGACGGTCCATTGACCATCCGCTGCCCTCGCTATGACGCGGGACCTCGATCTCGTTAGGGTTGGGCCCGTGCCCACCTCCCCCGCACGTGGCTCCGCTGAACCCAGCCAGACCGGCCCCAAGCAGCGCGTGGCCGTCGTCATCCCCGCCAAGGACGAGATGCGGCGGATCGCCGCGACGGTGCGGGCCGCACGCGCCATCCCGCACGTCGACCTGGTGCTCGTCGTGGACGACGGCAGCGTCGACGCGACGCAGCACGTCGCCCGCGAGGCCGGTGCGGTCGTGGTGCGGCACTCGCACAACCGCGGCAAGGCCTCGGCGATGGAGACCGGTGCGGCAGTCGTGGCCATGCGCGACACGGCCGACCGTCCCGCACGGCTCCTGCTCTTCCTCGACGGTGACCTGGGCGAGTCGGCGGTCAACGCGGCGCCGCTCGTCCCGCCGGTTCTCGAGGGCCACGCCGACGCGTCGATCGCGCTGCTCCCACCGCAGCCCGGTGCCGGTGGTCGGGGCATCGTCGTCGGCCTGGCGCGCCGGTCCGTCCAGTCCCTGACCGGCTGGACGCCCACGCAGCCGCTGTCCGGGATGCGCTGCCTGACGCGTGAGGCGTTCGAGGCGGCCACGCCGCTGGCCCGCGGCTGGGGCGTCGAGACCGGGATGACGATCGACCTGCTGACCAAGGGCTTCGTCGTCGTCGAGATCCCCTGCGACCTGCGGCACCGCCCGTCCGGGACGGACCTGCGCGGCCAGCTGCACCGGGCAGCCCAGTACCGCGACGTCGCCCTCGCGGTGAGCGCACGCCGGGCGCGCGGCGTCGTCCGCAAGATCGCCCCCCGCAAGGCCTGAGCCCAGCGGCCCGGCGGGGTCAGCCTGCGGGCGCGACCGGTTCAGGTCGCAGGCGCGCCTGGGCCGCGGCTGCGACCAGGCACGGCACGGCGACGGCGATGCCCGTGGCGGGCACGATGATCCCCGAGTCGTTGATGAGGAAGCCCAGGCCGAGGCCGAGCCCGATCGCCGCGACGGCGGCCGGGAGCAGCGGGACCGACTCGCTGAGCCGGGCCATCGGGCTGCGGTCCCCGAGCAGGGCGCCCGCCCGGGGGTGCGGGCCTAGCAGCACGAACCCCGTGAGCAGGGCTCCACCGATGGCGAGCACCAGGTAGCGCCACGACGTGAGCACGCGCAGGTTCACCGCCACCTTCCGCGAGACCACGTCCCACAGGCCGCCGTTGAGCGCCGTCGCCAGGAACCGGCCCAGGTGCGTCCGGTCCGCCGGTGGGCGCAGCCAGTCGACGACGGCGAAACCGGCGCCCAGCAGCACGGCGACACCCACCACCAGCAGGAGCGTGCGGACCTTGGGCCGTCGGCCGGAGACGACGAGGGCGAGGGCGGTGAACGCCAGCAGGATCCCGGGCGGACCGCCGAAGTCGCTGCCCAGCCCGGGCGCGCCGTCGACGGCGATGAGGAACAGGCCGATGGCGACCACGACGACCGTCGCGAGCCTGCGCCGTCCAGCCTCCAGCAGCGGCTGCGCGACGGCCGTCGCGAGCACGAGGCCTGCGGCCAGGAAGATCGCGAAGGCCTGGTTGCTGAAGCCGTAGAACCGGGCGGCCATCACGCGCTGGGCACCCATGGGGGAGTCGACCACCAGCGTCGAGCCGGTGAAGGCGTCCAGTGCGAGCACCACCACCGTCACGGCTGCCACGACGCCGGCCGGTCCGAGGAGGGCGCGCCGCCACGGGCCGCCGAGCGCCAGCGCCGTGATCCCGGCGGTCCAGCCCAGCACCGACCCCCAGAACGCCAGCCCCGGGGAGGAGGCGCGCCACCACGGGAGGGCGCCGGCCAGGAAGGACGCGATCGGCGCGGAGCCGAGCGCGAGGGCGGCGATCTCCAGGCCGCGCAGGCTGCGACGGTAGGGGGCGCTCGCCTGGCTGCGCCCCGCCAGGAGGAGCACGGCGGCGACGATGAAGAGCACCGCCTGGGTGAGCACGAGCCGCGTCAGGTACTGCCCGCTCACGGCCAGGACCGCATGGGCGTGCGTGCCGATGTCCTGGACCAGGCCCAGCCGCGCGGCGGCCGTCCCCGGACCGTCGGCGGGCACGATCGGCGCGCCGGCGAAGGCGTCGTGCGTGTCGTCGATGCCGAGCGCCTCGAGCACCGTCGTGGTGACGTCGGTCGTCTGGACGAGACCGACCTGGCGCGTCGAGCCCGAGGCGAGCAGGTTGCCGGCGAACTCGCCACCACCGGTGGCGGGGCCTGTCGCCGCGGCGAGCTGGAGCGTCGCGCGGCCCGAGTCCGCGACGGACACGACCAGGACCGTCGCACCCGACCCGCGCGTCGCCTTGAGCACCGCCTCGATCCGCTCGTCGACCACCCGTACCTGCTCGGCCCGCGTGGGCTCCACGACGGCGTCCACGCCGTGCGGGCCGTCGCCACCGCCTGCGTCGCCGAAGGGGTCGGGGAGCTGGTCCTGGCCGGTGTCCGGGGAGGGTGCGCCGACGGTGGGCGTGGGTGTCGGGCCGGTGGCGGCGCGGTTGCGCGTGGACTTCCCGGGGTCGCGCACGCCGCCGGCGTCGACCACGACGAGCTGGGAGGTGGTGATGGCTGCCTGGACCACGCGGCGCAGCGCCGAGGCGGTCGTGGGCCGCGCGACGTGCGTCCCGACGGACAGACCGTCGGCGTCCGCGAGGGCGATCGCCGCGCCCGGGCCGATGCCTGTGACGGTGGTGCCGGCGGCCGCGAGCGTGGTGCCGAGCAGACCGGGGACCGCACCGAACGGCTGGGCGGCGACGGCGGTGAGGTACTCCTGCCACCCGGGGACCGGGCCGTCGGCGGTCTCGCGCAGGGTGCGGCAGGTGCCGTCCGGAACCGTCGCGTCAGCGGCGCGGTTGCCGCTGCTGATCGCGAGCCAGCCGTCCGCCGGGCACGACGTGGACCGCACGCTGCGGGCCGCGACCGTCCCCAAGGACCCCTCGCGGGACAGCGCCCACAGGCCGGGGGTGGAGAGGGTGTGCACGTCCTCCCAGTCGATCCCGGTGACGCCGACGAGCACCAGACGGGGTGAGTCGTCGGCGAGCGGGGGCTCGGGCGCCGGGGTGGCGGCAAGGGCTGCGGGTGGCTGGGACACCGGGGTCGCCTGCGACGGGACGGGTGGGGTGGCCGCGACCGCGCTCGCGGCGGGACCGAGCAGCACGACGGTCAGGGAGGCGGCGACGAGCACCCGACGCCGTGCGACCCGCAGCAGGCGCGCACGCAGGCTGCTGGACCGGGGCACCCGATCAGCGTAGGCGCACTACGCTCGTGCGGCGGCGGTCGGCACGGCGCCGTGGGGATCGCCACAACCCCTCCACGACCCCCGCCCCGCTCCACCACCGCGGGCCGGCCGACGCCTCCCGACCCGCCGCAGTCCATCCACGTTCGGAGCGACGATGAGCAGCCAGGACGCCCCCCTCGCGGGCAGCGACGCCCCTCGGTACGCCTACCTCGGCCCGGCGGGCACCTTCACCGAGGCGGCCCTGCGCCAGGTCGTCTCCCCGGACGAGGCGGTGTACCTGCCGCAGACCGACGTGGTGTCGGCGATCGAGGCCGTCCGCTCGGGCACCGCGGACTTCGCCGTGGTCGCGATCGAGAACTCCGTGGAGGGTGGCGTCACCGCGGTGCTGGACACCCTCGCGTCCGGCGACCCGCTGATCCTGCTGCGCGAGATGCTCGTCCCTGTCACGTTCGTGCTGGCCGCACGGGCGGGCACCGCCCTCGGCGACGTCCGGCGCATCTCGGCGCACCCCCACGCGTGGGCCCAGTGCCGGCGCTGGCTGAGCGCCAACCTGCCCGGCGTGGTGCACGTGCCCGCGACGTCGAACACAGCACCCGCCTCGCTGCTGGCCGGCCCCGAGGAGCGGCTGGGGTTCGACGCCGCCCTGGTCCCGCCCACGGCGGTGGGCACCTACGGGCTGACCCCGCTGGCCGAGCACGTCGCCGACAACGAGACGGCCGTCACCCGGTTCGTCGTCGTCGGCCGGCCCGGGCGTCCGCCGGCACCCACCGGTGCCGACAAGACCACCCTCGTGGTGCACCTGCCGAGCAACCAGGCCGGTGCGCTGCTCGAGATGCTCGAACAGCTCGCCACTCGTGGCGTGAACCTCTCCCGGATCGAGTCCCGGCCCCTCGGCGACTCGCTGGGCAGGTACTCCTTCTCGATGGACGCCGAGGCGCACGTGGAGGAGGAGCGCATGGCCGAGGCGCTCATGGGCCTGCACCGGGTGTGCCCGTACGTGCGGTACCTGGGGTCCTACCCGCGGGTCGACGCACCCCTCGGTGACCTGCGCGTCGGGACGCTCGACGCCGACTTCCACGCGGCACGCGCCTGGGTCGAGGCCCTGCGGGCCGGACGGACCATCTAGCGCCGAGGTCGCCCTTGCGGCGGGCGCGCATCCGCGCTCCGGCCTGAGGGCCGCGCTCGAGCCCTACGCGACGCGGATGCGCAGCGCCCGCTCGTCGACGCGGGCCGAGATCTCGAGCACCTCGCCGATCGTGTCGCCGTCGACCTGGACCTGCTGCGGCTCGCGCGCGCGCACCCGCATGCGGCGGACCCGCGTGTGGTCGATCCGGCCGACCTTGTTCGGCAGGTCGTTGGTCATGCCGAAGCGCTGCATCGCGACCTCGCCGAGCAGCTGGGTCCAGCCGACCAGGCCACCGCGGGTGTCGATCGTGCCGATGTCCAGCCAGCCGTCGTCGAGCAGCGCGTCGGGCAGGAGCGTGATGCCCCCGGGGAGGCGGCCGCAGTTGCCGATGAGGATGCTGCGCAGCCGGGCGCGCTGCCAAGGGGCGTCGTCGTAGGACAGCTCCAGCCGGATCCGGCGGGCGTGCAGGTGCTTGACGCCGGCCATGAAGTACGCGATCCAGCCGACCTTCGCCTTGAGCTGCTCGTCGGTGTCGGCCACCATCGCGGCGTCGAACCCGAGCCCGGCGATGACCAGGAAGATGTGGTTGCGCGCGGGCTTCTTCGCGTCCTGGTGGGTCTTCTCCGGTGCCTCGGCCTCGGGGTCGCGGCCGGAGTCGTCCTCGACCTCCGACTCGTCCCGCACCACGGTGAGCCAGCCGACGTCGATCGCCCGCTCGTTGCCCGTGAGCGCGATCCGCAGCAGCTCGTCGAGGTCGTTGATCGGCAGGTCGAGGTTGCGGGCGAGCAGGTTGCCGGTCCCCTGCGGGATGAGACCCATCGCGGCGTCGGTGCCGGACAGACCCTCGGCGACCGCGCGGACGGTGCCGTCCCCGCCCACGGCGATGACGACCGACGCACCCTGCTTGACCGCCTCACGGGCCTGGCCGGTGCCGGGGTCCTCCTCGGTGGTGTCCAGCCAGAGGGGCTCGGGCAGGTAGCGGCTCGCGCAGGCCCGCACGGCGGCGTCGCGGAGCTCGGGGACCCCCGGCTTGGTCGGGTTGGCGATGAACGCCACCTGGGTGCGCGCTGCGTCCTGCCCGTTCGCCACGGCGGTGGCCGCATGCTCCTCGCCGGCGCGGCCCGGGGCCGTCGGCGCGCCGCCGGTGAGGGCACGGCGGTTGTGGAGGGCCAGCGCGAGGGCGGCCGTACCGAGGACGAGCGCGAGGATGCTCAGGACGTACGGCCATGTCATGGCGACACCGTACGGGCAGAGGGGGTCCGCCACACCCCGGCCGACCTCGATACCCTCGGGGGGTGATCGACCTGCGCGTCCTGCGGGACACCCCCGACGTCGTCCGAGCGAGCCAGACCCTGCGCGGCGACGACCCGTCCGTCGTCGACGAGGTGCTCGCGCTCGACTCGCGGCGCCGTGCGGCCCTGACCGGCTACGAGCAGCTGCGGGCCGAGCAGAAGGGTCTCGGCAAGCAGGTGGCCTCCGCCTCCGGTGATGCCAAGGCCGAGCTGCTGGCCCGCGGGAAGCAGCTCGCCGAGCAGGTCAAGACCCTGCAGGCCGATGCCGACGCCGCAGCCATCGAGCTCGACCGCGTGGCCCGGACCATCGGCAACGTCGTGATCGACGGGGTCCCGGCCGGCGGTGAGAACGACTACGTCGTCCTGCGCGAGGTCGGCGTCCGGCGCGACATGGCCGCCGAGGGCTTCGAGCCGCGCGACCACCTCGAGCTGGGTGAGCTGCTCGGCGCCATCGACACCGAGCGGGGCGCCAAGGTGTCGGGTGCGCGCTTCTACTACCTGACGGGCATCGGTGCGCGGCTCGAGCTCGCGCTGCTCAACGCCGCCGTGGACACCGCGCTCGCCGCTGGCTTCACGCCGATGATCACGCCGACGCTGGTCAAGCCCGAGATCATGGCCGGCACCGGCTTCCTCGGCGCCCACGCCGACGAGATCTACCGCCTCGAGGCCGACGACCTGTACCTCGTCGGGACGTCCGAGGTCGCGCTCGCCGGCTACCACGCCGACGAGATCCTGGACCTGAGCGACGGCCCGCGCCGCTACGCCGGGTGGTCGGCCTGCTACCGCCGCGAGGCGGGCTCGTACGGCAAGGACACCCGCGGCATCATCCGCGTGCACCAGTTCCACAAGGTCGAGATGTTCAGCTTCGCGCCCGTCGAGGAGGCCGAGGCCGAGCACGCGCGGCTGCTCGCGCTCGAGGAGCAGATGATGGCGCTCGTCGACCTGCCGTACCGGGTCATCGACACCGCCGCGGGCGACCTCGGCTCCAGCGCGGCCCGCAAGTTCGACACCGAGGCCTGGCTGCCGTCGCAGCAGCGGTACCTCGAGCTCACCTCGACGTCGAACTGCACCACCTTCCAGGCCCGCCGCCTGGGCATCCGCGAGCGCACGGCGGAGGGGGAGACCCGCACCGTCGCGACGCTCAACGGGACGCTCGGCACCACCCGCTGGATCGTCGCCATCCTCGAGAACCACCAGCAGGCCGACGGCTCGGTCCGCGTCCCGGAGGGGCTGCGGCCCTACCTGGG
>DASXVR010000201.1:0-1868 GCA_036504175.1 Actinotalea sp. | reverse complement strand
CATCCCGAGCAACCCGACCCTGGACAACTACGCCCAGGCGTGGGGCGCCAACAACTTCGGCCGGTACTTCCTCAACTCCGCGTCCGTGGCGATCGCGACGACCGTCGGCACGGTGCTGCTCGCCTCGATGATGGCCTACGGGTTCGCCCGGTTCCGGTTCCCCGGCAAGGGCGTGCTGTTCGGCATGGTGGTGGTCGGCCTGACCATCCCGACGATGCTGCTGATCATCCCCCAGTTCCTGCTGGCCAAGAACCTGGGCCTGCTGGACTCGCTGCCCGGCCTGGTGCCGTTCTACGTCGGCACCCAGATCGCGTTCTCCACGTTCCTGCTGCGCGCCTTCTTCGAGCAGATCCCGGTGGAGCTCGACGAGGCGATGGTCATCGACGGCGCCGGCGCGTGGCGGCGGTACTGGAACCTGGCGATCCCGCTGTCGCGGCCCGCACTGGCCACCTGCGCGATCTTCACGTTCCTCGGCAGCTGGGACGAGTTCGTCTGGGCGCTGACGGTGATCAACGACGTGTCCAAGAGGACCCTGCCGATCGGCATCGCCTTGTTCCACGGCCAGCACGGCACGTCCTGGGGGCTGGTGTTCGCGGCGTCCATCATCGCCGTCGTCCCGGTCATCGCCGTGTACGTCACCTTCCAGCGCCAGCTCGTCGCCGGACTGACCAACGGCGCGCTGAAGAGCTAGCACCCACCCGCACCCTCCGACCCTGACCGCCACGACCGCGCACCCGATGGGGTGCAGGAGCACGATGCCCACCTCGCCAGTCCCGCCCGACCTCCCGCGTCAGGCCGACCTCCTGCCCACCAAGAGCCGCTACACGACGGACGAGCCCGTGGTGATCGAGGTGCGCGGACCCGCCACCGGCGCGCTGCACCTGCGCCACCTCGGTCAGGACGTGCTCACCACCGCCGTCGACGGCCCCGGTCTGGTCGACCTCGGCGTCCTGCCGGGAGGCGGCTACGGCGTCGAGCTGGAGCTGCCCGACGGGAACCTGCGCACCGCCGTCCTGGTCACCAGCGAGCCGCGGGCCCGGCTGCGGTACGGGTTCGTCGCCTCCTACGGGCAGGACAAGGACGTCGACGGGGTGGTCGACCTCGCCCGGCGGCTGCACCTCGACGCCGTGCAGCTCTACGACTGGGCGTACCGGCACGCGGACCTGCTCGGCGGCGGCCCGCAGTACGAGGACGCGCTGGGCCAGACCATCTCGCTGGCCACGGTGCGCCGCCTGGCCTCGGCCCTCTCCGGCGCCGGCAGCGACGCCCTGGGCTACGCGGCGGTCTACGCCGTCGGACGCGACGAGTGGCCGCGCTGGGCGCACCGCGCGATGCTGCGCGCCGACGGCCGGCCGTGGACGCTCGGCGACTTCTTGTGGCTCGTCGACCCCGGCGCCCCGGACTGGCAGGAGCACCTGGTCGCGGACCTGCAGGACGCCGCGCGGGAGCTGGGCCTGGCCGGGTTCCACCTGGACCAGTACGGCTTCCCGCGACGGGCACAGCTGGTCGACGGGTCGCCGGTCGACCTCAGCCGGTCGTTCCTGTCGCTCCTCGAGTCCGTGCGGGCGGGCCTGCCGGCCGAACGGCTGGTGTTCAACAACGTCAACGACTTCCCGACCTGGGCCACCGCGGACGCCCCGCAGGACGCGGTGTACATCGAGGTCTGGCCGCCGCACACCACGCTCGCGTCCCTGGCCACCGTCGCCACCCGCGCCCGCGCCGCCGGCGCCGGCCGGCCCGTCGTCGTCGCCGCCTACCAGCACGTCTACTCGACCGCGCCGGCCGAGCAGGCCGACCAGGCGACGGCCCTGACGATGGCGACCTTGTTCTCGCACGGCGCCACCCAGCTGCTCGCGGGCGAGACCGGG
>DASXVR010000200.1:0-10023 GCA_036504175.1 Actinotalea sp. | reverse complement strand
CGTCCGCGAGAACGTCATCGACCCGCTGACCCGCGAGCAGGTGCACCAGCTCCACTCCATCGCGGAGGCGATCCTCGGTCGGCTGGACCCGCAGGCGCTCAGCGCTCCGTGACGGGGTGCTGCGCTCCTCGCGGCTCCTCGGTGGCCGGCTCGCCCAGCCGCCGCGTCCCGGTCCAGGCGGCGACACCGACGCCGACCGCGATGAGGACGTCGCCGACGCTGAACGTGTTCGCCAGGGGGAGGGGTGCCGGCCAGGCGAACACGTCGCCCAGCCAGGGCAGCACGGGGTGGGCGACGACCCCCGAGTTCACGAAGGCAGCAGTCGGGTCCAGACCTGCCGCGCGCACCGCGGCCGCCGTCGCCGGCAGCACCCCGTCGTTGAGGGCGATCGTCACGCCGTTGGCCAACGCACCGGCACCGACGACGAGCACGCCGGGCACCCGCCTGTTGAGGACGAGGAACGCGACTGCCGCTGCGTAGGTGCCCACGTGCAGCACCGCCGCGAGGACGTCAGGCAGCTCGACCTCGACGACCACCACCTGGAGCGCAAGGACGAGCCAGATCGCGAGGGACCAGCGCCACCGGCGCGTGAGCAGGGCCGCGGACCACCGCCCGGCCACGAGCGGGGACAGCAGTAGCAGCAGGCAGGTGACGACGAGCAGCATGCTCAGATGGCTCCGCCGGCCGCGAGGACCTCGATCCGACGCTGGGCGTCGAGGTGCTCGAGCAGGCTGGGGGCGGACATCGGCCGGCCCAGGTGGTAGCCCTGACCGATCCCGCAGCCCATCTCGCGCAGCGCGGCGGCCGTCGGCGCGTCCTCGATCCCTTCGGCGATCACCCGCAGGCCCAGGTCGCGGGCAAGGGCGATGGTCGAGCGCACGATGACGAAGTCGTGGTGGTCGCGCCCCATGTCGCTGACGAACGACTTGTCCACCTTGAGCTCGTCGACCTCGAGGCGCTTGAGGTAGCTCAGTGAGGCGTGGCCCGTGCCGTAGTCGTCGACGGCGATGGACACCCCGAGGCTGCGCAGGGCAGCCATCACCACGTCCACCCGGGCGGGGTCGGACAGGATGCCTGTCTCGGTGACCTCCAGGACGAGCGCCTCGGCGGGAACGCCCGAGGTGAGGAGCGCGTCGGCGACCTGACCGGGCAAGGCGATGTCGGACAGGTGGCGGGCGGACAGGTTCACGGCGATGCGCAGGTCGTGGCCCACCGCCCGCCACCCGGCCAACGTGGTGAGCGCCTCGCGGAGCACCAGGGCGGTGATCTCCCCGATGAGGCCGGAGTTCTCGGCGAGGGGGACGAAGGTGTCGGGCGCCATGGTGCCGCGCGTCGGGTGCTCCCAGCGGACCAGGGCCTCCACGCCGACGATGCGTCCGTCGTTGAGGTCCACCTGCGGCTGGTAGGCCACCTCGAGCTGTCCGACGTCGATCGCGGAGCGGAGGTCGGCGAGGACCTGCAGACGCTCGAGGGTGTTGACGTCGAACTCTTCGCTGTACGTGCAGATGCCGTCGCGCTCGAGCTTGGCCTGGTAGAGCGCGATGTCGGCGTTCTTCATGAGGGTGTGGGCGTCGAGGCCGTGCTCGGGCGAGACCGCCACCCCCGCGCTCGCGCGCACCAGCAGCTCGACCTCGCCGACCCTCATCGGCTCCTGGAGCGCGGCGAGGAGCAGGCGCGCCATCGACTGGGACGCCTCGAGGCCCCCGTCGACGATGACGGCGAACTCGTCACCTCCCAGGCGGTGGGCGATGGACTCGCCGGACACCCCGGTGAGCCTGTCCGCCACCTGCCGCAGGAGCTGGTCGCCGACCGGGTGGCCGAGGGTGTCGTTGATGTCCTTGAAGTGGTCGAGGTCCAGCAGCACCAGGCCCGTGCCGGAGGTCCCCCGCGGGGATCCGAGGCCCTCGGCGAGCTGCTTGTACAGGCGGTCGCGGTTGCCGAGGCCGGTGAGCGAGTCGTGACTGGCCTGGTGCGCATGCCGGATGGCCGCGGCGGCCGTGATGTAGACCGCTACGACAGGGGCTGCGAGCAGAGAGAGGGCAGCGACGCCGTCGTCGGCGACGATGGCTGCGACACCGCCGATGGAGAGCAGGACCACCTGCGTGATGCCGTGGAAGGCGATCGCGTCGAAGAGGATCGCGCGCAGCGGCTGCCGCATGGCGATGGCCACCACTGTCCCGACGAGGAGCCGGTTGACCGCGACCATCGCCAGGCCTCCGATGAGGAGGGGTGCGAGGTGCTCGGTGCTCATCGAGATGGGTCCGCCGAAGAACGGCTCGTGGGACAGCCGGGCGAAGACGGCTCGGGCAGCGAGGACGCTCAGCGTGTACTGCGCGGTGTTGAAGATGGACTTCTTCGGGGGGCGGCGGTTCACCAGGTCGTCGCCGACGCTGGCCACTGCCTGAGCGAGGACGGCGACACCCACTCCGGCCACCGCGACCAGGGCCAGGATGAACGGCGCCGAGGTCGAGATGGTCTCGTCCTGGTCGCCACGGGCGATCAGGAGGGGCCGGTTCTCACCGACCACGGCGGCGATGCAGAGGAAGACGACGGGCCCGACCACTGCTTGCGAGAGCGAGGAGCTCCAGGGGTTCCGCAGGACGGTCAGGACCAGGCCCAGGAAGCCGAGGGCGGACACGCCGCCGACGTAGGCATTCAAGGCCGATGGCAGGACCCGGGTCAGTGACCGGGTCCCGCCATCGAGAGGCTTGTTTCTCAGGCCCACTTATACCCAGCGCCGACGAGCGCGGCCACAGCGATGAGCGTCCCGGCGCTCACGGTGATCCGCGCGATGGTGGAGTTGTTGAGCATGCGCCACTTGTCCATGATCGGTCCCTTTCGAGGCAAGATCGGCCCATGCGGCTGAAGGCCGCCCCCCGCCACCCCTGCCGCGAGCGGTGGGAGTGCGTTGGCCTACTGTCTGTGTCGGCCGGCGGGAGCGCGACCTTGAGTGATCGTGCCCCATCCGAACCCGGCGACTCACGGAGCGAGCGCCAGGCATTTGTGTGATCAATATCACAAACCGCCCGAATCGGGTGGAACCGGGAGAAGCGAGGCCTCGGCGTCGCCTCACGCGGCGAAGCAGTTGCGCCTCAGGACTGGTCGCCACTTCGTGGCGGGGAGCTCCGGGTTGAGGGCCGCGAGCCCCGTCCCGTACTTCGACACCTGCACGGGGCGATGCCCGTGGGACCACAGCAGCCGGTCGAGGTCGGACGTGTGCCCGCGCGTCTTGCTCTCGATCACCGCTCGCCCCACGAGGCCCGCCCGGCGGCCGCCCCGCTCCTGGAACGTCAGCACGGTGTCGATCGTCGCGCGGCTCTCGTCGGTCGGCAGGAGCAGGGTGCTGCGTCGGTAGCGCGTGGTGAGGGCCGGCTCGAGGCGCCCCGGTGGCCTGACGATGCCCGCCGAGGCCAGTGCCGCGTCGACGAACAGCAGGTCGTCATGGGTGAGTCCGCTCAGAGAGCCGACGAAGGGCGTCCGCTGCTTGACCGTCCGGCCGCGCCTGTCGCGGGTCTTGACCTCCAGCCAGCACCTGCCCGAGTCCAGGTAGGTGCGCGTGCGGACCTTGAAGCGCGCGGGCCTGCGGCGGGCCGCCAGGTGGTAGCAGGCCAGCTCCGGCGTGTCGAAGTACACCGACTCGTAGCCGAAGGTCCGGGTGCCCTCGATGTCCAGCACGTGCGCGTCAGGCCCCAGCAGCTCGACCACCCGCCCCGCCTGGGCCAAGGGCAGCAGGTACTTGCGGTCGACCCGCGTCTGCAACGACGCGCGTGCGGTCAGCTCGGCGAGGCTGACCGGTGACAGGAGCTCGAGCTGGGCGGCCAGGTCCAGGGAGCGCTCGGTGACCGTCATCGGATGGCCGCCGAGCGGACGCTGAGCCCCGGCTCCGTCCGCGCCAGGGCCGGCCGCGGGGCGTCGTAGCGCACCTCGACGAGGGTGGTCTGCATGACGAGGTCGACCTTCTGGAGGCTGACCGCGAGCACCTCGACGCCCAGCAGCCGTTCGAGGTGGGCGATGAGCGCGGACTCGTCGGTGTGGGCGCTGTCGAGCGTCATCAGGTGGTTGCGCCGGCGCGGCAGCAGCCGGGGGTGGTCGCCGACGTGGAGCGCCAGCAGCACCAGCGCGCACAGCACGGCCGTCATCCACAGCGGCGTGGCACCGAGCCCGCAGAGCAGGCCGAGAGCCAGCGCGGAGAAGTAGTACGCCACCTCGTGCTGGTCGAGCTGGGTCGAGCGCAGCCGGATGATCGAGAGGACCCCGAACAGGCCGAGCCCGAGGCCGGCGGGGACGGCGGTCCCGGCGAGCGCGGTCGCGACGGCGAGCACGCCGACGTTGACGGCGAGGTAGGCCACGACGAGCTCACGTCGGCCGTGGCGGGGCAGGTACAGGCCCGCGCACAGGATGCCGACGGCGGCGAGGTCGAGGGCGAGCGGCAGGACGGTGGGCATCGGATCTCCGGTGGTCGGTGATGGGCTGGACGGCTGGAAGGTTCGCTGGGGCGGCTCAGGCGGAGTGCTGGTCGGCCGTCCG
Source organism: Actinotalea sp. (assembly GCA_036504175.1). Classification (GTDB taxonomy): domain Bacteria; phylum Actinomycetota; class Actinomycetes; order Actinomycetales; family Cellulomonadaceae; genus Actinotalea. Next base: position 5,496 of record DASXVR010000200.1, on the reverse strand, counting down.
GGGTCGGCTGCGGTGGGCGGGGGCCTGCGCCCCCGTCCGGCGGTGCGGCCCGGGGACCGGGTGACCGGAGAGGAAGACGAGGCTTCGCTGGGCGGAGTAGCTGAGGGCGAAGAGCGTGATCTCGGTGAGGACCTTCGCTGCGAGCAGCGCCAGCCCCAGACCGGTGAGAGCTGCCAGCGCGAGGTAGTTGAGCGTCAGGAGCGTCACGACGAGGGCGCCGTAGCGCGCGGCGGCCGCGAACCACGGCCGTCCGCCGGAGGTGCGGAACACCAGGTGGCGGTTCGTCGTGAAGTTCACCGTGGAGCTGACAACCCGGGCGGTGACCACCGACGGCAGCAACGCTCCTGTCAGGGCGTGCATGGTGAGCAGCACCCCGGTGTCGAGCGCGAACGCGGCCGCCGACGAGAGGGCGAAGCGCAGCAAGGGGGCGTAGATGCGGGCCGAGTCGACCACCGGGCGGAAGTGGGACGACGCGTTGCCCTCGAGGTAGATGGTCTCGATCGGCACCTCGCGGACGTCGTGCCCGGCTGCCGGTGCCTTGAGCAGGAGGTTCAGCTCGTACTCGAAGCGCTCGCCCGGGACCGTGACCAGCCACGGCAGGAGGGCCGTGGGGTAGCCGCGCAGACCGGTCTGGGTGTCGCTGACGGGGGACCGCGTCGCGACGGCGAACACGGCCCGCGTGACGGCGTTGCCGAACCTGCTGCGGAGCGGGACGGCACCGGTGAACCGCCGGACTCCGAGGACCATGCCCTCACCGGTGCGAACGGCCTCCGCCACCCGCAGGATGTCGACGACCCCGTGCTGACCGTCGCAGTCCGCGCAGACGACGTCCTCGCCCGGCAGGTTCTCGGCGACGTACCGGAAGCCCTCCTTCAGAGCGGCCCCCTTGCCGCGGTTGACCGCAGCCCCCAGCACGGTGGCGCCCAGCAGCTCCGCTGCCCTGAAGAGGTGCGCGTGCTGCGCGCCGCTGCCGTCGTCGACGACGACCACGTGGGCCTGCGGTGCGGCGGTGCGGAGCAGGTGGACCAGGACGACCAGGCGGCGGTCCGGCTCGTAGGCCGGGATGAGGACGATCATGGCCGTCTCAGCCCGCCACGTAGAGGATGTCGGAGGTCCCGCGTTCCTGGCCCTTGCCGAGGGGGTCGTTCACGAGCTGCCCGTCGAAGACCATCGTCGAGGAGCCGCCGCCGTCGATGTTGTACGCGGTCGTCGCGCCGAGGTCCTGGAAGATCTGCGCCAGCCCGGTCATCGTCACGCCCTTGCTGTAGCCGGGGCTGCGGCCGTCGACCACGACGAACACGAGGTGGTTGGCGGCGATGACGCCGACGGCCGTCCGCGGCTGGTCACCCTGGATCGAGTGGTTCCCGACGTTGGTGTCCACCTCGACCGTGTCGAGCCCGTCGACCACCTGGCCGTCCTCGAGGAGCGCGGGGCCGAAGGAGAGCGTGTTCCAGGCCCCGTCGGCGACCAGCTGCTCGGCCGTGGTGGACGTCTCGTCGTAGACCTTGACGGTCCCGTCGCGATAGAAGGCCAGTCCCTCGCGGGCGCCCTCGTCCCGGTACACGACGCCGTTGCGGATGACGATGCCGGTGTCCCGGAAGCCGTAGTAGTCGCCGTTGATGGCGAACACCGCACCGTTGTCCGCCGCGATGTCGGAGGTGTCCTCGGTGATGTTGGTGCCGAACTCGTTCTGAGCGAAGGCCGACCGCAGCGTGGTCGCATCGGTCAGGACGACGTCGGCCACGTAGTACGTGACCGTGTCCTGCCCGGAACCGGTGGTGACCGTCGAGATGGTGATGCCGGCGGCGTCGGACGTGTAGGTCGTCGCGGTCGTCGTGGCGGCCTGGCCGGTGCTCGTCGAGGTCGTGCTGCCCGTCGACGTCGCGGCGGTGGAGCCGGCCGCCGCCGACTGTGCTGCTTCATAGGCAGCGACGTCGGAGATCTGGACGTGGTCGATGACGAAGCGGTCGAGGGCCCAGGCGGTCCCGCCTGCTGCGGTCAGGGAGAGCGCCAGGGCGCCGGCCACGATGGCCCGCTTGGCGCCACGCTTCGGGGTGCGGGTCGGTGTCATGGGACATGTCTACGGAGGCTGCGTGTGGTCTCCGTGTGTCGACCCTGTGGGCCGGCTGAGGACCGTTGCTCTGCTGGTCAGCGGGCTGGTCAGCGGCTCGGGAGCGACTGGTCAGGCCTCGTTCTGCCAGCGGTGCACGGTGCCGTCGGCGAGCACCAGGAGCCCGCTCGTGCCGTGCAGCGTCTCGACCCAGCCGATGGCGTCCAGGCCGAGGGCGACGCTCGCCGTGGCGAAGATGTCCGCCCAGAGCAGGGACGGGCCGATCACCGTCGCCGACAGCAGGTCGGTGGCCGACCGGCCGTTGCGGGGGTCGACGATGTGGCTGCCGCGTGCGGCGACACCGGACGTCGCGATGCCGCCCGAGCTGATGGGGACACTCGCGATGACCCGCCTGCGGTCCTGCGGGTCCTCGATCCCGACGCTCCAGGTGTGCCCCTCGGTGCCGGGGCGGAGCAGCACGTCCCCGCCTGCGCCGACGGCGAAGGCGAGGTGCTCGAGGGGGTCGAGGCGGCGGGCCGCCCGGGTCACCGCCCAGGTCTTCACCAGGCCGGTGGGGTCGAAGACGCCCGGCGTCCCCTCGTGCGCCGACCAGGCGTCGAAGGAGCCGGCGGTGCGCTCACGGGCCGTCCGGCACAGGCGCTCGACCTCACGCATCTCGGCGGAGCTGTCGTCCAGCGTCAGCTCGCCTCGTTGCAGGCGCCGGATCTCGGAGTCCTCCCGGTACGTGCTGAACCGCGCGTCGGCCGCTCGCAGGTCCTCGAACAGCTCGGCGACCGCGTCGGCAGTCGCCGCGTCGCGGGCACCGTCCCCGCGGGCGTGCACGCTGATCGGCATCCCCATGACCTGCTCGACCCACGCGCGCCGCTCGACCCGGGCGGGGCCGTCGGGCTCGGTGGCGGGCGGGACGGCCCGGACGGCGCTCACAGGCCGGCCTGGTCGATCGCGCTCTGCAGCGACGTGATGTAGCCGTGGCTGGTGTACGTCGCGCCGCTGACCATGTCGACCGACGAGCTCTGGGCCTGCACGGTCTCGCTCTGCAGGATCGGCAGCGCGTAGGCGTTGATCTGCTGGTCGTGGCCGTTCTGGCTCGGGTAGTCGACGGTCACGGCGTCGGTGATCTTGCCGTCGGTGACCGTGATCTGCACCTGGACGTTGCCGTACCGGGTCGACGCGGCGGCGCCGGTGTACGTGGCGGTCGTCGACTGCTGGGTGCTCGCGGTCGCGCTCGGCGCCGTCGTCGCACCGCTCTGGGCGGTGCCCGAGGTTGCGCTCGAACCGCTCGTGGTGCCCGAGGTGCCGGTGCCGGTGGTGCCGGTGCCCGTCGTCGCGGGCGCAGCAGCGACCGTCGAGGTCCCCACGATGCGGTTGAGGCTGGTCGGGTACGCGAAGAGCAGGACCACGCCCGAGAGGGTGGTGCCGATGGCGATGACGATGCGGCGCATGGGGGACCTCCGGGTCACCAGGAGAAGTGCTCGACGTGGACGGCGTTCGCCGGCAGGCCCGCGTCGCGGGCATCAGCGGCGACGGCTGCCGCCCAGGGCGAGGTGCCGCAGATGTAGACGTCGCAGTCAGCGAGGTCGGGGATGAGCTGGCGCAGCGCATCCGGCCCGGGCACGTGGCCGGACTCGGCGGGCAGCCAGGGGGTGCCGTTGGTGCTCCGCGGGCCGATCAGGTCCACGACGCGCACCCAGCCGGTCCGGGTGAGCTCCTCGAGGTCCTTGTCGAAGGGCTGCCGGCCGGTGCTGCGCAGGCGGCGCACGACCGTCGCCTGGCGGGTCAGCGAACCGGTGCGGACGGCGTCCTGAAGGATGGCGACGAGGGGTGCGAGGCCGAGCCCGCTGCCGACGAGGGCCAGGCCGGTCCGGGTCCGGACCTCCGGCGTCAGCCGGCCATAGGGACCCTCGACCAGCACGGAGGTGCCGGTGGGGAGCCGGGCCAGGCGGGCGCCGTCGTCGCCGCGCACGTTGAGGGTGATCCGCAGTCCGTCGGTGGTCGGTGCTGCGGAGAGCGAGAGGGGGTGCCCGCGGGTCCAGCCGCGTCCGCCGCGGAAGCGCCACACGAAGAACTGACCGGGAGCCACGTTGAGCTCGTCGAGGCGGTGCCCCGTGATCCGGATCGAGACGACGTCCTTCGTGTCACGCGTGACGGAGGCGACGGTGAGGCGGTGGCGCAGGCTCCGCCGCAGCGGCAGGACCCCGCGGAAGACGACGACAGCGGTCGCGGCGAGCGCCCAGAGGCCCCACCAGTAGATGGTCGCGGCGGGTGACGCGAGGAAGTCCGCGCCGGTCCAGAGCTGGTGCGGCAGCGCGAGGCCGACGCCCAGGTAGGCGTACAGGTGCAGCAGGTGCCACGACTCGTAGCGCAGCCGCCGGCGTGCCACCCGGATGGAGGTGACCGTCACGAGCACCAGCAGGGCGGTCCCCGCCGTGGCGATGAGCATGCCCGGGGCCGTGGTCACCAGGCCCCACAGCTCGCCCAGGACGGGGCTGTGGTCCAGCACCGCGTAGCCGATCACGATGAGCACGATGTGGGCGACCATGAGGTTGAAGGACGAGAACCCGAGGATCCGGTGCCACCTGGCGAGCCGGTCCTGACCGAGGCTCCGCTCCGCCCACGGGATCCGGGCCATCGCGAGCACCTGCAGCAGCAGGAGGTCCGACGCCACCAGACCGGTGAGCCGGCCGAGCGACGAGAGCGCCTGCCCGAGGCCGGCGGTGACGTCCTGGATGCCACCGTGCTGGATCCACAGCGCGACCACGACGAGGGCTGTCGCCCACACGACGCTGCCGACCGCGTCGCCCCACCAGTGGCGCAGCGCCGGGCGGGGGAGCGGGCGCGCCGGGGGCCGCTTCGCGGGTGCAGCGGGGCGGGTCGCGTAGGTGGTCATGGAAGAACTGTGCCCGGTGGGCCTGGCAGGGGCCTTGACAGAGTCTGTGAGATTCCTGTGGGCGCCATACCTGATGTCGCCTACGAGGGGGCCCCGCGCACGGTGCGCGCGGGCAGCACGATGCCCCCGTGACGTGGGCCACGGGGGCATCGCTGGCAGCTCAGACGGCGTCGAGGGAACCGAGCGTGGTGGCTGCTCCCGCATCACCGCCCGCCGTGTAGCCACCCACTGCCTGGCCGCTCACGACACCCCCGACGGCGATCTCGTAGGCCGTGCCGCTGACGATCCCGGGTGAGGTCAGGACGAGGGCCTCGGTGGCCTTCGCCGTCTGGAAGGAGGCCACGACGCTGCCGTCCGGGGCGATCACCTGGACCACCGTCCCGGCCGGGGCGGCGGCGCTGAACCCGACGACGAGCGAACCCTGACCCGTGACGTCAGGGGTCACGAGCATGCCGCTGCTCCCGGCGGCGACGAGGGTCCCACCGGTCACGGCGAAGCTGCCGTTGACGTCGAGGGCACCGTTCCCCTCACCGGTCGG
>DASXVR010000199.1:0-9111 GCA_036504175.1 Actinotalea sp. | reverse complement strand
CGGTCAGCCGCCGATGGCGCTCATCGGCCGGTCGGGCTGGAGGAAGCTCACGTCGTCGATGTCGTGACCCGGCTTCTTCCCGGCCAGGCAGGTGCGGATCGCGGCCGCGAGAGCGTCGTCGTCGCCCCCCTCGCGGAGGATCGTGCGCAGGTCGGTCTCCGAGCGGGCGAAGAGGCACGACCGCAGCTGGCCGTCAGCGGTGAGCCGCACCCGGTCGCAGGACCCGCAGAACGGTGCGCTGACCGAGGCGATGACACCCACGCTCGCCGGACCGCCGTCGACGAGCCACCGCTCGGCCGGGGCCGATCCGCGCCCCGGGATCTCCGTGAGCTCGAAGGCGGTCCGCAACGACGCGAGGATCTCCGCCTGCGTGACCATCGTGGTCCGCTGCCAGGTGTGACCGGCGTCGAGGGGCATCTGCTCGATGAAGCGCATCTCGTAGCCGGCATCCACGGCGAAGCGCACCAGGTCGACGACCTCGTCGTCGTTGACCCCCCGCATCGCCACGGCGTTGATCTTGATCGGGTGGAACCCGACGGACCGGGCGGCGGCGATGCCGGCCAGGGTGTCGTGCAGGCGGTCGCGCCGGGTCAGGGCGGCGAACCGGTCTCGGTCGAGGGTGTCCAGGCTGATGTTGACCCGCGCCAGGCCGGCGTCGTGCAGCGGGGCGGCGAGGGCCGGCAGACGCAGCGCGTTGGTGGTCATCGAGACCTCCGGCGCACCGTGCGGCCCGGTCAGCGCCGCGATCCGCGCCACCACGTCGACCACGTCGGGTCGCAGCAGCGGCTCGCCACCGGTGAGCCGGACCTCGGTGATCCCCATGCCGACGGCCACGCGGGCGATCCGGACCAGCTCGTCCGTGCTGAGCATGGTCGAGCCCGGCAGCCACGGCACGCCCTCGGCGGGCATGCAGTACGTGCAGCGCAGCGAGCACCTGTCGGTGAGTGAGATCCGCAGGTCGCGGTGGACCCGGCCGTGCCTGTCCACCAGGGGCGCGACGTCGGTGCTCATACGCCCACCCACACGTGCGAGCCGTCGGCCAGCACCTCACGCTTCCACACGGGCAGCTCGGCCTTGACGCTCTCGACGAGGTCCCTGCATACCTCGAAGGCGAGGGTGCGGTGGGCCGTGGACACAGCCGCCACGATGGCCGCCTCGCCGACGGCGAGCAACCCCAGCCGGTGGCTGACGACCACGCCCAGCACGCCAGGCGTCGCTGCGGCCTGCTCGACGAGTCGTCGCAGTACGGTCACCGCGTCGGGGTGCGCGGTGTAGTCGAGGGCGACGACGGGCCCCTGGACCGACGGGTCGTGGTCGCGCACCTGCCCCACGAATGTCGCCACGGCGCCGGCCCGCGGGTCGCTCACCGCTGCGAGGTGCGCGGCGAGGTCGAGGACGTCGGTGGTGACCGCCGCAAGCGTCCGGGTCATCCGTGGTCACCCCCGTCCAGCTGGTCGAGGAGGTGGGGGAGGAGCGGCAGCAGCACCGCGAGACCCTCCTCGACGCCCGACGGTGACCCGGGGAGGTTCACCACCACGGCGCCGTCGTCGGTCACCCCGGCGAGGCCGCGCGAGAGCACGGCGGTCGGCACGTGCCCCTCGCCGGCGCGCCGAAGGGCCTCGGCGAGCCCCGGCAGCTCACGGGCGAGCACGTGACGGGTGGCTTCCGGGGTGCGGTCGCGTGGTGCCACCCCCGTCCCGCCGCTGGTCAGGAGCACCCGGACGCCCGTCGCGAGAGCGGCCCGCAGGGCGCCCAGCACCGACTCCTCGCCGTCCGGCACGACGACCACGTCTGCGGCATAGCCCGCGGCCCCGAGGAGGTCGACGGCGCGTGGCCCGGACCTGTCCACGGCCTCGCCGCGCGCGCACCTGTCGGACGCGACGACAACCGTCGCGCGTGCGGGTGGCTGCGGCCGGTCGGCGGGGGGAGAGGTCACCGCGCCACGGTACCTACCGAAGGTCCCATGCTGCGTCGTCAGGCCCCGGGAATAATCCGCCTTATGGCTGATCGCCGGGTGAGTGCCTACCGCACGCTGGCTTCGGAGAGCCGGGTGGAGATCCTGCACGTGCTCCAGCAGCACGAGGGTCCCCTCACGGTCGACGAGGTGGGCGTTGCCGTCGGTCTGCACGTGAACACCGCGCGCGAGCACCTCGACCGGCTCGTGGAGAGCGGCTTCGTCGCGCGTGAGGCCGAGGTCCGCAAGACCCGTGGCCGTCCCCGCATCCTGTACCGCTCTGTCGACCGGATGGCAGCGGCGACGATGGACGTCCGGGCGCGGGAGCACCTGACCCGCATGCTCGTCGAGGGCTACGGCCGCCCGATGGAGTGCCCCTCCGGCTCCGCCGAGGCCGAGGGTCGCAAGTGGGCCGACGAGCTGCTCGGCCCGGTGGGCGCCGTGGCCGAGGTCCCTGCCGCCCGGCGTGGGCACCCTGTCGCTGCGGTGCCGTGCCCCGCTGACCCGGCTGACCTCGCCGGCCTGCCCGTCGACCCGTTCGCGCAGCTGGTGGCCCTCGAGCAGCACTTCGAGGACCTCGGCTTCGACCCCTACGTGGACGTCGAGCGCATGGAGGTCCACCTGCGCCGCTGCCCGCTGGGCGACCTCGCGCACCAGCGGACCGACGTCGTCTGCAGCGTCCACCTGGGCCTGGCCCGCGGCGTGCTCGCCCGCCAGGGCGGGGCGGTCACGGCCGACAGCCTCGAGCCCTTCGTCGAGCCCCGCCACTGCGTGCTGCACCTGGGCATGCGCTCCGACGACGACGGCGCCGACGCCCCGGACGTTGCTGACGCGCCCGTCGAGCACCCCGCCGAGGTCCAGCCCGTCTGAGCCGGCGCCCCGCCGAGGTCCAGCCCGTCTGAGTCGGCGCCTCCGCCGAGGGCCAGCCCGTCGGATCCCGCCTCTGCACAGCTGTGCGAGCGAAGTGCTGCGTCCGCTCAGGGCTGCGTCCGCGCAGGGCTGCTGACCTGGCCCGACGGTCCTACCGCCGCCGGCCCGCACCCTCATCCCGTCCGTCGGTGCGCGCCCCCGTGTCCGCGGCCACGGGCGCTGCGCATGGGCTAGGGTCCGAACGTGACCCACCTCACAGGCAGAAGGAATTAACCCGGCAAACGCCTCTTTAGATCGTTGCCGGTCCTCGTGAGACTGAGCCCGGCACAACCACGTCGCCGCTGACGTCTGCGGAGGATCTCCATGTCATCTGCCATCGCTCCCAAGATCGACCTGGCCCGCTGGGACCCGGAGAACGCGGAGACCTGGGACAGCCGGTTCGCCTGGCGGACCCTGTGGATCACCACCTACAACCTGATGCTGGCGTTCTGCGTCTGGTACCTGGTCAGCGCGATCGCGCCGCGGCTCAACGACATCGGCTACGACCTCACCAAGCCCCAGCTGTACTGGCTCGTCGCCATCCCCGGCCTCGCCGGCGGCACGATGCGCCTCATCTACATGTTCCTGCCGCCCATCGTCGGCACCCGCACCCTCGTCGGCGGCTCCGCGACCCTGCTGCTCCTGCCGATGATCGGCTGGACGCTGGCCGTGCGGGACCCCAACACCTCCTTCACCGTGCTCCTGCTGCTCGCCGCCGCAGCGGGCGTGGGCGGCGGCGCGTTCTCCGGCTTCATGCCCTCGACGAGCTACTTCTTCCCCAAGCGGATGGCCGGAACGGCCCTCGGGCTCCAGGCCGGCATCGGCAACTTCGGCGTGAGCCTGATCCAGTTCCTGACGCCGTGGGTCGTCGGCTTCGGCCTGCTCGGCACCGCCGTGCTCACCCCCCAGCAGAAGGCCGACGGCACCAACATCTGGCTGCACAACGCCGGCCTCGTGCTCATCCCGTGGGTGGTCCTCGGGATGATCCTCGCCGCGGTGTTCCTGCGCCGCGTGCCGGTCCAGGCCAACTTCCGCCAGCAGCTCGACATCTTCAGCGAGAAGCACACCTGGGTGATGACGGCGATCTACCTGATGACCTTCGGCGCCTTCAGCGGCTTCGCCGCACAGCTCGGACTGATCATCAAGAACGAGTACGGCGGCTTCGCGGGTGCCCCCGACCCGCTCAAGTACGCCTTCCTCGGCCCGCTCGTCGGATCGGTCACCCGCGCGGCGTGGGGTCCCCTGTGCGACAAGTTCGGCGGCGCCATCTGGACGCTCGTCGCCGGCATCGGCATGACGGTGAGCACCGTCTTCACGCTGCTCTTCCTCTCGCCGACGGACGTCGGCCAGTTCACCTGGTTCCTGACCGGGATGCTCGCCATCTTCTTCTTCGCGGGCATGGGCAACGCGGGCACCTTCAAGCAGATGCCGATGATCTTCCCCAAGCGGCAAGCCGGCGGCGTGATCGGCTTCACTGCGTCTGTCGCAGCGTTCGGGCCCTTCCTCGTCGGCATGGCCCTGTCCGCCATGGCACCCCGGGCGTTCTTCATCGGTGCCACCGTCTTCTTCGCCTTCTGCACCGGCCTCACCTGGTACTACTACGCCCGTCCTGGTGCCCCCAAGCCCAGCTGACCGGAGTGCCCGACCGGAGCCCAGCCCGTCAAGGAGCAGCAGATGAACCCCAGCCCGATCACCGAGCGACAGGCCCCCGGGCTGGACGGCCCCGCATCGGACGCCATCCTGCGGATCGGCAGGTACCTGCACCGGGGCGAGACGTCGGCGGACCTGCGCACGCTGCACCAGGTCGGGGGGCGGGACGCCGACGTCTTCTACCGGGACCGGTGGAGCCACGACAAGGTCGTCCGCTCCACGCACGGGGTCAACTGCACGGGCTCGTGCTCGTGGAAGGTGTACGTCAAGGACGGCATCATCACGTGGGAGTCGCAGCAGACGGACTACCCCTCGGTCGGGCCGGACAGCCCGGAGTACGAGCCCCGGGGCTGCCCGCGCGGCGCCGCCTTCAGCTGGTACACCTACTCGCCGACCCGCATCCGGTACCCCTACGTCCGGGGCCTCCTGCTCGAGATGTACCGCGAGGCCAAGGCAGCCACCGGTGGTGACCCCGTCGACGCCTGGGCGAGCATCGTCACCGACCCGGAGAAGTCCCGCCGCTACAAGTCCGCGCGAGGCAAGGGCGGGCTGGTCCGCGCCAGCTGGGACGAGGCCGTCGAGATGGTGGCCGCCGCGCAGGTGTACACGATCAAGACCTACGGGCCCGACCGCGTCGCCGGCTTCTCACCCATCCCGGCGATGTCGATGGTGTCCCACGGCGCCGGCGCCCGGTACCACTCGCTCATCGGCGCTCCGATGCTCTCGTTCTACGACTGGTACGCGGACCTGCCGGTGGCCTCGCCGCAGGTGTTCGGCGACCAGACGGACGTGCCGGAGTCGGGCGACTGGTGGGATGCCGGCTACCTCATCATGTGGGGCTCCAACCTCCCGGTGACCCGCACCCCTGACGCGCACTGGATGGCCGAGGCGCGCTACCGCGGGCAGAAGGTCGTCGCCGTCTCGCCGGACTACGCGGACAACGTCAAGTTCGCCGACGAGTGGCTCGCCGCCCAGCCCGGCACCGACGGCGCGCTCGCTATGGCGATGGGTCACGTCACGCTCAACGAGTTCTTCGTCCAGCGCGAGGTCCCGTACTTCACCGAGTACGTCAAGCGGTACACCGACCTGCCGTTCCTGGTCCGCCTCGAGGAGCGCGAGGGCGCCGCGCACGTCGCGGGCAAGTTCCTGACTGCGTCCGACCTGCCCGGCGCCGAGGCGACCTCGGAGAACGCCGAGTTCAAGACGGTGCTGATCGACTCGGCGACCGGCATGCCCGTGGTGCCCGGCGGGTCCCTCGGCTTCCACTACGGCGAGCAGGGCATGGGCCGCTGGAACCTCGACCTGGGCGACGTCGACCCGTCGCTCAGCGTCGGTGGTGACGTCCGCGGCGCGGTGAGCGGTGAGTCGGTCGAGATCGACCTCCCGCGGTTCGACAGCCCCGAGGGCACCCCGTCGACGGTGCGCCGGGCCGTCCCCGTGCGCCGCGTGGGCGGCCACCTGGTGACCACCGTGTACGACCTGATGCTCGCCCAGTACGGCGTGCACCGTGAGGGCCTGCAGGGCGAGTGGCCGACCGGTTACGACGACGCCTCCCAGCTGTGCACCCCCGCCTGGCAGGAGCAGTTCACCGGCGTCCCCGCCGCCAAGGCCGAGCGGATCGGGCGGGAGTTCGCGGCCAACGCCGAGGAGTCGCGCGGCCGCTCGATGATCATCATGGGCGCGGGCACCAACCACTGGTTCCACTCCGACACCATCTACCGCGCGTTCCTGACGCTGACCACGCTCACCGGCTGCCAGGGCGTCAACGGAGGTGGCTGGGCGCACTACGTCGGCCAGGAGAAGGTCCGGCCGGTCACCGGCCAGCAGCACTACGCCAACGGCCTGGACTGGGCGCGGCCGGCCCGCACGATGATCCAGACGGCGTACTGGTACCTGCACACCGACCAGTTCCGCTACGACGCGTTCGGCGCCGACACCCTCGCGGCAGCGACCGCCGACCCGGCCCGCAGCGGCCTGACCGGCAAGACGACCGCCGACGTGATCGCGCAGTCCGCGCGCATGGGCTGGATGCCGTCCTACCCGACGTTCGACCGGAACCCGCTGGCGATCGCCGAGGAGGCCGAGGCGGCCGGGCTACCGGTGGGCGAGTACGTGCCGCGCGAGCTCAGCGCCGGCCGGCTGAGGTTCGCCTCGGAGGACCCGGACTCGCCGGAGAACTTCCCGCGCGTGCTGACCATCTGGCGTGCCAACCTGCTCGGGAGCTCGGCCAAGGGGAACGAGTACTTCCTCAAGCACCTGCTCGGCACGGACTCGAACCTGCGCGCCACGGAGGCCCCACCAGAGGCGCGTCCGCGCGACGTCGTCTGGCATGACGAGGCGCCCACCGGCAAGCTCGACCTCCTCCTGTGCCTCGACTTCCGCATGACGAGCACGACTGTCTACTCCGACGTCGTGCTGCCGGCGGCGACCTGGTACGAGAAGTACGACCTCAACACCACCGACATGCACCCGTTCGTGAACTCGTTCAGCCCGGCCATCGCACCGCCGTGGCAGACGCGGACGGACTTCGACGCGTTCTCGACGATCGCGCGACGGTTCAGCGAGCTCGCCGCGACACACCTCGGGGTCCGCCAGGACGTCGTCGCCGTGCCGCTCACGCACGACACCCCGGACGAGATGGCGAACCCGCACGGCCGGGTCCAGGACTGGAAGACGGGGGAGTTCGAGCCCGTGCCGGGCCGCACGATGCCCAAGCTCGTCGTCGTCGAGCGCGACTACGGGGCGATCCACACCAAGCTGCAGACGCTCGGCCCGCTCCTGGACACGCTCGGCACCCAGACCAAGGGCATCCCGTACACGGTCGACAAGGAGATCGAGTACCTGCGCCGCAAGAACGGGGTGGCCCGCGGCACCTACCGCGGCATCGGCGACGGCAGACCGCTGCTGTCCCGGGACGTGCACGTGTGCGAGGCGATCCTGGCCCTGTCCGGCACCACCAACGGGCGCCTGGCCACCCAGGGCTTCCACACGCTGGAGAAGCGCACCGGGACCGTCATGGCCGACCTCGCCGCCGAGCACGAGGGCAAGCAGGTGACGTTCGCGGACACCCAGGCGGCCCCCGTCACGGTGATCACCTCGCCGGAGTGGTCGGGCACCGAGCACGGCGGACGGCGCTACTCCCCGTTCACCATCAACGTCGAGCGGCTCAAGCCCTGGCACACCCTGACCGGACGCCAGCAGTTCTACCTCGACCACGACTGGATGAGCGAGATCGGCGAGGGCCTGCCGGTGTTCCGTCCGCCGCTGAACATGCAGGCGCTGTTCGGCGAGCCGGTGATCGGCGACACCGGGGCCCTGGGCGTGACCGTGCGGTACCTGACGCCGCACAACAAGTGGTCGATCCACTCGGAGTACCAGGACAACCTGTTCATGCTCTCGCTCTCCCGGGGCGGTCCGACGATCTGGATGAGCAACCTCGACGCGGACAAGGTCGGGATCTCCGACAACGACTGGATCGAGGCGGTCAACCGCAACGGCGTCGTCGTCGCACGGGCGGTCGTCTCGCACCGCATGCCGGAGGGCACCGTCTACATGCACCACGCCCAGGACCGGCTGATCGACGTCCCGCGCTCGGAGACGACGGGCAAGCGCGGCGGCATCCACAACTCGCTGACCCGGCTGCTGATCAAGCCGAGCCACCTCATCGGCGGGTACGCCCAGCTCTCCTACGCCTTCAACTACCTCGGCCCGACCGGTAACCAGCGCGACGAGGTGACCGTCATCCGCCGGCGCTCGCAGACAGTGGAGTACTGAGATGCAGAGCCAGACCGAGGGCCAGGCCCAGAGCCACGTCCGGACCGGGGGAGCGACCGCATGAGAGTCATGGCGCAGATGGCGATGGTGATGAACCTCGACAAGTGCATCGGGTGCCACACCTGCTCGGTGACCTGCAAGCAGGCGTGGACCAACCGCACCGGCACCGAGTACGTCTGGTTCAACAACGTCGAGACCCGTCCCGGCCAGGGGTACCCGCGCACCTACGAGGACCAGGAGAAGTGGGAGGGCGGCTGGACCCTCAACAAGCGCGGGCGGCTGCAGCTCAAGGCCGGTGGGCGCCTGAAGAACCTGATGACGATCTTCGCCAGCCCCAAGCAGCCGTCGATCGACGAGTACTACGAGCCGTGGACCTACGACTACGAGAACCTGACGACGGCCCCGCTCCAGGAGCACACGCCCGTCGCGCGGCCGAAGTCCCTGATCAGCGGCAAGAACATGAGCATCACGTGGAGCGCCAACTGGGACGACGACCTCGGGGGCAGCGCCGCGCTGCTCGCGGGGGACCCGATCCTGGCGAAGGTGTCGGACAAGGTGAAGCTCGAGTTCGAGCAGACCTTCATGTTCTACCTGCCGCGGATCTGCGAGCACTGCCTCAACCCGTCGTGCGCGGCCTCGTGCCCGTCGGGCGCGATCTACAAGCGCGCGGAGGACGGCATCGTCCTGGTCGACCAGGACGCGTGCCGGGGCTGGCGCAAGTGCGTCACCGGCTGCCCGTACAAGAAGGTCTACTTCAACCACAAGACCGGCAAGGCCGAGAAGTGCACCTTCTGCTTCCCGCGCATCGAGGTCGGCCTGCCGAC
>DASXVR010000198.1:0-2743 GCA_036504175.1 Actinotalea sp. | reverse complement strand
AGCTGGACGAGCCGGACACGCGCGAGCTCCAGGTGCTCGCGGCCGCCCTGCGAACCGCGTCGAGCCGGCTGGAGGCGTCGCGGGAGCGCGAGCGGGCGGTGGAGTCGGCTCGGCGCGAGCTCGTGGCCTGGGTGAGCCACGACCTGCGCAGTCCCGTGGCCGGGCTGCGCGCGATGGCCGAGGCGCTCGAGGACGGCGTGGTCGCCGATCCGGAGGGGGTCGCCGAGTACTACCGGAGGATCCGCCGGGAGACCGTGCGCCTGTCCCGGATGATCGACGACCTGTTCGACCTCTCCGGCATCCACGCCGGCGCCCTCGTGGTCACGCCGCGTCGGGTTGCGCTGCACGACGTCGTCGACGAGGTGGTGCAGGGAGCCGAACCGATCGGTGCCGCCAAGGGCGTCCGCCTCGTCGCGGAGATGGACCCGGGCACGATCGCGCACGCCGACCCGGACCAGCTCGCCCGGGTGCTCCGCAACCTCGTCAGCAACGCGGTGCGGCACACGCCGTCGGGCGGGACGGTCGTCGTGCGGTGCGGCTCGCAGGGGGGCGACGCGGTCATCACCGTGACCGACGAGTGCGGCGGCATCCCGCCGGGTGACGTGGAGAGGCTGTTCGAGGTGGGCTTCCGGGGCGAGTGGGCGCGCACCCCCGGCGAGGACGTGGGCGCGGGGCTCGGCCTGGCCATCGCGAAGGGGATCGTGGACGCGCACGCCGGCCGGATCGAGGTGGGCGACGTCGACGGCGGCTGCCGCTTCACGGTGGTGCTGCCATCGGGGATCGCCGCCTCCGCCGACGTGCTGGCCACGGCACCGCTCAGCTCGGGCTGACGAGCCTCACTCCTGCTCGGCGGGCACCGCGACCGCGAGGCGCTCGATCCGCCTGTCGGGGATCAGCCACATGGCCGCGACGGCGACATAGAGGGCGTACGACAGCGGTGTCCACACGAAGGCGGCACCGATGGCGATGGCGTACAGGAGCGGCGAGACCTGTCCCTTGCGGTCCTGCCCGACGGCCCGGGCGAGCGTCCCCTCGGCCCCGCTCTCGCGGATGATCAGCTTGCTGAGCGCGAAGTACGCGATGCCTGCCATCAGCAGGATCACCCCGTAGAGCGCGGCGGGCGCGGCGGCGCCGTGGCTCTCGCCCAGCCAGCCCGTCGCGAACGGGACGAGCGAGAGCCAGAACAGCAGGTGCATGTTCGCCCACATGATCGAGCCGCTGACGTGATCGGCGGTCGTCAGGAGGTGGTGGTGGTTGTTCCAGTAGATCGCGATGTACACGAAGCTCAGGACGTAGCTGAAGAACACCGGGACGAGGTGGGCGTCGACGAGGTCACCGAACGTCGCGACGTGGTCCTCGGCGAACGCCGGCACCCGGAGCTCCAGCACCATGATCGTGATGATGATGGCCAGGACACCGTCGCTGAAGGCGACCAACCGGCTCGTGCGCATGGCGCCGACTATCTCCGACGGGAGGTCAGGCGTCCAGCGCCTCCGCCACGCTGCTGCCGCGCAGGATCGACGCCATCTTCTTGCCGCGTGCCACCTCGTCGACCAGCTTGTCCATGTAGCGGATCTTCTGCATGAGCGGGTCCTCGATCTCCTCGACGCGGATCCCGCAGATCAGGCCGGTGATGAGAGAGGCGTTCGGGTTGAGTCCGGGCGCCTGAGCGAAGAACGTCTCGAGATCGACGTCGGAGGCGATGACCTCCTCCAGGCCGTCGGCGTCGTAGCCGGTGAGCCAGGAGACGACCTGGTCGACCTCGTCCTTGGTGCGGCCCTTGCGCTCGACCTTCTTCACGTAGAGCGCGTGGATGCTGGCGAAGCTGAAGCCGAAGATCCGGTGACCCGTCACGAGCGGGCTCCCAGGACGGTGCGGGGGTGCAGGGCGCCGACGACCCGGACACGCACGGGCACGCCGTCGAAGGCGCCAGGGATGTCGTCGTCCTCGGCCCGGGCGACGTTCACGAGCAGGCAGTAGCCATCGGGGACCTTGGTGAGGCCGATGCCCCGGATGCCGACGTGGTCGGACAGGCTGGACCGGAGCCGCGCCTTGGCGGCTCGTGCCTGCTGCAGATCGGCCATCGGGACACCTCGGTTCGACGAGCGGCGCGTGGGCTCGCGACCGCACGGCCGACGGCTCACCCCACCAGCGTGGCCCCGAACGTCTCGAGCACCGGGTCGATGGGATTGAGGTACGTCAGCCCTGTCCCATTCTCGCCCCCGGTCTCACTGCCGGCAAAGAGCAGGCCGATCGCGACGCCGTCGCTGGTCCGGTACACCAGCGATCCGCTGTCGCCGCCCCGGGAGAACGGCTCGCCCGCCAGGCCCTCGACCTCGATCTGGTTGTCGAAGGTGAGCTCGCCGAGCTCGGCGCCGTAGCCGACCACGACGTCGTCGAGCTCGATCGCCGTCACATGGCCACGGGTGGTGCCGGTGGTCCGGCCCGTCTTCTCGACCTCCTCGGCGCCCTCGGCGGCAGCGGTCCGGGTGACGGCGCCGATCGGGTAGGTCGGGTCGACGTCCTGGTCGTCGAGGAGTGCGACGGCGCAGTCCACGACGAACCGGCCACCCCGCTCCAAGGTTCCGAACGCGGCCAGCTCGCCGACCTTGTCCTGCGGCATCCGTCCACCGTCGGCGGGCCCGGGCTGAAGGACGGGGTCACCGACGGACGACGACGGGCTGCCGACGAGCACGTGGTAGTTCGACAGGGCGTGCGTGCGGCCGTCCACGGTCACGAAGGC
>DASXVR010000197.1:0-2028 GCA_036504175.1 Actinotalea sp. | reverse complement strand
GGCCGACGACGTCCGGGGACGTCGCAGCTAGGCCTCGTTCTCGGTCTCCGAGTCGGTCTCGGGCTCGGTGCCGTCCCAGGTGCGCGGGCCGTGGTCGGGGCGCCGGTGCTCGTAGCCGCTGGTCAGCAGGGGTGAGGAGATCAGCCAGTCGGCCGTGGCCACGTTGCAGGCCATCGGCACGTTCCACACCGTCGCGATGCGCAGCAGCGCCTTGACGTCAGGGTCGTGCGGCTGCGGCTCCAGCGGGTCCCAGAAGAAGACGAGCATGGTGATCTGGCCCTCGGCGATCTTGGCGCCGATCTGCTGGTCGCCACCCACCGGCCCGGACAGGAACCGGTGGACCGGGAGCCCGAGCTCGTACTCGAGCATCGTGCCCGTCGTGCCCGTCGCGTAGAGCACGTGGTCGGCCAGCGTGCCCCGGTTGAACTCAGCCCAGCGCAGCAGCTCGACCTTCATGTTGTCGTGGGCCACCAGGGCGATGTGGCGGGGGACAAACGTGGGGATGTCCATGACGGGCCTCCGGGTCGGGGGACGGACCGGCAACGCTGGCGGGGCACCGAGGGTGCGCGTGCCCCACCATCATGGCGGGTCGGTCGTGCTGGGTCACTGTCCGCCCGCTGCGGCGCGGTGCGCGCCGAGAAGAGCCCGGGAGGCCCTACCACGCTGCGCCTCAGCCTCTATCCTGAGCACGACGGTGCTGTCCGAACCGGGGAGGTAGGACGTGGACCACCGGGCCATGCTCCTGTTCCGCCTCGCTGCGGAGGTCGCCCGGGCACCGGAGTCCGCGACGCTGACCGAACGCCTCTGCGAGGGCACCCGCCGCGTGCTCGGGGCCGACGGAGCCTCCATCGCCCTCGACGACTCGTCGAACAACCGCATCGTCCTGGCCGCGACCGACGCGACGGCAGCCACGCTGGAGAGCCTGCACGAGGTGCTCGGGGAGGGTCCGGCGACCGAGGCCCTGCGCACCGGGCTGCCGGTGGTCGTGGACCTGGTGGCGGACGAGCCCGCCTGGCCGATGTTCACCGAGGCCGCCTCGCGCCAGACGTCGGCGCGCAGCGTGGTGGCGCTCCCGATGCGGCCGAACGGGGGCGTGCTGGGCGTGCTGATGCTCTACCTCGCCGAGTCGAGGCTGCTCGCGGAACCTCTCGAGGATGCGGCCTTCCTCGCCGACGCGCTGGCGGCGGCCATCCCGCACGACCCTGCGGCCGCCGAGGGCGACGAGCCGGGGTCGTGGTCGAACCGTGCCGAGGTCCACCGGGCCACGGGGATCGTGGTCGCCCAGCTCGGGATCCGGGTCGGCGACGCACTCGCCATCCTGCGGGCGCACGCCTTCGCGCTGGACCAGGACCTGAGCGAGGTGGCTCATGCCGTGGTGACGGGCGGACTCGTCTTCCGGGTCGGGGAGGGCGACCAGTGACGGCCGCCGACCGGCATCATGTCCGCGCGTGGGTGGAGCGCCGGTCGTATCGATACGGGCGTTGACGATACGGTGACGGCATGAGCGCTCCCAGGGTCCTGTTCATCGGCGGCAGCGGCATCATCAGCTCGGCGTCCACGCGGCTGGCGGTCGAGCGCGGCTTGGACGTGTCGGTCCTGAACCGCGGTCAGAGCACCGTCCACCCCCTGCCGGACGGGGTCACCTCGCTGCGCGGTGACATCCGGGACGCGGCCTCCACGCGGGCGGCGATCGGCGAGCTCGAGTTCGACGCCGTCGTCGACTTCCTCGCCTTCACCCCTGACCACATCCGCACGGCCATCGACCTGTTCACCGGGCGCACCGGCCAGTACGTGTTCATCAGCTCGGCCTCGGCCTACCAGACGCCCCCGGCGCGGCTGCCGGTGCTGGAGTCGACGCCGCTGCGCAACCCCTACTGGGAGTACTCCCGGAACAAGATCGCCTGCGAGGACCTCCTCGTCGCCGCCTACCGGCAGGACGGCTTCCCGGCGACGGTGGTCCGCCCGTCGCACACGTACGACAAGACGCTCATCCCGCTCGACGGCGGCTGGACCGTCATCGACCGCATG
>DASXVR010000196.1:0-2905 GCA_036504175.1 Actinotalea sp. | reverse complement strand
GGCGCGCACCTGCTCGGCCTGGGGCCCCTTGGCACCCTGGCCGACCTGGAACTCGACCTCCTGGCCCTCCTCGAGGGCGCGGTAGCCGTCGGCCTGGATGGCACTGAAGTGGACGAAGACGTCCGGACCGCCGTCGGCCTGGGTGATGAACCCGAAGCCCTTCTCGGCGTTGAACCACTTCACGGTGCCCTGGGCCATCGATGCTCCCGGTGTGTTGCGCTGCCGGCCGGGACGGAGATCGCCCTGCCGGTGTGACGTCGTCACGATCGGGCGAGCGTACTGGCGCGACGCCGCCGGGAGGAGGCCGCGTCCGCCCGCTGGTGACGGTCAGCCCGCTGGCGACGGCTGCCCCGCCGGACGGCTCAGGGCTTGTAGTCGGACGCGAGCACCACGACGACCCGGTCGACGGCCGCGGAGGCCGACTCGGTCACCGTGGAGATGCCGAGGGCGTCGGCCACCGCCTGCGCCGTGGCGATGTCCGCCGGTGCGGGGTAGTAGACGACGGACTTGGCCGGGTCCTTGCCTGTCCAGTTCTTCGCCGTCACCTTGGTGAAGCCGGCCGCCTGGACCGCCTTCGCAGCCTTGGCCGCCAGGCCCGAGGTGCTGGTGGAGTTGAACACGTCCACCTGCCGCGCCAGGTCCGCCTGCGGCGCGGGTGGCGTCGTCGGCTCGGTGGTCGCCGCCGGTTCGGACGGAGCGGCCGACTCGGTGGGCGACGTCGTCGGGGAGGTGGTCTGGGACCCCTCGCCGGAGTCGTCGGTCATCGTGACGGCTGAGGCGCCAGGTCCGCTCTGCCTGTCCGAGAGCCAGGTCACCACGCCGTAGGCGAGCAGAGGGAAGAGGATCAGCACCAGCACGAACGACGCGATGCGCTGCCACCGGGAACGGGGGGCGCGGTGCGCTCCGTCGGGGGCGACCGCTGCACCGGGGGCGTCGAACTCGTCCGGTGGATAGGGGTAGTCGCCAGAGCTCACGGCCGACAGGCTATCGGCTCGGGTCGGGCGTTCAGCCCTCGACGCCGAGTCGACGCGCTGTGCGCGCGCGCTGGCGGCTGGAGCGGAGCCGGCGCAGGCGCTTGATGAGCATCGGGTCGTGGGCGAGGGCCGCCGGGGAGTCGATCAGCGCGTTCAGCACCTGGTAGTACCGGGTGGCGGACATCTCGAAGAGCTCGCGGACGGCCTGCTCCTTGGCGCCCGCGTACTTCCACCACTGGCGCTCGAACGCGAGGATCTGCTCGTCACGCTCCGACAGGCCGCTCGTCGGCGCCGCGAAGGCCTGCGTCGGTGCCGCTGCGGCTGTCGCGTCCATCGAGGTCCTCCAGTGCGGTGCATCGTGCTGAGCGGCCCCATCGTACGACCCGAATGACACGCCTGTCATTCCTCGGGCGCGTCGTTCGACGCTACCCTCGCGCCGTGCCGCGGCTCCCTCTCGACCAGCTCGTCGCGCCCGACTGGGCCCAGGCGCTGGCACCCGTCGAGCCGCGCCTGCGGGACATCGGCGACGCCCTGCGGGCCGAGGTCGCCGGCGGTCATCGGTACCTGCCGGAGCCCGCGGGCGTGCTGCGCGCGTTCACCCGCCCGCTGGCCGACGTCCGGGTGCTGGTCATCGGCCAGGACCCCTACCCGACCCGCGGCCACGCCGTCGGTCTGGCGTTCTCGACGGGTGCGCACGTGCGCCCGCTGCCCCGGTCCCTGCAGAACATCTTCCGCGAGCTCGTCGACGACGTCGGCTGCCCCCTGCCGGCGTCGGGCGACCTCACGGGGTGGAGCGACCAGGGAGTCCTGCTGCTCAACAGGGTCCTGACGGTGCGCGAGGGGACACCCGGGTCGCACCGGCACCTGGGCTGGCAGGAGGTCACCGACCGGGCCGTCGAGGCCCTGGTCGCACGGGGTCTGCCCCTGGTGGCGGTGCTCTGGGGGCGCGACGCGCAGGAGGTCCGCCCCGCACTCGGGGACGTCCCCGTGGTCGCCAGCGTGCACCCGAGCCCGTTGTCGGCGTCCCGCGGCTTCTTCGGCTCGCGGCCGTTCTCGCGCGCCAACGACCTGCTCGTCGCGCAGGGCGCCCAGCCCGTCGCGTGGTCACTCCCCCCGCGGTCGTCCGACCCGTCCCCCGACGGGTCCGTTCGCGCGACCGGTGCCGCTCCGTCCCCACGGAGCGGCACCGCGTCGGTCGACTGAGGTCTAGGCCTCAGCATCCCGGAGCACGATGCTCACCCCCGTGAGCTGCTCCGCACTCACCGGCGTCGCCGCCGGAACCACGACCCGCATGTCTGACGCGTCGACCACTGCGGTGACCTCGGCCAGCGGAACCCCCCCGGGCCCACTGAGGGTGACGACGGCGTCGTACCCCTGGCAGCGCTCGTCCAGCCCCGACAGCCGGGCAGCGCTCACCCCGTATCCCTGCAGTGACGCGTCGTATGCGACGTCGTAGTCGATGTGGACCTGCGAGGAGCTGCACTGCTCCGCGCCGGTGTCTCCGATCAGGATCTGCTGACCGCTCAGGTCTGCGCCGGCGGCCGATGCCGCCCGCACTCCCACCAGGGCAAGGGCCACGAGGGCCACTGCTGCTGCCTTGCGCTGCTTCCGGCTGTTCATCTGTCCCCCTCCTGGGTCCGAGATGTGCACTCCCTGTGCCAGGCCAGCGGCCCGGCTTGCGGCTCCGTGGTGTCACGTCCTGTGACGGGAGCCAGGCGCCCTCGACGGAGGGCTAGGGGTTGCGTCCCGGGGATCCCGGGCGCGGGTCAGCGCAGAACGCTGGGAGGGGTGGAGCCGATGTGCCTGGCAGTGTGCCCATGATCGACCTCGTGTCGTTCGGTGGCCCGGCTGACCTCGAGGGTCCCGTGGCTTTGCGTCCCCACCTCGCGATGGGTTTGCCGCTTGTCGCTGACCTGTTCAGGATGACCCTC
>DASXVR010000195.1:0-3548 GCA_036504175.1 Actinotalea sp. | reverse complement strand
TCGAAGCCCCACTCGTCGCGCAGCACGCCGGACAGCAGCCAGCCGTGCTCGGAGGCGTAGACGCCGGACACCTTGTTGTAGGCGCACATGACGGTCCAGGGCTGCGCGGTCGTGACCACGTGCTCGAACGCCGGCAGGTAGATCTCGCGCAGCGTGCGCTCGTCGACGTCGGCGGACACGCGCATGCGGTCCGTCTCCTGGTTGTTGGCCGCGAAGTGCTTGAGGCTCGTGCCGACGCCCTGCGACTGGACGCCCTCGACGTAGGCGGCGGCGAGCCGCCCGGCGAGGTGCGGGTCCTCGGAGAAGTACTCGAAGTTGCGCCCGCACAGCGGCGTGCGCTTGATGTTGACGCCGGGGCCGAGCAGCACGGCCACGCCCTGCGCGGCCGCCTCGCGGCCCAGCGCCTCGCCGACGCGCCGCATCAGCTCGGGGTCCCACGTCGAGGCGAGGGTCACCGCGGTGGGGAAGCAGGTCGCCGGGACCGAGTCGCCGACCTCGGCGGCGCCGCCCTCGAGGACCTGCTTGCGCACGCCGTGGGGGCCATCGGTCATCATGATCGCGGGCACGCCCGCGCGGTCGATCGGCTTGGTGTGCCAGAAGTCCGCGCCCGACGTCAGGGCCGCCTTCTCCTGCAGCGTCAGGGTGTCGAGCACCCGGTCTTCGTCGAACGGCATCGGAACCGCACCTCCAGGTGGCACCGTAGCCGCCGGGCCGGGCTAGGTGCTGGACGGTGTCGCGTCGGGCGCGGTGACGGCCGTGCTGACCAGGCACGTCACCGTCGAGTGGCCCGGTGTCGGTGCCCAGACGACGAGCCGCCCGGACGTGGGCGCCTGCGCGGCGCACAGCTGGGAGGCGGCCTCGTCGAGCCGCGTCTGGCCGGTCGGCGGGTTGCTCAGGTCCTGGCGCACGACGACCTGCGCCTCGTGGCTGTCCGCGCACGGCACCACCCGCACGGCCCAGACGTCGCCGTCCTTCGGCAGGGTCGCCAGGCAGTTGCCGACCACCAGCTGCTGCGGGGTGGCGAACCGCGGCGCCGAGACGTCGGCGGGGAGCGGCCGCAGCAGGAGCCAGACGACCCCGCCGGCAGCGAGCCAGAACAGGGTCGAGAGGACGCCCAGCGCCAGCCCGACCCAGGCCATCCACCGGCCCCGGCGGCGCCGGTCCGCCGTCCGCGTCGCGCCCAGCGCGCCGAGGACGATCGGCACCGGCCCGAGCCCGACGACCCCGGTGGCCAGCGCCGCGATGCTCACGCCGTCCCACGGCGCCTGCTGCGCCGGCGGCTGCTGCCAGCCCCCCGCGTAGTACGGCGCGGGGTACTCGTACCGGTCCTGGCCTGCCACGTCACCCCCGGTCGCCGATCGCCGTCGTTGCCGCTCGCCACGCTAGCCGACCGGGTGACGGCCGGGCAGGCTCGGCTCCGGCCGGACGGGTGAATCGCGGCCGTCCGCCCCCGCCGGGATGGCCGGCGCCCCTAGCCTGCGTCGCAGGTCGGCGAGGCCCGCGGGCCGGACGAGGGGACGTCATGGCGGAGGGCGAGGTCGTCGTCGCGGTGGCCGCGCAGGAGCTGCGCGTGCCGGTCGAGGCGGTGATCGAGGCGGCGCGCTCGGCCGTCGAGGACGTGGCGCAGCGCTGCATGGGGATCGACCTGAGCTGGTCCACACACGCCCACGTGACCTCGGACGACCTTGGATCTGCGCGGGCGCGGACGGGTGCTCAGGGCCTCCGGTGGGACTTCATCGCGCGCAAGCTCGCCGCCGGGCGTCCGGAGGGGCTGGGCGCGAGCGCCGAGTCGACGGTGATGCGGGCCGACTTCAACCGCGACCCCAATGTCGACCGCTACGACCCGCGGATGGACGTGGTGGACCTCACGGTCAGCTTCCCTACGGACGTGCTCTGGACGTCGAGGCCCGTCACGGGCCTGACGGTCTGGCTCTCCATGTCCCGGTGGGCGATGTACGGCGGCGGCGAGCGGCTGGACTGGGCCGCCGGCTGGATGGCCGACTGGGTCCGTCGCGCCGCCGAGCTCGTCGACGCCGACACCGGCTACATGGCCATCGAGAGCGCCGGCGAACGCGGACACGGGTGGAGCGGGTGGGAGAGCCGGCACCGTGTGCCGCCGAGCTACCGCGACTTCCGTCGGTACCTCTACGGCCTCGGCTGGGGCGTGCTGCTCGGGCCGGCGCAGGTGCCGCTCGTCGGCGGGATCGAGGCCCTCCGAGCCCACACCCCCCTGGCTGAAGAGCTGCCGGGTGGGCGGGCGCTCCTCCGGCTCGCCGACGACCCGGCGTCGGTGACGCCCCGGGACGAGGCCGCGCTCGGGGCCCTGCTCGATCCCGTGCTGCCGACGGACGAGCGCCTCGCGGCGCACTGGGGCACCGAGACGCCCCGGCCCGCTACCCCGCCTCCTCCGCCTCAGGTCCTGGTCGGCGCGGTCGGCGCCCGGCTCCTCACGGTGCCGATCGAGTCGGTGCTGGCCGCTGTCCGGGCCGCCGTCGAGGATGTCGTGCTGCCCTCTGCGGGCCTCGACCTCACCTGGCTGACCTGCGTCGAGACGCTGGAGGACGCGGACCCGATGGCGTCACCACCGTGGAACGACGGCCTCGACTGGGAGCGTGACCGGGCACCGCTCGGGGAGGGCGTCGTGGAGGGGTTTCAGGTGGTGGCCTTCCCGGCGCACCACGAGCCCGAGGGCGACCCCGAGCTCGACCCCGGGCCTCCGATGCTGGTCCACGTCGCCGCGCGCCTCCCCGGTCCGGACACCCCGGGGGTCGGGCGAACGGGCGAGCTCCTGGTCATGGTCGCGGTCGCCTTCGCCGCGTTGGCCGACGAGGGCCGGGACCTGACGGCCGTGGGCATGCGGCTCGCCGACTGGGTGGCGCAGGCAGCTGCGCTCGTCGAGGCGGAGACCGGCTACATCGCCCTGGAGCACGACCTGGAGCGTGGCGTCTGGAGCGAATGGGAGCTGGATCGCGGCATCACGCCTGGGTCGCACGACTTCCTCCACCACGTGTGGGGGCTCGGCTGGGGCGTGCTGCTCGGGCCGGCGCAGGTCGAGGCGGTCGGGGGCGTCACCCCGCTGGCCACCGCGGGCCTCGTCGTGCGGGAGGTAGGAGCCGGCCGGGTCTGGGCGACGCTCGGCGACGACCAGTTGGCCGTGACCGACGAGGCGCTGGCCGGCCTGGAGCGCACGCTGGCCCCGCTGCTGCCGCCACGCCGTGACTGACGGCGACCTTCAGGCAGTGACCTCCAGCACCACCGGCACGTGGTCGCTCGGGCCCTTGCCCTTGCGCTCGTTGCGCTCGATGGTCACGCCGGTCACCGCGGCGGCCAGGGCCGGGGACGCGTACGTCAGGTCGATGCGCATGCCCTCGTTCCGGGGGAAGCGCAGCTGCTGGTAGTCCCAGTACGTGTACGTGTGCTCGGCCGGCAGGTGCACCCGGCTCACCTCGCTGTAGCCACCATCGGCGATGGCGGCGAAGGCCTCCCGCTCCGCGGGCGTCACGTGGGTGCGCCCCGCGAAGAACTCCATGCTCCACACGTCGGTGTCC
>DASXVR010000194.1:0-2978 GCA_036504175.1 Actinotalea sp. | reverse complement strand
CGCTGCGCGTTGGCGGGCAGGTCCTCGAACGTCCGGCAGGCGGTGATGTCCTCGGACCAGCCGTCGAGCTCCTCGTACACAGGCGTCGCGTGGTGGAACTGGCTCTGGTCGTACGGCATCTCGTCGTGCCGCACCCCGTCGACCTCGTACGCGACGCAGACCGGGATCTTCTCCAGGCCGGTGAGCACGTCGAGCTTGGTGAGCACCAGGTCGGTCAGGCCGTTCACCCGGCCCGAGTAGCGCGCGATGACCGCGTCGTACCAGCCGCACCGGCGGGGGCGGCCCGTGGTGACGCCGAACTCGCCGCCGGTCGCCCGCAGCCACTCACCCTGCGCGTCGAGCAGCTCGGTGGGGAACGGACCCTCGCCCACACGCGTCGTGTACGCCTTGATGACGCCGACGACGCGGTCGATGCGGGTCGGCCCGACGCCTGACCCGGTGCAGGCGCCGCCGGCCGTCGCGCTCGACGACGTGACGAACGGGTAGGTCCCGTGGTCGACGTCGAGCATCGTGGCCTGGCCCGCCTCGAAGAGGACGGTCTTGCCTGCATCGAGGGCCTGGTTGAGCACCAGAGCCGTGTCCGCGACCATCGGCCGCAGGCGGTCGGCGAAGGAGAGCAGGTCCTCGACGGTCTCCTCGACGGTGATCGCACGGCGGTTGTAGACCTTCACCAGCAGGTGGTTCTTCTGGTCGAGGGCGCCTTCGACCTTCTGCGTGAGGATGTTCTCGTCGAACAGGTCCTGGACGCGGATGCCCACGCGGCTGATCTTGTCCGCGTACGTCGGCCCGATGCCGCGGCCCGTGGTGCCGATGCGTCGCTTGCCGAGGAAGCGCTCGGTGACCTTGTCGATGGTCCGGTTGTACGGCGGGATGATGTGCGCGTTCGCCGAGACCAGGAGCTTCGACGGGTCCAGCCCGCGCTCGATCAGCGCGTCGATCTCCTCGAAGAGCACCGCGAGGTCGATGACGACGCCGTTACCGATCACCGGGGTGACCCCGGGCGAGAGGATGCCGGACGGCAGCAGATGCAGGGCGTACTTCTGGCCGTCGATGACGACGGTGTGCCCGGCGTTGTTCCCGCCGTTGAACTTCACGACGTAGTCGACGCGCGAGCCGAGCTGGTCGGTCGCCTTGCCCTTGCCCTCGTCTCCCCACTGTGCCCCGAGCACCACGACGGCTGGCATGACGTTCCTTCTCTCGACGGTCCCTGCGACGGCAGGGCGGGGCGGCGAACCTGCGCGCGCCCCGGTCGAGGCTACCGGAGCATGGTCACAGGGACACGGTCAGCCAACAGGAGGACGCCCCGGGGGCTCAGCGGAGCGCGACGGGGCTCAGCGCACTGCTCAGATCAGCGGAGCGCGGCGACCTCGTCGGCCGAGGTGCCGAGCGCGACGAGGAACTCGCGACAGCGCTGCGCCTCCGCCGGCTCGCCGATGACGTCGGCCGCCTCCGCGAGCGCGAGCAGGCTCCGCAGGAAACCCTGGTTGGGACGGTGCTCGAGCGGAACCGGCCCTGCGCCGCGCCACCCGGCCCGGCGCAGCGCGTCGAGCCCGCGGTGGTACCCGGTCCGGGCGAAGGCGTAGGCGGCCACCGGGTCGGGCGCGCCGATAGCTGGCCCCTGGACGACGGCACCGTCACCGGTGCTCTCGAGCCCCACGGCCGGCGCATCCGCCTCCTCGCCCGTGCCGCTCAGCGCGTTCTCGGCGAGGACGGCCCACAGGTACGACGACGCGGGTGCGAGCAGCACGGCGTCGCGCGGATCGGCGCCGGCGAGCAGCGCATCCTGCGCGGCACGGTCGGCGTCGTCCTCGGTGAGCAGCGTGGGCGCGGGTCCGCCGAGCAGGTTGTCCATGGCTGCATGGTGCCCCACCCGGACGCACGGACGTGCAGCGCGCCCTTCCGCTGGTTACAGTCGGACGCCGACCCGGACCCCGTCGGAAGCCCGCCCGGAAGAAGTCCCATGATCGAGATCGCCACGTCGTCCGCGACGACCACGCTCGTCATCGCGGGCGAGCTCGACCTGCTCGAGCGGGAGCAGTTCCCTGAGATCGCGGCGCGCGTGACGGGGCTGCGCCGCCAGCTCCTCGTGATCGACATGTGCGGCGTGACGTTCATGGACTCCACCGGCGCCGCGTTCCTCATCTCCCTGGCCGACTCCGGACGCAAGCGCGGCGGGGCGACGGTGCTCCGCGGCGCCGACGACCGCGAGCTGTTCGTCCTGGAGGTCTGCGGCGCGCTGCCCCTCTTCCGCCTCGACACCGACCACCGCTGCCCGCCGACCGAGCCGGCGGACGACCGGCTCACGCCCTAGAAGCGCTCGCCGGTCCGCCAGCTCATCTCCTGCAGCGTGAGGGTGTTGCCGTCGGGGTCGGCGAAGCCCGCGTACCGCACGCCTCCGCCGACGTCCTGCACGGGTCCGACTTCGACCCCCCGTGCGGCCAGCTCGGCCCGTGCCGCGTCGATGTCCGCGACGACGAGGTGCAGCGCCTTGACCGATCCGGGCGGCGACGCGTCGTAGGCCGCCAGGCCCGTGCCGAAGCCGATCGAGCAGGCCGAGCCGGGCGGCGTCACCTGCACGACCCGCACGCCCTCGACGGGCTCGACGTCGACGTCGGCCACGAACCCGAGGAGGTCGACGTAGAAGGCCTTGGCGCGGTCCACGTCCGAGACGGGGATCGGGACGAGCTCGAGCTTCATGTCCATCGCGTGCTGCTCCTGGCTAGGCGGGCGGCGGGGTGCTGGTTGTCGCGGACGCGGCTGGCGGGACGCTGCTAGCGGCCGTCGGGTGGAGCCGGTGTGCGCAGCGACGGCAGGCCGCTGCCCTCGGGGAGCGGGCGGACGCGGGCCCACACGAGCTTGCCCGTGCCGGACGGCCGCCAGCCCCAGTCGGCGAGCCGCTCGACGATCCGCATGCCGTAGCCGCCCACCCTGCCGGGATGCCCGTCCGTGGTCACCGGTGGCGCGGGGTTGGAGTCCTC
>DASXVR010000193.1:0-4340 GCA_036504175.1 Actinotalea sp. | reverse complement strand
CTGCCGGTGTTCCCGGCGATCCGCGGTTCGAAGAACATCACGTTCAGCACCCGGAGAGTCTCGCATCGGCGCGTGGACCCGTATCGGTTCGATGCCGCGGGCGGGGGTCAGTAGCGTGGAGCCCATGACGACTCCCTACCTCCCCGCAGCCGACCGCTACGACACGATGACGTACCGGCGTACCGGTCGCAGCGGGCTCGACCTGCCCGCCCTGTCCCTGGGCCTGTGGCACAACTTCGGCCACACCAAGTCCTACGGCACCCAGCGCGACATCCTGCTGCGGGCGTTCGACCTCGGCATCACCCACATCGACCTCGCGAACAACTACGGCCCGCCGCCCGGGTCCGCGGAGGAGGCGTTCGGCCTGGTCCTGGAGCGCGACCTGCGCCCGTTCCGTGACGAGCTGGTGATCTCCTCCAAGGCCGGCTACGACATGTGGCCCGGGCCCTACGGCGACGGCGGCTCGCGCAAGTACCTGCTCTCGTCGCTCGACCAGTCCCTGAAGCGCATGGGCCTGGAGTATGTCGACATCTTCTACTCCCACCGACCGGACCCCACGGTGCCGATCGAGGAGACTATGGGCGCCCTGCACACCGCTGTGACCAGCGGCCGCGCCCTGTACGCAGGCATCTCCAACTACTCGCCGGCGCAGACGCGTGAGGCCGCCCGGGTGCTCGGCGCGATGGGCACCCCGCTGCTCATCCACCAGCCCAGCTACTCGATGTTCAACCGGCACGTCGAGCTGGTGGCGGAGGGCCAGGCCGAGAACCTGCTCGACGTGGTCGGTGACCTGGGCATCGGCACGATCGTCTTCTCCCCGCTCGCCCAGGGACTGCTGACGTCGCGCTATCTGTCGGGCGACGTCCCGGCTGACTCGCGTGCGGCGGTCGGTCACTTCCTCAAGCCGGAGCGCCTCTCGGAGACCTACCTGGCGCGGGCTCGCGCGCTCAACGCCATCGCCGAGTCACGCGGGCAGTCGCTGGCGCAGCTCGCGCTGAGCTGGGTCCTGCGCGACGAGCGGATCACCTCGGCGCTCATCGGCGCCAGCAGCGTCGCCCAGCTCGAGGACAACGTCGCCGCACTGCGCAGCGGCCCGCTGACCGCCGACGAGCTCGCGGCGATCGAGGAGCACGCGGTCGACGGCACGGCGCGCTGACACCGACGGCGGCGACTGCCAGGCCCGAGCATGCACTGGTCCTGGCAGTCGCCGTCGGGCTGATGCCCGCCACGGCCCCCACCCCTCCCTAGGCTGGGCCCATGGCCTCCGTCCCCGACCAGCCGCAGCCGATCGCCTCACCCGTCGAGGCCGTCGACCGTGCGCTGCTCGTGCTGGAGGCACTGGCCCGGGCCGGCGCGCGGGGCGTCGGCCTCGCCGAGCTCGCGACGGGTCTGGGGCTCAACAAGACCACCGTCCACCGGACGCTCGCAGCCCTGCGCTACCGGGGCTTCGTTGCGCAGGCGGCTTCCGGCGTGTACCTGCTCGGCCCGTCCGCGACCCAGCTCGCCGACGACTACTTCGGCGACGAGAACCTGCCCGTCCTGCTTCACCCCGCGCTGGTCGCGCTCTGCGGGGTTGCCGACGAGCTCGTGCACCTCGGCGTTCTGAGCGGCACCCAGGTCGTCTACCTGGACAAGGTCGAGCCCGAGCGGTCGGTGCGGGTGTGGTCGGCCGTCGGGCGCCGCAGCCCTGCGGTGACGACGGCTCTCGGCCGCGCCATGCTGGCGTACCGGGGGACCGACCGCGCGATGATCGCCGGCTACGTTCGGGCGGCGAGCGAGCACGGAGCCGTCGACGCCGACCACGTGTGGTCGGTCCTCGAGCGTGCCCGCGCCCGGGGGTACGCGACGGAGGAGCAGGAGAACGAGGTGGGGATCAGCTGCGTCGCGGTCCCGCTCGTCCGCTCCGGCTCGGCGATCGCGGCAGTCAGCATCACCGCGCAGGCGGACCGGATGACGCCCGAGCGGATCGACTGGCTGCACGAGCAGATGCAGACGGTGCTCCCTCCGCTGCTGCCCGCCGGACTGACGCTCCCGGCATCGCCCGCGGGGGAGATCGCGGCTCGCTGAGCCTCCCCCATCCAGGACCTAGGACTGATGGACCGTGGCAGAGCGCTGTGTCATGCTGTTCCGGACAGCGACACCGTCGTTTCGCGTAGCGGAACGCCTACCGGAACGGATCCGTCTCGTGGACACACTCTCAGCTCTCAGGGCCGCTCGCCTCGTGCCGGTCGTCGTGCTCGACGACGCTGCAGATGCCGACGGTCTGGCCGGTGCGCTCGTCGCCGGTGGGCTGCCGGTGGCGGAGGTGACCTTCCGGACCGCGGCTGCTGAGGAGTCCATCCGCGTGATGGCTGCCCGCGGCGACATCCTCGTCGGCGCCGGGACCGTCCTGACGGTGGCGCAGGTCGACAAGGCCGTTGCTGCCGGTGCGGCCTACGTGGTCTCGCCCGGTCTGAGCCGGGCTGTCGTCGAGCGGTGCCAGGAGCACGGGGTGCTGGCGCTCCCCGGCGCGGTGACCGCGACCGAGATCCAGGCGGCCCTCGAGCTCGGGCTGACGACGGTGAAGTTCTTCCCCGCCGGGACCTCCGGCGGTGCGCCGGCGATCGCCGCCCTGGCCGCTCCCTTCGGCGGCGTGAGCTTCGTCCCGACCGGCGGCGTCGGTCCCAAGAACCTCCACGACTACCTCGCGATCCCCGCCGTCGCAGCCGTCGGCGGCTCGTGGATGGTCCCGCGCGACCTGGTGCGGGCTGGCGACGTCGCCGGCATCACCCGGCTGACCGCCGAGGCGGTGGCCCTGGCCGCCGGTCTCACGGCGCCCGTCCTCGCGCACGCCTGACCCACCCCGTCCGCACCGCCTCACTTGCCCTCGACCAAGGAACCGCTCATGACCGCCCTGACGATCCGCCCCGCCAGCGAGTGCCGCTACGACGCCGTCTCCCTCGGTGAGGTGATGCTGCGGCTCGACCCGGGTGAGGGCCGCATCCGCACGGCGCGCTCGTTCCGTGCCTGGGAGGGCGGCGGCGAGTACAACGTCGCCCGGGGCCTGCGCCGGGCGTTCGGTCTGCGCGCAGCCGTGGTGACGGCGCTCGCGGACAACGAGGTCGGTCGTCTGGTCGAGGACTTCATCCTCACCGGGGGCCTGGACACCGAGTTCATCCAGTGGGTCCCGTACGACGGCATCGGCCGCGGCGTGCGCAACGGCCTCAACTTCACCGAGCGCGGCTTCGGGGTGCGCGGCGCCGTCGGCGTCTCGGACCGCGGCCACACGGCTGCGTCGCAGCTCAAGCCGGGCGACGTCGACTGGGAGCACCTGTTCGGCGACCTCGGCGTGCGGTGGCTGCACACCGGCGGCATCTTCGCCGCCCTGAGCGAGTCCTCCGCGGAGACGGTGATCGAGGCCGTCACGGTCGCCAAGAAGCACGGGACGGTCGTCTCGTACGACCTCAACTACCGGCCGAGCCTGTGGAAGTCGATCGGCGGGCAGGCCAAGGCGCAGGAGGTCAACCGGGAGATCGCCTCGTTCATCGACGTGATGATCGGCAACGAGGAGGACTTCACGGCGAGCCTCGGCTTCGAGGTCGAGGGCGTCGACGACAACCTCTCCGACCTGGAGGTCGGCACGTTCGGCGCGATGATCGAGAAGGCGGCCGCGGCCTACCCCAACTTCGCCGTGATCGGCACGACCATGCGCACGGTCCGCTCGGCGAGCATCAACGACTGGGGCGCCATCGCGTGGTCCCGGGAGACGGGCGTCGTGCAGTCCACCCACCGTGAGCGCCTGGAGATCCTCGACCGGGTCGGCGGCGGGGACTCGTTCGCGTCAGGGCTGATCTACGGTCTGCTGGATGGTCAGTCCCTGCAGACGGCTGTCGAGTACGGCGCCGCGCACGGCGCGCTCGCGATGACGACTCCTGGTGACACGACGATGGCCACCAGGGCCGAGGTCCTCAAGCTCGCCGGCGGGGGCAGCGCGCGCGTCGACCGCTGACGCGGGCCGGGGGCGTCGACCGCTGTGGCCGGAGGCAGCCGACCCGCAGCGCAGGCCTCAGCCCTCGACGTGGTCCCGCCAGGAGTGCGCAGGCTCGTACCCGAACAGCTCGCGCGCACCGTCGATGGCCAGCAAGGTCTCGAACTCCCCTATCTCGCGGGTGAGCGTGACGTCCGGGAACACCTCGGCCAGCAGGTCCACCGACGGACGGTTCATGATCGTGTCGGCTGCGGCGATGATGACGTTCTGCGACCCGGTCGTGTCGACCTCCAGCGCGAGCCGGAAGGCCGCGGCGACGTCGCGCACGTCCACGTAGCCCCACAGGTTCCACCGTCGTGACTGAGCATCCGAC
>DASXVR010000192.1:0-4919 GCA_036504175.1 Actinotalea sp. | reverse complement strand
GGCGAGCGGGTACGCCTCGATGATGATCTGGGCAGTCCGCGGGTCCCAGCCCAGCCGCATGACCCCGGCGCGGAACTGCTCCTCGACGGGCTGGTCGAGGGGCTCGTTGTCCACCAGCTCGGCGGGGGTCTGCGTCGGGACGATGACGCCGCTCCCCGGACCGGCGATCTCCTGAAGGAGCTCGTCCATCTTGTCGGCGAGCACGGCTGACTGCTCCTTCTCCAGGGCGACGCTCGTGGATCGGGAGCCGGTGCTCGCCTGGAGGTAGAAGGTCCGCGACCCGGGGCGACCGACCGTGCCGACGACGACGCGGTCCGG
This sequence comes from Actinotalea sp., assembly GCA_036504175.1. Classification (GTDB taxonomy): domain Bacteria; phylum Actinomycetota; class Actinomycetes; order Actinomycetales; family Cellulomonadaceae; genus Actinotalea. The sequence goes on along the minus strand of DASXVR010000192.1, from coordinate 4,601 downwards.
CCAGTCGAACTCATGGACGAGGGTGGGCATGTCGCGAGTTTACGAGCGAGGCGGCTCGGTCGGCCCGGCGAGGGGTTCGTGCCCCGCACCACCGCCGACCACCGCGTCGCCCGCAGGCACCACGGATGCGAGCCACGCCAGGTCGCCGAACTCGGTGTTCGTGGCCAGCACGTCCGGTCGGGTGGGGCCGTACCGCACGATCGAGATCGATGCGGGGCCGACGTTGAGCCGCTGGAAGAGATCGAGATGCATGCCCAGGGCGTCGGCCAGCACGGACTTGATGACGTCCCCGTGGCTGACTGCCGCCCACACCGCTCCCGGTCCGTGCTCGGCCTCGAACGCCGCGTCGTGCCGTCGGACCGCCGCCACCGCCCTGGCGTACATGGCGGCCATCGACTCGCCGCCGGGGAACACAGCGGCAGAGGGGTGGGTCTGGACGACGGACCACAGCGGCTCCTGGGCGAGCTCGCGGAGGGATCGCCCCTGCCACTGCCCGTAGCCGCACTCGGTCAGTCCGATGTCCGTCTGCAACGCCGGTGAGCCTCCCTGCCGCTCGACGAGGATGCGCGACGTCTGCCGGCACCGTTCCAAGGGGCTCGACACGACCCCGACGAGGGGTACGGCAGCCAGCCGCTCCGCGGTGCGCTCGACCTGCCGGCGCCCGACCGTGTCGAGCCGCACCCCCGCCGCGCGCCCGGCGAGGATGCCGGCGGCGTTCGCCGTCGTGCGACCGTGCCGGACGAGGATGACGGTGGCCATGCCTGGAGCCTAGGCAACGCGGCGCCGTCGTCGTCGCCGCCTGCCGTCGCGCGATCGAGCCCCGCGACGCAGGTCCCTGGGGCGCCGCATACGCTCCGCGTCATGGAGCGGATCGAGACGGATCTTCTGGTCATCGGCTGGGGCAAGGCCGGCAAGTCGCTGGCTCGCACCCTGGGCTCGAGTGGTCTCGCTGTCGTCATGGTGGAGCAGTCTCGTCAGATGTATGGCGGCACCTGCATCAACGTCGCCTGCGTGCCGACGAAGGCGCTGGTGCACCGGGCCGAGCTCAGGCGCGGCACGGACAGCGCCGCAGAGTGGTTCGCGCGGTCGGTGGACGAGCGCGACACGCTCACCGCCAAGCTGCGGGCCCGCAACCACGCCCTTCTGGCGGAGGTCGGGGCCGTCACGGTCGTCGACGGCCGCGCCCGGTTCGTCGGGCCGCGGGAGGTCGAGGTCGCAGCAGGCGACGACCGCCTGCGCATCACCGGACGGACCGTCGTCGTCAACACCGGCACGGTGCCCGCTCGGCCGGACCTACCAGGGGTCGACGGCCCTCGGGTGCACGACTCGACGACGCTGCAGCACGTCGATCCTCTGCCGGGCCACCTGGTCGTCGTCGGAGGCGGGTTCGTCGGTCTGGAGTTCGCCGGGATGTTCGCTCGCTTCGGCTCCCGGGTGACGCTCCTGAACAGTGCCGCCCGGCTCCTGCCGCGTGAGGACCCAGACGTGGCGGAGGCCGTCGCTGCTGCGATGACCGACGCCGGTGTCGAGCTGATCCACGGCGTCCGTGCTCAAGGGCTCGTCGACGACGGGTCTCGAGTCCGCGTCCACCACAGCGGGGGGATCGTCGACGCGGACGCCGTCCTCGTGGCCACAGGCAGGAGCCCATCGACCGACGGCCTCGACCTCGCGGCGGCGGGCGTCCAGGTCGACGCCCGCGGCTTCGTGGTGGTCGACGAGCACCTCCGGACCTCCGCCGAGAACGTCTTCGCCGTTGGGGACGTCAACGGCGGTCCGCAGTTCACCTACATCTCCTACGACGACCACCGCATCGTCCTCGACCAGCTCGTCGGAGAAGGCTCACGCCGCACCACGGACCGGGTCGCCGTCCCGACCACGACGTTCCTGACGCCGCCGCTGTCCCGGGTCGGGCTCACCGAGACGCAGGCGCGGGCGAAGGGTCTGAACGTCCACGTGGTCGCGAAGGCCGTCGCCGACATCGCCGCCATGCCACGGCCCAAGATCCTCGGCGAGACGCACGGGCTCATCAAGGTCGTGGTCGACGCCGGTACCGGCCTGGTCGTCGGCGCGACGCTGTTCTGCGTGGACTCCCAGGAGCTGGTCAACCTGGTCGCCCTCGCGATGCGGGCCGGTGTCCCCGCCGCCGACCTCTGCGACGGGATCTGGACGCACCCGTCCAGCACAGAGGCTCTCAACGAGGTGCTCGCCGCCCTCCCCGGCCGCGCGCAGTGAGGCGCCCGTGACGCGCTGCTGCTGCTCCTGGACCTCGCGCCGGTCCCCCTCGTCCTGGTGATCGCCCTGCTGCAGACGGGCACCGGCGCCCTCGTCGCGGTCACGCTGCTCGTCGTCGAGCGCCAGCTGGAGCGTCGAACCCTGCGGTGAGACGGGCGCCCTTCTCAGGGCTCCTGGCTCCCCAGCCTCGGTGGGGTCACGGCTGCTGCGTCGGCCCGTACGCGCTCAGGAACCGGTCGCGGAAGGTGTCCATCCGCCAGACGGGGGCGTCCGGACCGGGCCTGAGGCCGTCCTGCCAGCCCCAGCCGGAGATCCGACCCATGACGGCCGGATCGTGCGCGATGACCGTGACGGGTACGTCGTGGCTCGCATCGGCGCCCGAGACGATCGTCGCCGGCTGGTGGTCACCCAGCACGACGAGCACGAGGTTGTCGTCGTGCGAGGTCTCGACGAAGGAGGTCAGCGCGTCCAACGAGTACTCGATCGACTGCCCGTAGGCGGCGCGCACCTGGTCCGGGTCCTTCCACAGGGCTCCCGGCTGCTGCCCCTGCTCGGGCATCCCGTCGAACACGGACCCGTCGCCCAGCTGCGCCGGGTCGACCATCCGCGGCAGCGGCGCCCACGGCGTGTGGCTCGAGACGAGGTCCACCTCCGCCATCACGGGTGGGTGCCCGGGCTTGGCCAGCTCCAGGCGCTGCAGGGCTGCCAACGTGAACTGGTCGGGCACCGGCGCGTAGCTGAACCGCGGTCCTGCGTAGCCGATGTTGAGGCTGTTGTAGAGCTCGTCGTAGTGATAGAACGACCGGCCCTGTGGCCAGTAGACATTGCCCGCGGGGATGAGGCTGACGGTTCGCCAGCCGGCTCGCTTGAAGGCGCCGCTCAGAGTCAGGCGGTCGCTCGAGACGACGGTGTCGTAGCGCACCTGGTTGTCGATCCACAGTCCCGACTGCAGGCTCGCGTGGGCCAGCCAGCTGATCCCGCCGAACGTCGAGGACGTGAGGAAGGCGCTCTTCGCGGAGAACCCGGCGGAGGCGAGCCGGCTCGTGCCGGCGTCCAGAGCCGCGTCGACCTGCGGAGAGAAGGCCGAGCCCTGCACAGCCACGCGCCCGTAGCTCTCGACGAAGACGATCACCACATCCTTGCCGCGCAGGCCGGTCAGGAGGTCGCCGGCGGGAGTGTCGCGGAACACGTCGACGGCTGCCGCCTTCTCGAACGACCGCTGGTCCTGGATCCCGGCGTACAGCTGGCTGACCTCGTCGAACGCAAGACCCGCCGCACTGGTCGAGGCGACGGGCAGGTCGCGCACGATCTGCACGCCGGCGACCGCTGACACGACCCACAGGACGCCGAGCGACGGGACGACCCAGCGCATCGTCGTACGGTGCCGGCGGACGGCGCGGGTCAGGCGGACGAGCGACCACGGCGTGCAGAGCAGCACGACGACAGCGGCACCTGCCGCACCTGCAGCGGCGGCGATCGCGGCCGTCCTGCCGATCGAGTCGCTGAGGACGCCCACGGCCGAGCTGACGTAGCCCGCGTCGACCTCGGGCTTGAAGGACCGGTGCACCGCCTCGAACGTCACCATGTCGAGGACCCGCAGGATCGCCAGCACGGCCAGGACCACGCCGACGACCGCAGCCGCGACCCGCCCGACCCTCGGCGGCAGCAGGAGCGCGCCTCCCGCAAGGACCACGGCCTCCAGAGGGAGGCGCACGAAGGCGCGCGGGGTCAGCCCGTCGAGGCGATCGGGGCCGACGAGAGCGAACCAGAGGACGAGGCAGCCCACGAGCATGGCGACCCGTCCGACGATGCGCAGCCCCCACCGGCGGCGACCGACAGCGTCGGCCTCGCGGTCAGCGGGTAGACCTGGAGCCACCTCCGCGAGCGCGACCTGGGTGTCAGCCATCGGTCGCCACGCCGAAGCCAAGATCCGCCGCCTCCAGGGCGGGCGAGGGGGTCGTCGGGATCTGATCGCCCTGACGTCGCTGCCACAGCCACACCACGTCCCGGCCGAAGGACTCCACGATCAGCGCGAGAGAGACGGCGAGCGCCGCAGCGGTGAGACCCGGGGGCAGGACATCGGGCACGGCGGACACCAGGGAGACGCCGACGACGGCCGTGACGACCTTGCGCCAGTAGCGCGGTGGCAGCGTCCTGAGCATCCAGGGCAGCACCCAGCCCGCCGCGAGGAACGCGTAGCGCGCCACCCCGATGACGAGCACCCACGCTCCCACCGAGGGCGCGACGTACGCGCTCAGCACGAGGATGAGGAAGGCGTCAGCCTCCCCGTCGAAGATGCCGCCGAGCGTCGACACCGTCCTCGTCCGCCGCGCGACCTGGCCGTCGACACCGTCGAGCACGAGCGCGAC
>DASXVR010000191.1:0-2463 GCA_036504175.1 Actinotalea sp. | reverse complement strand
CCACGGGGGCTGTGGACGGCGACGCCGGCACCATCGCCGTGACCTTCCGCGCCACCGCACGACGCCAGCAGCTCCTGACCCGGACGGTGCAGCGACTCTCGGTGGTGCACAGCGTCGACGTCCGCCCCGCCGACGACCCTGTGGTCCGTGCCGCCGGCCTCGTCCACATGCCCGACGGCGTCCCGTTCTCACCCCCGCCCGACGCCGCCGTCCGATGGTCCGGTGACGCCGCCGCTGGTCAGTCCGTCCTGGTCGAAGGAACCCTCGCGCAGGTCACGGCAGTGATGGCGTACGCCCACGACCTCGGCGCCGCGATGACGGCAGTGGTCGTCCTCGGCTTCTGAGGAGCGGCTGCTTCCGGGTTGGGGCCGTCTCGCCCCTCTGGTCGTCCTCGGCTTCTGACGAGGCGACGGCCTATGCTCGAGCCAGCACACCAGCACCACCTCAACTGAACACGTTTGACGCTGCTCGAACCGCGGCGGGAGAGTCCTCCCGCATGTCGGCGAGGCGCCGAAGGAGCAAGCCCTCCCCGGGAATCTCTCAGGCCCCCGTACCGCCGTGGCGAAGCAACTCTGGAAAGTGGCCGTCCCTCACGGGCGGCCCACCGACGGTGCAAGTCGGCGCGCCCCGTTCCCCTCTCACGAGGCACACGGCGGACCGGCAAAACTCTCAGGTCGTGGGCTCAGCCCCGCGGATGACAGAGCGGGGAGGCCCTGACCCCGTCCGGCGCGCGCCGGGCACGACACCGGAGCCCCCGTGAACTCCTCGCACCGCAGCACCCCGGCCGCCGCGCACTTCGCCGACCGCCACATCGGCCCGCGAGCGGGCGACCTCGACCGCATGCTCGCCGCCGTCGGCGCCACCTCGCTCGACGAGCTCATCGACCAGGCGGTCCCCGCCTCGATCCGCATGCCCGGCAGGCTCGACCTCCCGCCGGCGCGGAGCGAGCATGAGGTCCTCACCGACCTGCGTGCGCTCGCCAGCCGCAACACCGTGCTGGCGTCGATGATCGGCCAGGGGTACCACGGCACGGTCACGCCCCCGGTGATCAGGCGCAACGTGCTCGAGAACCCCGCCTGGTACACCGCCTACACCCCGTACCAGCCGGAGATCAGCCAGGGACGGCTCGAGGCGCTCCTCGTGTTCCAGACCATGATCAGCGACCTCACGGCCCTCCCCGTCGCGGGCGCCTCGCTGCTCGACGAGGCCACTGCGGTCACCGAAGCGGTGCTCCTCATGCGCCGCGCCGTCAAGGGCCGACCGGACGGCGTCGTCGTGATCGACGCGGACACGCTGCCCCAGACGCTCGCCGTCGTCCGCGGCCGCGCCGAGGCCCTCGGCCTCCCGCTGGTCGTCGCCGACCTGAGCGCGGGCCTGCCGGACGTGCTGCCGGCCACGCCAGGGTCGGACGGCGGAGCTGACGCAGACCGCGAGCCCGCCGCCGTGCCCGCCAACGACCGCGAGCCCGCCAACGACCGCGAGCCCGCCAACGACGGCGAGCCCGCCGCAGACCGCGATCCCGCCGCCCTGCCCGCCGCCCCCCTCGACATCATCGGCGTCGTCCTCCAGCAGCCCGGTGCCTCGGGCCAGGTTCGGGACCTCCGGCGGGTGATCGACGAGGCGCACAACCGTGGCGCCCTCGTCACGGTCGCCGCCGACCTCCTCTCGCTCACGTTCCTCGCCGCACCCGGCGAGCTCGGCGCGGACGTCGCGGTGGGCTCGGCGCAGCGGTTCGGCGTCCCGATGTTCTACGGCGGCCCCCACGCCGCATTCATCGCCGTCCGCTCCGGGCTCGAGCGCAACCTGCCCGGCCGCCTCGTCGGCGTCAGCACCGACGCCGACGGCGCCCCCGCCTACCGCCTCGCCCTGCAGACCCGCGAGCAGCACATCCGGCGCGAGAAGGCCACGAGCAACATCTGCACGGCCCAGGCCCTGCTCGCCGTCGTGGCCTCGATGTACGCGGTCTACCACGGTCCCGACGGCCTCCGGCAGGTCGCCGACCAGGTGCACAGACGTGCGACCCAGCTGGCCACGGGGCTGCGGGCCGCGGGCGTCGACGTCGTCCACGACCAGTTCTTCGACACAGTCCGCACCCACGTGCCCGGCAGCGCGCAGGCCGTCCTCGCCGCCGCAGCCGCGCGCGGCATCAACGTCTGGGCCCCCGACGACGACCACATCCAGCTCACCTGCGACGAGACGACCACCGTCGAGCAGGTGACGGCGGCGGTGCAGTCGTTCGTCGATGCACCCGTCGCGAGTGCAGGTGCAGGTGCAGGTGCAGGTGCAGGTGCTGGTGCAGGTGCAGGTGCAGTCTCAGGTGCGCTGCCCGAACCAGCGCCCACCTTCCCGCCCGAGCTGCTCCGCACCACCGACTACCTGACCCACCCGACGTTCCACCGGTACCGGTCGGAGACGGCGATGATGCGCTACCTGCGCCGGCTGGCGGACAAGGACCTGGCGCTG
>DASXVR010000190.1:0-43541 GCA_036504175.1 Actinotalea sp. | reverse complement strand
TGATCCGGCCCGAGATGGAGCCGGTGCCGACATCCAGCGTGGCCGACTGCGCGGCGGCGGGCGTGAGGCCCGCGAGGCCGCCCAGCAGTGCGGCGAGGAGTGCCAGGACGGTCGGCAGTGCGCGCCGAGATCTCACGGGGGGCCCCTGACCGGGGTCGATGTGCCCCGTCGCGATGGTGGTGTCCGGAGAATCGTGGCAGGCCCGGCCTCGGCGCGAGGCTCATGGCGTGCACCCGAACGGGTGAGACCTCGTCGGCGTCCGGGCCGATCCGGCACGGGCGGGTCATGACATGAGGAAAGGCCCATCCCGAACAGCCGCTCTTGGCACTTCTACCAGGCTCGATCGGTCGCGGGTCGTCCCGACGTGCGATCTCACGATCTACGGCACACGGGAGCGGTGCTTGCGCCCTCGACCGGCGCGAGCGTGACCAGTGCGTGGCTCATATGGGTTCCGCGACAACAAGCTGAAATCGCGTGAACGTCAGGTCGACGGCGAGCTCCGCTGCGCTGGCCACGCCGAGATCTGTCCCGCTGAACGGATCCGTCAGACGGTAGGTGCCCGGGCCGAGGCCACGGAGATCGACGGCGCCACTCCAGTCGTCGGCGAAGAAGGCGTAGTGCATGGTGGCGCCCTTGGCGATGGCGTGGCCCTCAGGGACGTCGAAGCCGATGTCGTAGAGCTCACCGCGGTACTCGCCGGTGGTGAGCCCGTATCGACGGTCCAGACCGATCCACCTCTTCCAGAGCTTCTCCTTCTCCGGCGTCAGGACAATCTCCGGGTCGGGACCGGCCGGGTAGGTGAATTTCGTCGACAGGACCGCGCCGACGCCATAGCTGGAGGCGAAGTCGGACTGGCCGTCGCTCAGCTCGACATGGTCACCCGCGTAGCCGGATCCGTGGCCCATGAGCGCCTTGACCGACTTGCCCTTGGAACGGACCTGGTAGGAGGAGAGCGGGTCAGCCGACGGGTACTGGTCGACGTAGGGCAGGTTGTGGAAGTCGAGCGCTGTGCCACAGGGACAGAACTCGACGATCGCATCCGGCTGAGCAGTGTGGACGGCGTCGTAGATCGCCTTCCAGAAGGAGGCTAGGCCCTCTGTGGACTCCTCCGGACGGGCGTGTCCGTGGGCGGGGTTGTGGCACGGACCGACGGCGTTGAGGTGTTGGCCGTCGAGCTTGAGGCCCTCGAATCCCCAGTCCGTGACGAACCTTCTCGCCTGTGCCACGAAGTGGTCGATCGTCGGCTGGTACGCGGGGCACGTCGTGAAGTCGTCCCACCAGGTCACGAGCTGCGGCCGGCCATCGGGGCCGAGCAGGAGCATGTCCGGGTGCTGCTGGTAGACGTCGCTCGCCGGGTCCGCGGCAAGCGGCGCCCACCACAGCCGCGGGCGCAGCCCGTGCGCGCGGATCTGCGCGGTGAGCGCGCGCATGTCCTCGTCGCCGCGCGGGAACTTGCCGGGGTCGAGCTCCCAGTCGCCCTCGTTGGTCTGCCAGCCGTCGTCGAGCACCGCCCACCGCAGGCCGACCTCGCAGACCTTGGGCAGGGTCGCGACGACCTCCTCCACGGTGAAGTCGCGCTCGTAGCCCCATGCGCACCAGACCGGCTCGAAGGCCGACAACGGTGCCGTCGGGGCCTGCAGCCCGAGGGGGGCGAGATAGTCGCGGTAGTGCTGCAGCGGCATGAAGTGGTCGCCGTGGTGCGCCATGAGGAAGGTGGTGTCGGTGGCGAGCTCCTCGCCCGGAGCCAGCACACGGTCGCGGTCGTCCTCGACCGCGATGCTGGCGCCGGCGGGCGTCCTGCGGACCGGAAGGCTCAGGGCTCGCACGATCGGCTCGAGGTGCCCGACGGACAGCCCTGCATCGCGGCGCCAGACGGTCGCGACGGGGGTGCCGCCTCCGTAGTCGGAGGAGTCCATCCCCAGCGAGTTGACCTGGACGAACGTGTCGGTGACGCGATGCACCCAGTCGCGACGGTCGGTGTAGGTCGTCCCGGAGAACGTGTAGAAGCCTTCGGGTGCCTCGAGGAGCTCATGGGCGGCCGCACGCCAGCCGGTGACATGCACGGGCTCGGCGGTCGTGTTCGCGAAGGTCACCTGAAGGACGACCATCCCGGGCAGCCGCTCGTACGACGTCAGCACGATCGTCTTGCGAAGCCCCGTAGGCGAGTCGCCGTTCAGGGTCGCCCGCATCCCCGGGCCGTGGGGCGAGTCGTTGATCACCAGCGTGCCGTGGTCGCGGATGGTGAACTCCTCAACCGCCGTTCCGCCGACGAACAGGATCTCGCTGGGGTCGAAGCCTGTGACGGCCATGCCGTCGAGCGACACCCGGGTGAAGAGCGACTCGTCGACGTCGACGGCCGTGCCGCCGTCTGCGGTCATCGTGAAGACGGCCCGTCGGTTCGCAGGGGGCATGCTGATCTCCTCTTCAGTGGTGGCTCGACCGGTACGACGCATGCAGCTCAGACGAGTGAGTGGACGAGGGCCAACCCGGCGACGACCGCGATGACCGAGCGGAGGAACCAGGCCGGTACCGCCTTCGCCAGGCGCCCGCCGGCGTAGCCGCCGACGGCGGCGCCAAGGGCGATGGCCGCTGTGGCGGGCCAGACCACGTTCGCGTGGCCGGTGAACGATGCAACCGTGAACATGACCGCCGCGGTGAGGTTGACGGTCAGCGTCAGGAGATTCTTCACGCCGTTGATCCGGCCCATCGGTCGACCGGTGAAGGCACCGAGGACCCCGAGCAGCAGCACGCCCTGAGCGGCCGCGAAGTAGCCGCCGTAGACGGAGCAGCCGGCGATCGACGCGCGTAGCGCCAGCGAACCGTACGGGTTCTCCGCCACATCGCCCGCGGCCGCCCGGCTCCGCACCCAGCGCGCGACCTGCGGCTGGAAGACGACCAGCAGGAGCGCGAAGCCGATGAGGACGGGCACGACGATCTCTATCGCACCAGGGGGAGTCGTGAGGAGCAGCACGGACCCGACGACCCCGCCGACGGTAGACACGACCGTCAGGGGCCGCATCTGCGGGCGCTCCGCGCGCAGCTCGGTGCGGTAGGCCATGACACCCCCGAGCGCCGAGAGGACCATCGCGATGGTGTTCGTCGTGACCGCGGACGCGGGGGCGAGGCCCAGCGCCAGCAGGACGGGCAGCGTCACGAGGGAGCCGGAACCCACGGCACCGTTGATCGAGCCTGCGGCGAGTCCGGCGAGCACCAGCACGACCAGTTCGAGCCCAGACACGTTCGGAACCTCCGTAGATCCTGCGGTGCGGCGCCGGGACGGCCTGCCCCGGACGTGCGGAGAGCCCGTGTGCCGCCGCGCGTTCGGCGTTCAGCGGCACCCGGCGACGGGCTGGTCAGCCTTTGACGCCAGAGAACGTCATGGTGGCGATGAACTGCCGCTGAGCGGCGAGGAAGAAGATGATCAGCGGCGCCGTGGCGACGACGTTGGCTGCCATCAGCATCTCCCACTGCGTGCGGCGCGTGCCCTGGAAGTTCGCGATGCCGAGCTGGATGGTGAAGTTGTTCTCGTTGTTGATCGCGATGAGCGGCCAGACCAGGTCGTTCCACGAGCCGAGCAGCGTGAAGATCGCCAGGGTCGCGAGCGCGGGCTTGGCCAGCGGCAGCACGACCCGGAAGAAGATCTGCAGTCGGCTGCATCCGTCGAGCGCCGCGGCCTCCTCCATCTCCTTGGGGATGGACAGGAAGAACTGCCGCATGAGGAAGATTCCGAACGCGCCGGCGAGCCACGGCACGATCGCCGCGCCGAGCCCGTCGAGCAGGCCCAGCCGGGCGAAGACGATGTAGGTCGGGACCATGAGCACCTGCGTCGGGATCATGATCGTCGCGATGATGAAGAAGAAGGACACGTTGCGGCCCTTGAACTTCAACCGGGCGAACCCGTAGCCGGCGAGGGAGCACAGGACGGACTGCGCGACGATCGCGCTCACCGAGACGATCGTCGAGTTGAGCAGCCAGTGCAGCGCGGGTGTCGTGCTGAACAGGGTGCGGAACCCGTCGAGGGTCAGGTGGGACGGCAGCAGGGGCCGGGGGAACTGCACGAGCTCCTTGGCGGGGGAGAGCGACGCCAGGACCATCTGCACGAACGGCACCATGAACACCAGCGCCGTCGGCAGCAGGAAGAAGTGCCAGCCGCTGAACGGCAGCCTGCGGCGCCGGCGCGTCACGGGCGCGACGACGACCTCCTGCTCGGGGGACGGCTGAAGGGTGGTCGCGGCCATCAGAAGGCCTCCAGGTTCTTGCGCCGGGAGTACACGACGATCCCGATGGTGATGGTGAGCGTCACGAGGAACAGCCCGTACGCGGCGGCGGAGCCGTAGCCGAACTCCAGCGTCCGGAACGCCTTCTCCCACAGGAAGTAGACGATCGTCTTGGTGGCGTCGAGCGGTCCGCCGCGGGTCGTCGTGTAGACGAGGTCGAAGAGCTGGAGCGCGCCGATCGCCTGCCAGACCACCACGAACACGGTCACCGGCGACAGGTGGGGCCACACGATCCGCCAGAACGTCTGCCACGGCCCGGCGCCGTCGATCTTGGCGGCCTCGGTGAGCTCGGCGGGGACGTCCTGCAGAGCCGCGAGGTAGATCACGGTGGTGAAGGCGGCCTGTCCCCACAGGGACATGATCGCGATGACGACCATCGCCTGCGTCGGGTCCTCCAGCCAGCCCTGGGTGGGCAGCCCGAGCCGGCGGAGCATGTCGTTGACCAGGCCGAACTGAGGGCTGAAGAGGTAGGTCGCCAGCACGCCGGTCGACGCTGCCGAGGCCACGAAGGGGACGAAGATCGCGGTGCGGTAGAAGCCGATGCCACGGATCTTGCGGTTGAGCGCGACGGCGAGCAGGAGGCCGGCCAGCACGGATGCCGGCACGAACAGGAACGTGTACAGCGCGGTGTGCCGCACCGCGTCCCAGAACGCCTGGTCGCTGACGAGCCGGGTGTAGTTGGCGGTCCCGACGAGCCGGGGCTCGGAGAAGCCGTCCCACTTCTGCAGCGACAGGATGAACGACCAGACTGCCGGGAAGATCGACAGCCCGACGACGATGACCATGGCCGGGCCGATGAAGGCCCACCCGTGGAGGTTGTCGACCAGTCGCCGGACCCGGCGGCTGCCGGCGGCCGCAGGGGCCACCGGCAGCCGCTCGACGGCGGTGCTCTCGTGAGGTGTCACCGTGGGTGCTCCGGTCGCCTTACTCGCCGGCCGAGGCGAGGGCGGCGTTCGCCTGCTCCTGAGCCTTCTTGAGCTCCTCGGCCGGGTCGCCCTGGCCCTGGAGCACCTGGGAGATCGCGTTGGCGATCGCCTCCGACAGGCCCACGTACCCGGGGACGGTCGGGCGGGCGGTCGTCGCGTTCTCGCTGTTGGCCGCCATCACTTCGAGGCCGGGGAGCGCCTCGACCTGCTTCTTGAACTCCGGCGAGTCCTGCTCGGACGCCCGCAGCGGCAGGTTGCCGTACTCCACGTTCCAGCGCAGGTCCTGCTCCGGCGAGGTCAGCCAGTTGAGGAACTCGAAGGTCCAGTGCGCCCGGTTGACGTCCTTGTGGTCGAGTGCGACCCACAGATCCGGACCCGAGACCGTCTGGTGGCTACCGTCGACGCTGGGCAGCTGGACGACGCCGTACTGGGTGCCCGCGACCTGCAGGTCGTGCAGGACCCACGGACCGGAGGTCTCCATGGCGATGCGGTCGGCCGCGAACAGCTCACCGATCTTGTTGTCGGTCTGGTCGAGGTAGAGGCTCTTGTCGTCCTGCGCCATCGCGCGCAAGAACTCGAGGGCGTCGACGCCTGCCTGGTCGGCGAACGTCGCGGTCTTCTGGTCGTCCGACAGGATCGAGCCGCCGCGCTGCCACAGGTGGGGCCAGAACTGCCAGGTGGTCTCCTCGGTGCCGGAGACCGAGTACCCGAAGCCGTACGTCTGCGTCGCGGGGTCCGTCATCTTCTTGGCGGCGTCGCGCAGGTCGTCCCAGGTCCAGTCCTCGGTCGGGTACCCGACGCCCGCGGCGTCGAACAGCGTCTTGTTGTAGAGCAGCGAGATGTTGTCGACCAGCGCCGGGAAGCCGATCGTCTTCTTGCCGGACGGCTGCGCGGTCTCCCGTGCGGCAGCGGGCAGCTCGTCCCACTTCACCGAGGGGTCCTTGACCTGCTCGGTGAGGTCGAGCGTGCGGCCGGATCCCTCGAGCTGGCTGGCCCAGGACCCGAACGCGTAGGAGATGTCGGGGTAGGTGCCGCCGGCGAACCCGGCGGACATCTTCTGCAGAAGCTCGTCGGTCGTCGACGCACCCGGCTCCACGGAGATCTTCACGTTCGGGTGGAGCTTGGTGAACTCCTGGGCGAGACCTTGGAGCAGCTCGTGCGCGCTCTCGGTCTGGCCGGTCCACCACGTGAGCGTGACGTCAGCCTTGGTGTCGAGCTCGGTGGCTCCGGAGCCGGACGGCCCGCCGCATGCTGCCAGGCCTGCGGAGGCAAGGACGGCCGCGAGGGCCACGGATGTCCTGCGGACCCCTCGGGAACTCTTCGGGCGGACGGTCATCGGTCGCTCCTTTCTGGGCGATGCGCTTCGGCGTGATCACCGGCATCGGGGGCTGATTGGTTGTGACGCCGAGGCGTGACGGTCAGTGCTGGGCCTTCGAACGACTGCGGTGAAGCTTGCCTCGGGCAGCTCGGGCGGGCGACGACGTCTGCCCCGGCACCGTCGCTCCGCGGCACGGAGGGCCGGAGACCGTCCCACGCGCTAGGGGAGCGCGAGCTCCACGTCCCCTCCGAGGCTGCGGGGGAGCAGGCTCCGGTGGGCGGCGACCATCTCGTCGCAGAGATCCCAGATCTGCTGCGGCGTCAGGGTGGACGACGCGTTCCCGTCCACCAGGACCGCCTGGCGGACCTTGCGGGGATCGCCGGTCCGGGCCGCCTCGACGGTGAGCTCGGCCACGGACAGGTAGGTGCGGTTGAGAGCCGCTCCGGCTGTGGGGATCGCGCCGACGGCCTGGGGGTGGACGCCGTCGCGGTCGACGAGCGCGGGCACCTCGACGGCCGCTCCTTGCGGGAGGTTGTCGACGAGGCCGTCGTTCGGCACGTTCACGTGGATCCAGCGCTCGGTGCCGGTGAGCAGCGAGTGGATGATCTGGGGGGCGTACTCGGCCGCGGGCTCGTCGGGCAGATCGAGGTCCTCGCCGGCAGCGAGGCGCCGACGGGTCTCGGTGACCTCTGCGACGTTCTCGTCCGAGATCTGCAGGTAGACGAGCGGCTCGAGGCGGTACGTCTCGATCTGCTCGTCGGACCGCAGGAACCAGGGCAGGTACTCCGAGGAGTGCTCCGACGTCTCGGTGGGGTAGAACCCGATCCGCTTGTACATCTCCACGCGGACGCGCCGCTCGAGCTCGGGGTCGGCGGCGATCTTCGCGTCGAGGAGCGGGTAGAGGCTCTGCCCGTCGCGGCTCCACTCGGTGAGCCACGCCTGGTGGTTGACGCCCGCGGCCTGGTAGGTCGTGCCCTCGAACGGGACGCCGATCAGCTCGTTGAGCCCGTGGACGGTCCAGAACACGGAGTGGCACAGGCCGACGACCTTCAGGTCGGGCGCGACGACAGACCACCACCACACGTTCATGGCCATCGGGTTCGTGTAGTTGAGCACCCAGGCGTCGGGGCAGACCTCGCGCACGTCCTGGGCGATCTCCGAGATGACCGGGAACGTCCGCAGACCGCGGAAGACGCCACCGATGCCGGTGGTGTCGCCGATGGTCTGGCGCAGCCCGTGGCGTGCAGGGATCTCGAGGTCGACGTGCGTCGCGGCGACGCCACCCACCTGGATCATGATGACGACCGCCTCAGCGCCCTGGAGCGCCTCTCGCCGGTCGAGGGTGGCGACGACGTCGAGCGACCGTCCCATGCGCTTCGCGACGTGCTCCGCAGTGCCGCGGGCCACCTCCAGGCGGTCCGGATCGATGTCGTGGAGCGCGATCTCGAGGGTCGGCAGGTCGTCGTAACCGAGGAGGTCGACGAGGAGCTGCCGGGTGAAGACTGCGGAACCTGCGCCGAGGAAGGCGATGCGTGGCATGGCGAGATGATCGCCAGTTGCCGAGACGTGGTGCAAGCATCTGAACGAAGTTGGGCTGTTATGCTCAAAAAAACTGATCGTTTGGGGGAGTTCGATGACCATGAACGTTCTCGGCGTCGAAGCGGGTTCGCGCAAGCGGAGCCGGAGGTTCGTCCAGATCCTCGACCTGGTCGCGGAGCGGGGCGACCTGTCGCTCGCCGAGCTCGCCGACACCCTCGGGATCTCCCCGGCGACGGCCCGGAGGGACCTCGCCGACCTCGCGGACCAGCACCTCGTCCAGCGCACCCACGGTGGGGTCATGGCGCTCGACCAGGGCTCCGAGCTGCCCGTGGAGCTGCGCGACACGAAGTTCCAGGAGGCCAAGCAGGCGATCGCGCGTGCCGTGGCCCGGCGGATCCCGCTCGAGCGGCACGCGGTCGCCCTCTCGGGCGGCACGACGACCGCGCGCGTCGCGGTCGAGCTCACGCGGCACCCGCTGCTCACGATCGTCACCAACTCGCTGACGATCGCCGAGCTCGCGCACACCCACCCGGCCCTGCGCGTCGTCGTCACCGGCGGCCTGCTGCGCCCGCAGTCGCTCGAGCTCGTCGGGACGCTGGCCGAGCGGACGTTCGGCGCGCTCAACGTCGGCACCGCGATCCTCGGCGCGGACGGCATCGCCGCCGGCGCCGGCGTCACCACGTACGACGAGATCGAGGCACGGACGAACCGCGCGATGGTCGGCAGCGCCGAGCGCACGATCGTCGTGGCCGACGGCTCCAAGGTCGGTCGGCTGACGCTCGCGCAGATGGTGTCGCTCGAAGAGGTGGACACGCTGGTCACCGACGCGTCCGCCGACCCGGCGGAGCTCGAGCGGATCCGCGCGGCAGGCGTAGAGGTCGTCGTCGCCTGACCGCGCTGTGGCTGCTGCGCCACGGCCGGTCGCCCGGAGCGGCTGCCCGAAGGGACGCCCGGAACGCGGTTCATCTGGGCGCTGGATCGCGTGAATCGGTCAGAGAAAGTGAGCGTTTGCCCCTCCAACGTTGACCCTTCACGACCGGCGGTCCTAGGTTTCGAGGCGAACGCGCAGATGGTCATTGCTTTCGAGCAGTTCATCTGCACGAGTGAGCGGTGAATGCGCACCGCACGCATCGAGCACCAGGAGACCATCGTGCATCCACGCCTTCAAGGCAGCAGCCGGCCGACGTCGCGGGATCTCAGCCCGTGCGTCCCGGGAGTGACGCGCTGCCTCTTCGGGACCGTGGCCGAGGTCGCGGCGTGAGCGACGCGTTCCGCACCGTCCTGGACCAGCACCTGGCCGGCCAGCCTGTCGGCATCACGTCGGTGTGCTCGGCCCACCCGCTGGTGCTGCGGGCGGCGGCCGAGGAGGCGACCGCGAGCGGCAGCGCGCTGCTCGTCGAGGCGACGAGCAATCAGGTCGACCAGTTCGGCGGGTACACCGGCATGGTCCCGTCGAGCTTCCGCGACCTCGTCCACTCGATCACCGACCGCGTGGGTCTGCCTCGTGAGCAGGTCGTGCTCGGCGGGGACCACCTCGGCCCGAACACGTGGCGCGCCCTGCCCCCGGAGGAGGCGATGAGGCGCAGTGAGGACCTCGTCGCGGCGTACGTCGAGGCCGGCTACACGAAGATCCACCTCGACTGCACCTACCCGTGCGCGACGGACCCCGCCCCGCTCACGGACGAGATCGTCGCCGAGCGCGCAGCGCGGCTAGCCGTGGTGGCCGAGGCCGCGGCGGAGCGGGCGTTCGGGCACAGCGACGTGCGGTACGTCATCGGTACCGAGGTACCGGTCCCCGGCGGCGCGCACGAGGTGATCGACCTCCTGACGCCCACGTCGCCCGACGCCGCCCGCGCGACGCTCGACGCGCACGAGCGGGCCTTCTCCCGCGCCGGTGCCCGCGCGGCGTGGGACCGCGTCGACGCGCTCGTCGTGCAACCTGGCGTCGAGTTCGACGCCGTCCGCGTCGTCGACTACGACCGCACCCGGACCACCGAGCTGAGCCGGGTCCTGGAGGGTCGCGACCTCGTGTTCGAGGCGCACTCCACGGACTACCAGACCGCCGAGCGGCTGGCGGCACTGGTCGAGGACCACTGGGCAGTGCTCAAGGTCGGTCCGGGCCTGACGTTCGCTCTGCGTGAGGGGCTGTTCGGCCTCGCCGCGATCGAGGCAGAGCTCTTCCCCGCCGGCGACCGCTCCGCGCTGCCCGACGTGGTCGACGAGGTCATGCTGGACGAGCCGCGGTGGTGGAAGGGCTACTACGAGGGCGACGATGACGACCAGCGGATAGCCCGCCGCTACAGCTACAGCGACCGGATGCGCTACTACTGGCCGACCCACCGCGTGACGGATGCGGTCGGGCGCCTGATGCGCAACCTGCGGAGCAGACCGGTGCCCCTGCCGTTGCTCAGCGCCCACCTGCCTGAGCAGTACGAGAGGGTGCGGGACGGCCTGCTGACCACCGACCCCGAGGCGCTCGCCCTCGATCACGTCCGTGACGTGTGCCGTACGTACGACATCGCCTGCAACCCCCCGACCCAGAGGAACCAGTCGTGACCGCAACGCTGCCGAACCAGGGCTCCAGAGACGACGCATCCGGCACGTTCGGTGAGCGCGCGGGCGCGACCGGCCGCGAGATCCAGCAGCAACCCGCCGTCTGGCGCCGGCTCGCGGCGGACCTGGCGGACCGGCGCGACTATGTTCGCGGCTTCCTCGAGCCACTGCTCTCCCGCAAGGACCTGCGGATCGTCCTGACCGGTGCCGGCACGTCCGCATTCGCCGGAGAGCTGCTCGCCCCGGCGCTCGCCCGCGCGCTGTCCCGGACGATCGACGCGGTCGCCACGACGGCCATCGTCACCAACCCGCGCGAGGCGTTCGTCGAGGACGTCCCCACGCTGCTGGTGTCGTTCGCGCGCTCGGGCGACAGCCCCGAGAGCGTCGCTGCCACGGAGCTCGCCGACCACTGCCTGTCGTCGGTGTACCACCTCATCGTCACGTGCAACGCCGAGGGCCACCTCGCGCGGACCCACTCGGGCTCGGAGCGCTCGCTCGTGCTGCTCATGCCGCCGGAGTCGCACGACGAGGGCTTCGCCATGACGTCGAGCTTCACGTCGATGGTGCTGGCGACGTGGCTCGCGCTCGTGCCGAGCGGGCTCGACTCCGGCGTCGCGGAGCGCCTGGCCGAGGCCGGTGCCGCGCTGCTCCGGCGGACCCCCGACGACGTGGCGAAGCTCGCCGCGCGCGGGTACGACCGCGTCGTGTACCTCGGCAGCGGATCGCTAGCCGCCCTCGCGCGTGAGTCCGCGCTCAAGGTGCTCGAGCTCACCGCCGGAGCGGTCGTGAGCTACTCCGACTCCTCGCTCGGGTTCCGGCACGGTCCGAAGTCGGTCGTCAACGACCGCACACTGGCGATCGTGTACCTGTCGAACGATCCGTACGTCCGCCTCTACGACGAGGACATCGTCGTAGAGCTCCGGGCTCAGATGGGCAACGAGAACGTCGTCGTCGTCGGGGCGAGCCCGAGCGAGCTGCTCGAGCCGGACGGGCCGTGGGCCGTGCCGGACCTCTCGAACGACCCCGACGCCCTTGCCGGGCTGGTCTTCGTGCTCGTCGCTCAGCTCCTCGCGATGTCCGCGTCCCTCGGGCTCGGGCTCACCCCCGACACCCCCTCGCCGGACGGCCAGGTCAACCGTGTGGTGAAGGGCGTGACGGTGCATCCCTTCGAGGCCCGTCGATGACGACGTTCCTCGGCGTGGACGGCGGTGGCACGAAGACGGCGTTCTGCCTGGTCACGGACGACGGCCGTGTCGCCGCCGAGGTTCAGGCGACGAGCACCTACTACCTCGGCAGCGCGGACGGCATGCGGGCGCTGGGCGAGGTGCTGACCGACGGCGTCCGTGAGGTGTGCACCAAAGCCGGCATCGGAGCGGACGACATCGGCCACGCCTTCGTCGCACTGCCTGCCTATGGCGAGTCGAGCCGCAGCACCGCAGACCTGGACGCGGCGCCGCGTGCGGCGCTCGGTCACGACCGGTACGCCTGCGGCAACGACATGGTCGCCGGCTGGGCCGGGTCGCTCGGCGCGGAGGACGGCATCAACGTCGTCGCCGGGACAGGATCGATCTGCTATGGCGAGCACCGTGACCGTCAGGTGCGGGTCGGCGGCTGGAGCGAGCTCTTCGGCGACGAGGGCTCGGGCTACTGGATCGCGGTGCGCGGCCTGCAGGCCTTCGGGCGGATGAGCGACGGGCGCCTCACGCCCGGTCCGCTCCACGGCGCCGTGCGCGCCCACGTCGGAGCTGCCGAGGACCTCGACGTCATCGGGATCATCCTCGGCGACTGGGGTGGGGACCGCGGCAAGGTCGCCGCGATGTCACGCGTGGTGGCGGAGGCCGCTGAGCAAGGCGACGTCACCGCCGCGCAGATCCTCGCGGACGCGGCCGGTGAGCTCGCCGTGCTGGTGGAGACCGCTGCGGCCCGGCTCGGGTACGCCGAGGGCGAGCAGGTGCCCGTCTCGTACTCCGGCGGCGTCTTCACGGCGCCCCGGGTGCGTGAGGAGTTCGCGAGAGCCCTCGCGGGCGCGACGCGCGTCTACGAGCTCCGCGAACCGCTCTACCCGCCGGCCGTGGGCGCCGCGCTCTACGCGGCGCGCCTGGCCGGGACTTCTCTCGGACGGCCGGCGCGCGAGCGCCTGCTCACGGCCGTCCGCTCCACCGCGGGGCGAGACACGACGCAGCTGCGTCCGTGACGACGGCGCCCCGGCGCCCACGTCCCGTGCGCCGGTGTCGCACCACACAGGTCCGAGGAGGTACCGCCCGATGAATCTCGACGAGCTCGACCGGCTCGCGCTGCGCGACTTCGCGCCGCGCCCGACGGTGACGCTGGAGTCGCACCCCGTGCCGCGCGCATCGACGCCTGCAGTGGATGCGCACAACCACCTCGGACGCTGGCACGCGCACCTGCGCACGGGGCGCTGGAGCGACGACGACTGGCGCGTGAAGGACGTCCCAGCGCTCGTGGCCCTCATGGACGAGTGCAACGTCGCCACGGTCGTCAACCTCGACGGGAGCTGGCGCGACGAGCTCGAGTCCAACCTCGACCGCTACGACCGCGCGCACCCCGGCCGGTTCGTGAGCTACGCCCGGGTCGACTGGGACGAGACGGCCGAGAAGGGCTGGCCCGAGCGGGTCGCCGCCTCGGTCGCCGACTCCGCGGCGCGCGGCGCGGGCGGCCTCAAGCTCTGGAAGGACATCGGCCTGCGGCTGCGCGACGAGAAGGACGACCTGATCTTCCTCGACGACGCCCGCCTGGAGCCGATGTGGGCGGCACTCGCCGAAGCCGGCCTTCCCGTCTGCATCCACACCGCGGACCCGGCGGCGTTCTTCCAGCCGCTGGACCGGCACAACGAGCGGCTCGAGGAGCTGCTCCGCCACCCCGACTGGCAGTTCATGGGTCCGCAGTTCCCGCCGCTCTCCCGGCTGCTCGACGCGCTCGAGGCCGCGGTGGGGGCGAACCCACGGGTCACGTTCGTCGCCGCCCATGTGGGCTGCTACGCCGAGGACCTCGACTGGGTCGACCGGATGCTCAGGACCTACCCGAACTTCAACGTCGACATCGCCGCCCGCATCGCCGAGCTGGGCCGCCAGCCGCGCCGCACCAAGCGGCTCATCGAGGACCACCCCGAACGGGTCGTCCTGGGGACCGACGTCTCGCCGCCCACGGCAGAGGACTACGAGATCTACTTCCGGTTCCTCGAGACGGCCGACGAGCACTTCCCCTACGACGCCGAGGAGCCGCCGGGCAACGGCCGGTGGCGCATCTCGGCGCTCGACCTGTCACCCCACCTCGCTGCCGGGGTCATCGGGGACAACGCACGACGCCTCATCCCCGCCCTGCACACTCTCGGCTAGACCCCCAAGGAGAAGATCGTGACTCGCACGTACAGCACGACCACGCGAAGCGCCCTCGTCGTCGCGGCAGGCCTCGCGGTCGCGATGACGCTCGCCGGCTGCTCCGGCTCGTCCGGGGGCGGCGGAGGCGACGCCTCCGGCTCGCCCGTCACCATCAGCTACGGAGTCTGGGACGACACCCAGGCCAAGGTGATGCAGCAGATCGCCGACACCTTCCACGAGGCGCACCCGGACATCACCGTCAAGGTGCAGGTCACGCCGTGGGACCAGTACTGGACGAAGCTCAAGACAGCGGCGACCGGCGGTGCGGCGCCCGACGTCTTCTGGATGAACGAGTCGAACTTCGCGACCTACGCCAGCGGCGGCGTCCTCGCGAACCTGTCGGACAAGCTCGACGGCTCCGACATCGACATGTCGAACTACGTCGACATCCAGACGGAGGCCTACACGTTCGACGGCGACGTCTACGGCATCCCGAAGGACATCGACTCGATCGGCCTCTGGTACAACAAGACGCTCTTCGCCGAAGCCGGCATCCCCGAGCCGACCGGTGACTGGACCTGGGACGACATGGTCGCGGCGGCGCAGAAGCTGACCGACCCCGCCAAGGGTCAGTACGGCATCGTCGCCCAGTCCGCACCGCAGCAGAGCTACTACTCGACGATCCCGCAGACCGGTGGCCAGGTGATCTCGGACGACAAGAAGTCCTCCGGGTACGACACCCCCGAGGCCATCAAGGGCGTCCAGCTGTGGGTCGACCTCGTCAACAAGTACAAGGTGTCGCCGACGCTGCAGCAGATGACGGACACCGACGCCGACACGTGGTTCACGTCCGGCAAGGCCGCGATGATCTTCGAGGGCTCGTGGGCGGCTGCCGAGTTCAAGGAGATCCCGTACGCCGCGGAGAACGCGAACGTCGCCCCGATGCCGAAGCTCGACAAGCCGGGCGGTGTCAGCAACGGCCTGGGCAACGTGATGTCCGCGAAGTCGGAGCACCCCGACGCGGCGTGGGAGTTCCTGCAGTACCTCGGCAGCAAGGAGGCCGAGACCGCCCAGGCCGACGCCGGCATCGTGATCCCTGCCTATAAGGGGACCGCGGACGGCTGGGTGAAGGCGTTCCCAGAGTTCAAGCTCCAGGTCTTCGTCGACGCGCTCGAGAACTCGACGCAGTACCCGTCCTCGATGAACTCGGCCGCGTGGCAGGACCCGATCGAGCTGGAGTTCAACAAGGCGTGGAGCGGCGAGCTGACCGCTGAGCAGGCGGCCAAGAACGCGGCGAAGATCATGAACGACGCCCTCGCCGCAGAGAAGTGACCGGGGGCTCGACAGGTGACCTCACAGCTCGTGCCGCCGGTCGAGCAGGGGCAGCGGCGGTCGACGCCGCTGCCCCGGTCCGGCACCAAGAGGCGCTCGCTGCGTCACGGCGACAGGTACTGGGCCTACTCCTTGATCCTGCCGACGGCGATCGGTCTGACCGTCTTCTCGATCTGGCCGGCCATCCAGACGTTCTACTTCTCGTTCACGAAGTGGGGCACCTTCGGCGGCCACGAGTGGACGGGCCTGGACAACTACACCCAGGTCTTCCATGACCCGGAGCTGCTCCGGTCGCTGTGGAACACCACGATCTTCTCGGTGATGACCCTGCTGGGCATCCCGCTGTCGATCGGGCTCGCGGCCCTGCTCAACACCAAGGGGCTGCGAGGTGTGGGCGTCTACCGGGCGATCTACTTCCTGCCGGTCGTCACCATGCCAGCGGCCATCGCCCTGGTCTGGAAGCTGATCTACAACGGTGACACCGGCATCCTCAACCAGTTCCTCGCGGTGTTCGGGATCGACGGCCCGCACTGGCTGTCGGACCCGGCGACGGCGATCTACGCGGTCGGTGTCGTCTCCATCTGGAGCTCGCTCGGTTACAACATGGTGCTCTTCCTCGCAGGGATGCAGTCCATCCCGGGTGAGTTCTACGAGGCCGCGTCCATCGACGGCGCGGGCCCGTGGCGGCAGTTCTTCGGGATCACGATGCCGCTGCTGACGCCGACGACGTTCTTCGTCACCGTGATCACGGTGATCAACGCGCTGCAGGCCTTCGACCTCGTCTACCTGATGGTCGGCAGGGCAAGCCCGGCGATCCGGGACTCGGAGACGGTCGTCTACCTGTTCTACGCGAAGGGGATCCTGCAGGGGGACGGGGGCTACGCCGCCGCGATCGCCTTCGTCCTGCTCGCCCTGATCCTCCTGATCACGGCTCTGCAGTTCCGCGTGCAGAAGCGGTGGGTGCACTATGAGTGACCGCGTCCTGGCGACGAGCGCCGTCAAGCCGAGGCGTTCGCACCTCGTGATCCACGTCGTGCTGATCGTCGGCTCGCTGCTGATGATCCTGCCGTTCTTCTGGGAGGTCTCGACCTCCCTCAAGACCTACGCCGAGTCGATCTCCGTTCCTCCGACGATCTTCCCGTCGAGCCCGGTCTGGAAGAACTACGCGGACGTGTTCGTCACGCTGCCGTTCGGTGCCCAGTTCCTCAACACGGTCCTCATGACCCTGGCGCGGACCATCGGCCAGGTGTTCTTCTGCTCGGCGGCCGGGTACGCCTTCGCGCGCCTGGAGTTCCCCGGCCGGAACGTCATCTTCATCGCCTTCCTGTCCGTGCTCATGATCCCGTCGCAGCTGTTCCTGCTCTCGCAGTTCCAGCTCATGCAGCGCTTCGGCCTGCTGAACACGGTGACGGCACTCGCCCTGCCGGGGATCTTCAGCGCGTTCGGGACGTTCCTCCTGCGGCAGTTCTTCATGCAGCTGCCGGCTGATCTCGATTCGGCCGCGAGGCTGGACGGCTGCAACCCGTTCCAGGTCTGGTGGAAGGTCATGCTGCCCCTCGCCAGGAACGGGATGCTCGCACTCGGGATCCTCACCGCGATCTGGTCGTGGAACGACCTGCTCTGGCCCCTCGTGGTCAACAACGACCCCGAGAAGATGACCCTGTCCGCGGGGCTGTCCACGCTCCAGGGGCAGTTCCTGACGAACTTCCCCGTGCTGATGGCCGGCTCGTTCCTCGCGAGCATCCCGATGATCGTCCTGTTCGTCATGTTCCAGAAGAACATGCTCGAGGGGATTGCCTCCAGCGGCATCAAGGGCTGACGCCCCGGTTCCGCATCGTCAGATTTCGAGTGATTGAGAGACGCAGAATGTCTACCCCTGAAGTCGACTGGGACGCCGTCCAGAACCTGCCGCTCCGCGAGTGGAAGCCTCGCAGCAAGATGGCCGGCACGGTCACGACGGTCGACCGCCCGGCGTTCCCGGCCATCGACATCCACAACCACCTCGGGCGCTGGCTGAGCGACGACGGCGACTGGCTCATCAAGGACCCCGCGGCGCTCGTCGCGATGATGGACCAGGTCGACGTCCGGACCATCGTCAACCTCGACGGGCGCTGGGGCGAGGAGGTCACCGCGAACGTCGAGCGGTACGACCGCGCCTACCCCGGCCGGTTCGTGACCTTCTGCCACGTGGACTGGGACCGGCTCGCCGAGCCCGACGGGGAGCAGACGCTCATCGCGCAGCTCGAGGACAGCGCGGCCCGCGGCGCCCGCGGCATCAAGGTCTGGAAGAACCTGGGCCTGTGGGTCCAGGACGCCGACGGGTCGAAGATCCTGCCCGACGACCCGCGGGTCATCCGGATCCTGACGCGCGCCGGCGAGCTGGGGCTGCCGATCCTCATCCACGTGTCCGACCCGAAGGCGTTCTTCGACCCGCTCGACGTGCACAACGAGCGGCTCGACGAGCTCATGCACAGCCGGGACTGGTGGTTCGGGGACACGACGAAGTTCCCGACGTTCGACCGGATCGTGGAGGGCCTTGCGAACCTCGTTGTCGCGACCCCGGGGACGACCTACATCGGTGCCCACGTCGGCTGCGTCGCCGAGGACCTCGACTGGGTCGAGGCGCTCCTCGCGAAGGCTCCGAACTTCAACGTCGACATCGCGGGTCGCATGGCGGAGCTCGGCCGCCAGCCGCGACGGTTCGCGACGATGGTGGAGCGGTTCCCCGATCGCGTGCTGTTCGGCACCGACATCTACCCGATCTCGGCTGAGGCGTACCGGAACCACTTCCGGTTCCTGGAGACCCAGGACGAGTCCTTCGACTACTCCCCGGGTGCGGAGATCCCGCCGCAGGGCCGCTGGACCGTCTCCGGCGCCGACCTTCCGACGCACGTGCTCGAGGCCGTCTACCACGGCAACGCCCGCCGCATCCTGACCTAGGCGCGGCACGGGCTCGCCGCACCGGGCGCGAACGGCTCGGAGCCGTTCGCGCCCGCCGGCGGGCGCGCCCGCAACGGCAGCTCGCGTCGCGATCTCGTCGCGGACCCGGCCGCACTGCGTCCGGCCGGGAAGGCACCGAACGGCGCGGTCGCGCCACCGCTCGATCTTTGAGGAGACCCATGACGCAGGCCGCAGTCGACGCCGCCTACGGTGCTCCGCGGACCGTCCGGCGCAACGTCCTGCTGTTCTTCCTGGACGGCGTCACCTTCCAGCCGTCGACAGCCCTGATCTCGATGACCGCGGTTGTTCCGCTGCTCTTCGAGCACCTCCGTGCGTCCACCATCCAGTTCGCAATCGCGACGGCCATCGTGCCGGTGGGCATGTTCGTGTCCCAGCCGGTCTTCGGGTCCATCTGCTCCCGCGTGCGGCGGATGGGGAGAGCCTTCGCCTGGATCTTGTTCGCTCAGCGGGCCATGTTCCTGGCCTTCGTCGTCGCCATGCCTCTGCTCGCGGGCAACCCACGGGCCATGACGTGGGTGTTCCTGGGGGCGTGGACGATCTTCAGCCTCATGGCCGGTTCCGGGACCGTGTTCAACGTCCCGCTGATGCTGAAGCTGCTGCCGCCGAACAGGCGCGCGGGGATGCGCGGGGTGGGGATCGCGATCGGCAGCGTCATCTCCCTCGGCATGGCCGCGTTGATCCCCGTCGTCATCGAGCACGTCCCCTACCCGCAGGACTTCATGGTCCTGTTCGGTGTCGGCCTGCTCTTCCTGTTCGCCAATGCGGCCGGCTTCTGGTTGATGGACGAGCGCGAGGACGTCGAGCCACCGCACCCACTCCGGGTCGCCGCGTACCTCAAGGCCATCCCCGTGACACTCGTGGCGGACCCGGTGTTCCGCGCGATGGTGGGGTCCTGTGTGGCCATCGTGATAGCGAACTCACTGATCCCCTTCTACACGCTGCACGCCATCCGCGATCTGTCCGCCTCGGAGGGGCAGGTCTCTCTGCTCGCCGGCCTGGCGATCTTCACAGGCGTCGCGGTGAGCCTGGTGCTTGGGTTCCTGATCGACCGCGGAGGGCCGGTCAGGCTGTCCCCGGTAGCGGCGGTCGCCGTGACGGCAGCGGGGCTCGTCGGACTCGTGGCCCATTCGTTCCCGGTCCTCGTCGTCGCGTGGGTGCTGGCGAACCTGGGGAACGCGGCGTACATGCAGACCACGATGCTGATGCTGGGCGACGTGAGTCCGAAGGGGAAGGCCCCGTTGTACGTGGGAGTCCTCTTCTCCATCTCCATGCTCGTGTCGTCGGTCGTGGTGCTGGCTCTGGCGCCCGTGCTGGAGATCCTCGGGTTCACCGCGCTGTTCGTCCTCGTCGCTGCCTGCGGCGCACTGGGGTGGTACTGGAACGTCCGAGTCTTCCAGCCACGGCTGGCGAGGCAGGTCTGAACGAGCTGCGCACGCTCGCGCGGAGGCCCGGATGCATCGGCGCCGTCGACATCGGGGCCCGGCTTACCTAGGACTGCGCTCCGGGGAGTGGGGCGTTGTAGGTCAGGATCCCGAACGACGCATCGGGGCGGACAAGGACCTGCGTGAGCGTGACGGGATCGAGTCGCGGCATCGCCCGGCGGTAGTCCCGTAGAGGGATGCCGAGCGCCAAGCACAGCGTCAGCCGCAGGAGCGAGCTGTGAGCGACCACGAGCGGAGAGCCCTCGGGGTCGCTGGCGACCACATCGAGAACCGCGGCCAAGCCGCGGGTGGCCACCGCCGTCGGCAGCTCCGCCCCCGGCCACGGGTTCGAGACGGGATCGGCGTCATACAGGGCTACCGCTGCCGGCTCCGTCGAGCGGAGCTCCTCGATCGAACGACCTTCGGCGATCCCATAGTGAGGTTCGCGCAGGCGACTGTCCCGAACAGGTCGTAGGCCCGTTGTCGCGCTCACTGCGGCTGCGGTGGTCTGAGCCCGACCAAGATCCGAACAGACGAGGGAAGTAAGGCCCTGGCCGGCGGCCCACGCGCCGAGGGAAGTCGCCTGCTCGAGGCCGACGTCGTCGAGAGGTATGTCGGTGTCACCGGCGTAACGGGTCGAGGCGGTCCAGGCGGTTCGGCCGTGCCGAACCAGCGTGACGACAGTCACTGGCGGTATCGCCCCCATCCAAGGCTGGTCAGGTCACGTGCTAGTGACCTAGTTTGTCAGGCCGAACGGCATGCCCGACGCGGAGCATGATCAATCCGACAAGACGCGTAGGTGACACGGGATCCTGCTGCAGTCCGGTGACCTGTGAGAGCACCGTGTCCTGAGTGGCACTCGAACCGGGCTTCAAAGGGGGCTCTTCGCTCCCTTCCAGGCCTCCGGGGTTCGCTCGTCGGTCGCACGAGGTCCGGCTTGACCTCGGTGAGCGGAGGGTCCTTGACGTAGGCGAGCGTGCGAAGGCGCACACCTTGCTCTGAGCACACGACCGAGGGGCCTGTCAGGGAGTGACCGCCTCGCTGGCGCAGATGAAGAGGGTCTGCCCGGAGCGTTTACCCTGGTCAGACCCTCTTCTGCTGCTCCCGCGACTGGACTCGAACCAGTAACCGTCCGATTAACAGTCGGATGCTCTGCCAATTGAGCTACGCGGGATCGCGGTTCGCAATGCTACCCGATGCCCGGAGGTGCCTGCGCACGCCGAACGCCCCCCGCCACGGGCGACCCCGAGGGGCGGTCGCCGGCGTCAGCGCAGGCCGGCCGCATCGCGCACCCGGGCCTCGGCAGCGTCCACAGCCGCAGCCGTCACAGGGTCGGCCAGGTCGACGTCGCCGATCCCGATCACCTGCGTGAACAGGGCGTCGTCAGCCCCGCGGCGCAGGACCACCCGCACGACGCCGCCGCCGCTCAGGTCGACCTTCTCGCTGTGCACAACGGAGTTCTGGACACGCTCGTGCAGTGCCCGTGGGAACGCCGTGGCCGTGTCGTCCGCCAGGTGCAGGACCGTCGGGCTGCTGCCGTCGACCCACCTGATCGTCAGCTCCGCCGTCTCCGGGTTGAGCCCGGCACCGTCGACGTCGCTCCAGGCGTGCGACACGGGCACCGGCCCGTCGTTCCTGAGGACGTGCAGCGTCGCCGTGCCTGCGACGGCCCAGCCGTCCACGAGCTCGGCGGAGGCGAGGAGCGCCTCGCCGGGAATCAGAGTCAGGCGTGCGCGCACGTCGGCCGGCAGACCTGGGGAACGACGGAAGAGGGCCACAGGGTCAACCTAACCCGGCCGCGGCGCGCGAACCGCAGGGCTCCAGGGCCCCCGCCGGGGGGCGCCGGCGGTGGCATGCTGGAGTTGTCGGCTGGGGGAGTCATGACGCCGGGACAGCGGTTGACCAGGTCAGTGCTCGCGCTCGGAACGGTGCTCGCGCTCAGTGGCTGCGGGGGCCAGGGCGGCGCCGCGCCCCCTGCCTCGACGCCCGCTGCGACCGACGTGGTCACAACGGCGCCCAGCGTCACTGCCACACCCACCCCGTCGCCGTCGACAGCTCCGGGCGTGACCCTCGACGCCCACCCCGCGCTCGGTGATCTCGTCATCTCGACGTCCGGGCTCGGACCCTTGCTGGTCGGGTCACCGCCGGCGGGCAACCCGGGTGCGGGCATGATCGCCTGGGTCCCCGGGGCGTGCCCCGGTTCGGACCCGTCCGGCCGCTGGTCGGCATCCGGCTACCCGGACGACCTCAACTACCTGGCCGAGCCCGCCGCGCCCTTCCGGCTCGCGGCCGACGACTCGTCGGTGAGCCGGGTCGACGTGATGGGGTCCAGCCCTGCGACGGCGACGGGGGTCCACATCGGGTCGCCGCTGACCGACCTGCAGGCGGCCTACCCGGACCTCCTGGGTCCGTACGAGGGCGCCACCTCCCGGGTCTGGTGGGTGCAGGACGCAGCGGGGACTCTCGCCTTCGAGACCCAGGGCGACTCGGGTGGCCTGCGACCAGCCGGTACCCCGGAAGGCGTCATCCTCATCCGCATCCTCGAACCGGGCGTCGACCCGGCGTTCGCGACAGCCAACTCGGGCGACGTCGCGGATGCCTGCTGACCTGGGTCAAGGCCAGCGTCGGGGAGAGTGGCGCGGGGCGTCGCCGCAGGTCACGGGTGGCCTGGTACCGTCGCCGGTCACGGGGCCAGTAGCTCAGCCGGTCAGAGCAGCGGACTCATAATCCGTCGGTCGTGGGTTCAAGCCCCACCTGGCCCACCGCCCCTGATGTAGTGCTATCGGCTGATGCTGGACGTTTTGGGCTCGGCTGATGCTTGACGGGTGTTTCGGCTGATGCTTGACGCTCGCTCATGAGGGAGAGTCGCCCGCACCGACCACCGCGCGGGCGGCTCGCAGGGTGACGCCTAGCCGATCGCGGCGGTGACCAGCTGGATGACCTTCTTCTCCACCTCGGGCGTCCAGGCGAGGAGCGCGTACGACAGGGGCCACATGTCGCCGTCGTCGAGGTGGGCGTCCTCCTGGAACCCCAGGGTTGCGTAGCGGTACTTGAACTTGCCCGCGTCCTGGAAGAAGACGACCACCTTGCCGGCCTCGTTCACGTAGGCGGGCATGCCGTACCAGGTCTTGGGCGACAGCCCTGGGGCGTGCGCCGTGACGGTGGCATGGACCCGCTCGGCGAGCGTGCGATCCGCCGGAGCCATCTCGGCGATCTTGTCGAGCAGCGCCTGGAGGTCGTCCGCCTTCTTCGCGCCCTTCTTTCCCTCGGCGCGCAACTCAGCCGCGCGCTGCTTCATGGCGGCGCGCTCCTCGTCGGTCCAGCCGTCCTGTGCCATCGTCCAGCTCCTCTTCCGTCCCAGGCGAGACCCGGGCCCTGTGAACGACGTTACGTGGCCAGGCCTGCCCGACGCTTCTTCGATCCTGACCAGTCCGGCGTCGGCCCGGGATGCCAGGGTGGGGCTGTCGATCCGGGTCGAGCCCGCTCGTCGTACCAGGGAGCGGGCACACGAGGTGCCCTTCACGAAGAGGATGTGCAGCATGGCCAAGTACCTGGTTCTCATCTACGGCGACGAGCAGCAGTGGGACGCCCGCACACCCGACGAGCAGGAGACGAACCACGCGGGGCACCGGGCATTCGCCGCAGCGGCCGGCGTCAGGGTCGTCGGCGGCGAGCAGCTCGAGGCGAGCTCGACCGCGACGACCTTGCGCCGGGGCCCTGACGGCGGTGTGACGGTGACCGACGGCCCCTTCCTGGAGACCAAGGAGGTGCTCGGGGGCTTCTACCTCCTCCAGGCAGCGGACCTGGACGAGGCCATCGACCTGGCGGGGCGTCTCCCCGAGCTGACGACGTCGCACGGCGCTGTCGAGGTCTGGCCCGTGGTCGACCTCAGCACCTCGATGTCCTGACCCGGTGAGCGGGTTGTCGGACGACGTCGTCGTCGCCCTCGCCGAGGCGCACCGTCGCGAGTGGGCCTCCGTGCTCACTGCGACGGTGCGCCTCACCCGCGACCTGGACCTCGCGGAGGAGTGCACCCAGGACGCCTTCGCCCAGGCCCTGACGACGTGGTCCGAGGCGGGCATCCCCGACCGTCCGGGAGCCTGGCTCACCACCGTCGCCCGCAACCGGGCCAGGGACCTGCTGCGTCGGGAGGCAGTGCTGCGCCGGAAGCTCCCGCAGCTGGTGATGGACGACGTCCTCCCCGTGCCGGACGACGACCGCGACCCAGCGCCCGCCGTTGCCGACGACCGGCTGCGGCTCATCTTCACCTGCTGTCACCCGGCGCTCTCGCGGGAGGCGCAGGTGGCACTCACCCTCCGGTTGCTGTGCGGACTGTCGACGGGTGAGGTGGCGCGGGTCTTCCTCGTGCAGGAGTCGACGATGGCCGCCCGGATCACCCGCGCCAAACGCAAGATCGCCACGGCGCGCATCCCGTACCGGGTGCCGTCCGCGGATGAGCTCCCTGTCCGGCTCGATGCCGTGCTCGACGTGCTCCACCTGGTGTTCACGACCGGGCACACCGCGCCGCTCGGCCCTGCGCTGGTCCGTGACGACCTTGTCGACAGCGCACTGCGGCTCGGGCGCCTGCTCCACGACCTGCTGCCGCAGGAGAGCGAGGCGACCGCCCTGCTGGCGCTCATGCTCCTGACCGGCGCCCGGCGCGGGAGCCGGGTGTCGGACTCCGGCGGGCTGGTGCTGCTCGCCGACCAGGACCGCGGCCGCTGGGACCGCGGCCAGATCACCGAGGGTGTCGGGCTCCTCGTCGGCGCACTCGGACGACGGCCTCCCGGCCGCTACGCGGTCCAGGCAGCGCTCGCAGCTGTCCACGCCGAGGCACCCAGCTGGGAGGCGACGGACTGGGGCGAGGTGGTCGCGCTGTACGACGTCCTGCGCACCCTGTGGCCGTCACCCGTCGTGGAGCTCAACCGCGCGGTCGCTCTCGGCATGCGCGACGGGCCGGCCGCGGGCCTGGCTGCTCTGGACCCCCTGCTCGACGAGCCTCGGCTCGCGACCTACCCCTACCTCAGCGCCGCACGGGCGGACTTCCTCCGCAGGCTGGGACGCCCCGACGACGCCACCGCGGCGTTCGAGGAGGCGCTTCAGCTCACGGACAACGAGGTCGAGCGCGCCTTCCTGCGCGGCCGGATCGACGAGGTCCAGGCATCCCGCCGCGACGAGGGTGCAGCCGGGAGCCTCTGACCGGGCGACGTCCGGCGTCCGGCGGACAGCACCTCGTCACGCACCGAGCTCATGGGCGAGCGAGGACGACAGGTCGCGATACGCGTCGGCCTGGTCGAGCAGCTCCTGGGCCTTCTGCTCGAACGTCGCGACGGCGTCCGCGCCGGCGGCGAAGCGCAGCGGCGGCTCCTCGAGCGCAGCGAGCCCGACGAGTGCGGCTGCGAGCTTGGCCGGGTCGCCTGACTGCCGGCCGTTCATGCCGGTCCAGGCCGTGACGGTCTCGCGGGTGCGCTCGGCGTAGTCCTCGATGGCCGGCTCGGCGTAGGTCGTCGACTCCGGGGTGAGCAGGTCGGTGCGGAAGAAGCCGGGCTCGACGAGCATCGTGCGGACCCCGAAGGGGGCGATCTCGGGCGCGAGCGACTCGATCCAGCCCTCGACGCCGAACTTCGACGCCGCGTATGCCGAGACGAAGGCCCCGCCGGTGATCCCCGCGGTCGAGGAGATCGTCAGGACGAGCCCCGACCGCTGGGCACGCATCACCGGCAGCACGGCTCGGGTGACGTTCACCGGGCCGAAGAGGTTGGTCTCGAGCTGGGCACGGAAGTCGTCGGGGGTGATCTCCTCGAAGAACCCGGCGTAGAAGTTCGCCGCGTTGTTGACCAGCACGTCGATCCGTCCGAACCGGGCTACGGCCGCCTCGACCGCCGCCTGCGCGCTCGCCGGGTCGGTGACGTCCAGCCTGAGAGGCAGCAGGGTCTCGTGCTCCCCGAGCACCTGAGACACCCTGCCCGGATCGCGTCCCGTGGCCACGACGGCGTGACCTGCCGCCAGCGCCGCCCGCGCGATGTCCACGCCCATGCCCCGGCTCGCCCCGGTGGCCAGCCACACCTGCTTCTCGTTCATCGCCTGTCCTTCGTCTGCGTGCTCACCGTTGCCGGCGCCACCACGTGCGGGCGGCAACGTCCATGCAACGCCGCCTCCCGGGCATGAGGAAGTCACCGCCCAGACGTGTACCAGCAGGGTGTCCCTCGACGCGCGCCCTCCGCCTAGCGTGAGGGGATGGACACTCGTGGCGAGGTCAAGGCCTTCCTCACCTCCCGGCGCGCGAAGCTCACCCCCGAGCAGGTCGGCCTGTCGGGCACCGGCCGCAACCGCCGGGTGCCCGGTCTGCGCCGCGGCGAGGTCGCAGATCTCGCCGGCGTCAGCGTCGAGTACTACGCCCGCCTCGAGCGCGGCGACCTGAGCGGGGTGTCCGACAGCGTCCTGGACGCACTGGCGCGCGCACTCGAGCTCGACGAGGCGGAGCGCTTGCACCTGGCCGACCTCGCCCGCTCCGCCGGCCCTGCGGCGCGGACGCGTCGGCGCCCGTCGACGCGCCAGCTCCGCCCGAGCCTGCAGCGCGTCCTCGACGGGATGACCGACGTCCCCGCCATCGTCAACGGCCCGCGCCTGGACCTGATGGCCGCCAACGCGCTCGGCAGGGCGCTCTTCGCGCCCGTCCTCGCCGACCCCGACCGGCCCGCCAACCACGCGCGCTTCACCTTCCTCGACCCCCGTGCCCGCGACTTCTGGCTCCACTGGGAGCGAGCCGCCGACGACGCCGTCGCGTCGCTGCGCACCCAGGCCGGTCGTGACCCGTACGACAGGGAGCTGACCGACCTCGTCGGCGAGCTGTGCACACGTAGCGAGGCCTTCCGCACCCGCTGGGCATCTCACGACGTGCGCCTGCACGGCACCGGCGTCAAGCACCTCCACCACCCCGTCGTCGGAGATCTGCACCTGTCCTTCGACGTGATGGAGCTGCCTGCCGACGGCGACCTCACGCTCATCGCCTTCACCGCCGAACCGGCCTCGCCCGACGAGGACGCGCTGAGGCTCCTCGCGGGCTGGGCCGTCGACCACGACCGCGAAGGCGCTCCCGTCGTGCGACGACCGTGACCGCGCCGTCGAGGTTGCAGGCCGTTCAGGATGCGGACAAATCGGACAGGGCGCACCCTGGTGACATGGCCGAGGACCGGTGGCTGGTCGACGTGACGAACGACGACATCCGCGCGGCGCGCGATGCCCTTCGCACTGCCTGGGAGGACGGTGCCGAGCCGAGCCGGGTGGCGCTCCTCCGCGCCGACCTCCAGCAGCTCTTCCGCACCCAGGCGGCACAGATGACCAGTGCCCAGCCGCTCCGCCCGACCGTGTGAGCCAGGCTCAGCTTCCCAGGATCACCCCGACGGCCAAGCTCGCAGAGCCGGTCGCCATCGCAGCCACCGCGAGGACGAAGGCCCGTCTCTCCTGAGCGGCGCGCCCGGCGCGTCCGTGCCGGAAGGCCGTGGTCAGGAGCGCAGCGCCCACCAGCGTCAGCAGGGCGCCGGTCAGCAGCAGGGCGGTGTCCACGGCACGAGTGTGCCCGACAGCGCGCCCGACGCCAGCACGAGCCCTGCCCGGACTCGCGGGCAGGGCTCGTGCGGCGACGCGGTGGTCAGAGCGTCGGCGTGGTGCCGTTCGAGCTGGGGTACTCAGCGGTCGACGAGCCCCAGGACAGGGTGTCGACGGGCTCGTCGTGGGACGGGCGCACGGCGCTCGCCGCTGACCGGACCGCTCCGCTGACCTTGTCCTTGAGCTCCGGGGCCACGTCCCGGACGAAGCCGGCGGCCCGCTGCTCGACGTCGGAGACGGTGCCCTGGACGCGCGGGTTCTCCCACAGGGTCCGGGCCGATGAGCGGATCTTCTCGAACTGCTCACGTCCGGCCCGGGTACCGAGTACGTAGCCGACGGCTCCACCGAGGACGAAAGCTGCCTTGACCCGCATGGTGATCTCTCCTTTGTCCGACGGTCCGGCCCTGAGGGAACCGGGGTGTCACCCACGAGCCTAGGTCGGCCGTCCGGCGCCCGCGAGGCGGTGCGACGCTCCCAGCCCCCGGGTGGCGACAAGCGGGGTCCTCGGTGACAGTGATCCGCATGGGACGACTCCTGAGACTTCTGCCGCTCGCCATCGCCGCCGTCCGCTGGCTCCGTGACCGACGGGCCGGTACGCCGGCGCCGGTCACGCAGCAGCGCCGTCGCCACGGGCGCACGCGCATGACGAGCCGCTGACCGGCCCCGATCGGTGTCCGACGCCCTGCGAGGTGCACCCGGCACGGGGTGCGGCCATGGGATCATGACCCCATGGCCATGAGAGAGATCCGCGTCATCGGTGATCCCGTCCTGCGCACGCCCTGCGACCCGATCACCGAGATCGACGACCGCGTGCGATCCCTCGTCGAGGACCTCCTCGAGACGGTCGACCACGAGGGCCGTGCCGGGCTCGCCGCGAACCAGATCGGTGTCAGTCTGCGCGCCTTCTCGTGGAACATCGACGACGACCTCGGCTACGTGCTGAACCCGCGCATCGTCGAGCTGTCCGAGGACGAGTACCAGGACGGCGACGAGGGCTGCCTCTCGGTTCCGGGCCTGTGGTACCCGACCAAGCGCGCCTGGTACGCGAGGGTCGTCGGGGAGGACCTCGACGGCAAGGAGGTCGTCGTCGAGGGCACCGAGCTGATGGCCCGCTGCCTGCAGCACGAGGTCGACCACCTCGACGGGATGCTCTACCTCGACCGCCTCGAGCGGTCGGTCCGCAAGAAGGCCATGCGGACCATGCGGGAGCAGCTGGCCTGACCGGCCGAGCCCGATCACCTGGGCCCGTCCGGCGGTTCGCCTGGCGTCCTGGGCCGATGATCAGGCATGCTGGGCCTGCACGCCGCGAGACCGTGCTCACCTCCCGGAACGGGATGAGGTCGTTGGGGAAGACGAACCTCGACCCGACAGGAGGGCTGACATGGCTGGTGCCATCACCCGCGGCGTCCTTTTCGTGCACTCAGCACCCCGCGCGCTCTGCCCGCACATCGAGTGGGCGGCCGGCGGCGTGCTCGGGTCGCGACTCTCGATGGACTGGACGGAGCAGCCGGCCGCGCCCGGCATGTTCCGCGCCGAGTACTCGTGGCAGGGCGTGCAGGGCATCGGCGCGCGCCTGACCTCGGCGCTGCGGGGCTGGGCGCACCTGCGCTACGAGGTCACCGAGGAGGCCAGCCACGGGTCAGACGGCTCCCGCTGGAGCCACACCCCCGAGCTGGGCATCTTCCACGCCGCCACCGACGTGCACGGTGGCACCGTGGTGCCCGAGGACCGGATCCGCGCCGCGCTGGAGCACGCCGGCGACGCCGAGCGCATGCGTCGTGAGCTCGACCTCGCCCTCGGGCAGGCGTGGGACGACGAGCTCGAGCCCTTCCGCTACGCCGGTGCCGGCGCACCCGTGAGGTGGCTGCACCGCGTCGGGTGAGCGGCCTGCGTGCCTCTCAGGCGCTGGTGACCACGAGGGCGACGTTGTGGCCGCCGAAGCCGAAGGAGTTGTTGATCGCAGCGATCTGACCCGCCGGCAGGGCGCGCGGGGTGTCCCGCACCAGGTCCAGCACGAGCTCGGGGTCGGGCTCGGTCACGTTGATCGTCGGCGGCGCCTGCCGGTCGTGCAGGGCGAGCACCGTGAAGATGGTCTCCAGGGCTCCCGCGCCTCCCAGGAGGTGGCCGGTCATCGACTTCGTCGCCGAGAGGGCGACACGGTCGGCGTCGGCCCCGAGCACGTCACGGACACCGCGCGCCTCGATGAGGTCGCCGACCACCGTCGACGTCGCGTGGGCGTTGACGTGCACCACGTCTGAGGCGGCGATCCCCGCGTCCTGCAGGGCCGACCGCATCGCCGCGATCTGCCCCCGGCCGCCGGGCTCGGGTGAGGTGATGTGGTAGCCGTCGGACGAGAGGCCCACGCCGGAGATCCGGGCGTAGACGCGCGCTCCACGGGCGGCGGCGTGCTCGGCGCTCTCCAGCACCACGATGCCGGCGCCCTCGCCGAGCACGAAGCCGTCACGCTGGACGTCGTACGGACGTGAGGCGCCCGCCGGGTCGTCGTTGCGGGTGGAGAGCGTGCGGGAGGCGGCGAAGGCGGCGAGGGGCATCGGGTGGATGGCTGCCTCGGTGCCGCCGGCGACCACCACGTCCGCGCGACCGGAGCGGATCATCTCGACGCCGTAGCCGATGGCCTCGGCCCCTGAGGCGCAGGCGGACACCAGGGCGTGGGCACCGGCCTGTGCGCCGATCTCGAGCTCGACGTACGCGGCGGGGGAGTTCGGCATGAGCATGGGGACGGTCATCGGCAGGACGCGGCGAGCGCCCTTCTCGCGCAGCGTGTCCCAGGCGTCCAGCGTGGTCCAGATGCCGCCGATGCCCGACGACACGACGGCGCCGAGCCGCTCCGGCGCCACCTCGGGGCTCCCGGCGTCGGCCCAGGCCTCGCGCGTCGCGATCATCGCGTACTGCGCGGAGGGGTCCATGCGCTTGATCTCGGGGCGGCTCAGCACCTCGGACGGCGGCACGAGGATCTGCGCGGCGAAGCTCACCGGGATCTCGTAGGTGGCTGCCCAGTCGTTGTCGAGCGTCCGCGCGCCGGAGCGACCCGCGAGGGCCGCCTCCCAGGTGCTCGCGACGTCGCCGCCGAGGGGAGTCGTCGCTCCGAGTCCGGTGATGACGACATCGCGTTCGGTGGTCACAGTTCCTCCTGGGGCAGGTGGGTGCTCTGGTGGCTCGGTGGCCGTGTGCTGCGGGTGGCCGGGGGTGGCCGGGTGGTGCGGGGCCGGCATGGTCGGGACCGGGGTGCGGCCCCGACCACGCGTCAGCGCAGGCTCAGGCCTGGGCGCCGTTGATGAACGAGACGGCGTCGCCGACGGTTGCGAGGTTCTTGACCTCGTCGTCGGGGATCCGGACGGTGAACTTCTCCTCCGCCAGCGTGACGATCGTCATCATCGACAGGGAGTCGATGTCCAGGTCGTCCGTGAAGGACTTCTCGGACGTGACGGATTCCGTGGGCAGGCCCGTCTCCTCGCTGACGATCTCTGCCAGGCCGGTCAGGATCTCCTGCTCGGTGTACGCCATCGTGTGTCTCCTCAGGTGGTGGTGCTGTCGTTGCCCGGGCGGGCCTGACGGTTCTTGCGGGTGGTGCAGGTCGACGTCCGCAGAACCGGCGCCGCCGGTCTCGCGTGCCGCCGGGTTCAGGGCAGCGCCACGACCTGCGCGGCGTAGACGAGGCCGGCGCCGAAGCCGATCTGCAGGGCGAGGGCGCCGCTGCCGACCTGGCCCTCACGCAGCAGCCGCTCGGCCGCCAGCGGGATCGAGGCGGCGGAGGTGTTCCCCGTGTCGGCGATGTCCCGGCCGACGACGACGGACGGGGGAAGCTTCAGCTGCTTGATCATCTGGTCGATGATGCGCATGTTCGCCTGGTGCGGGATGAAGGCCTCGATGTCGGCAGGCGTCACGCCGGCCGCCGCCATCGCCTTCTCGGCGACGGGCGCCATCTGCCACACGGCCCACTTGAAGACGCTGGCGCCCTCCTGCCGCAGCGTGGGCCAGCCGGCGCCGTTGTCGTGCGCCTCCTTCCACGAGTGCGTCTGGCGGATCAGCTGGGCCTGTGAGCCGTCCGAGCCCCAGATGGTCGGGCCGATGCCGGGGGTGTCCGACGGGCCGATCACCACGGCGCCCGCGCCGTCGCCCAGGAGGAACGAGATCGACCGGTCGGTCGGGTCGATGAAGTCGCTCATCTTCTCGGCGCCGATGACCACGACGTGCCGGGCGTTCCCCGAGCGCACGAGGGCGTCCGCCTGGGCCACGCCGTAGCAGTAGCCGGCGCAGGCCGCGGAGATGTCGTACGCGGCCGCGGGGGTGGCACCGATCCGGTCAGCGACGATCGCGGCAGCGGCCGGCGTCTGGTGGAAATACGTGACGGTGGACATGATCACGGCGTCGATGTCGGCGCCGGTCAGGCCGGCGTCCGCGACGGCGGCACGTGCCGCGCCCTCCGCCAGGTCGACGACGTCGGTGCCGGCCGAGGCCCGGCGCCGGGTGATGATGCCCGTGCGCTGGCGGATCCACTCGTCGGAGGAGTCGATCGGGCCTGCGATGTCGTCGTTGGTGACGATGTTCTCGCCACGCACGGCGCCGAGCCCCAGGATGCGGGAGTGTGCTGGGCCCGTCGCCTGGGTGAGGGTCGGTCGTGTCACGCCGGGGTCTCCTTGGTGGTCGGGGCGAGTCCCGCATGCCGGGCGACCAGGTCGCGCGCCACATCCAGGTCCGCAGGGGTCTTGACCGCGGCGGTCTCCACCCCCGGCAGGGTACGCCGGGCCAGTCCGGTGAGCACGCCTCCAGGGCACAGCTCGACCAGTCCGGTCACGCCGAGCCGCACCAGCGTCTCCTGGCACAGGTCCCAGCGGACGGGCGCGACGATCTGCGCCGCCAGGCGCGACACGACGTCCCGGCCGGTGCCGAACGGGGCAGACCCGTCAGGCGCGGCCTCGTACGGCGCGCCGTCGGCGTCCGACAGGAGGGTGAGCCGGGGGTCGCGGACCGGCCAGCCGGCGGCCACGGGGGCGAAGGCGTCCAGGGCGGGCTGCATGAACGGGGTGTGGAAGGCGCCCGCGACCTGCAGGGGGATGACGCGGGCGCGGTTCGGCGGGTTGCCGGCCAGGTGCGCCAGCCCGTCGAGCGACCCGGCCGCCACGACCTGGCCCCCGCCGTTGACGTTTGCCGGCCACAGGCCCGCCGCCTCGATCGCGGCGAGGACCTCGTCCGGGTCACCGCCGACGACGGCGCTCATGCCGGTCGGCTCGATGGCTGCGGCCTGAGCCATCCGGCGGGCGCGCTCCGAGACGAGCCCGACGGCCGCGGCGTCGTCCAGCACGCCGGCGACCGCTGCGGCTGCGAACTCACCGACCGAGTGGCCGGCGGTCACGTCCACGACCAGCGCCGCATCGCGTCCGCCCAGGAGGGCGCGCAGGCTGAGCAGCGAGGCCGAGACGATCAGGGGCTGCGCGACGGCGGTGTCCCGGATCGTGTCCGCATCGGACGTCGTGCCGTGGGTCCGCAGATCCGTGCCGGCGGCCTCCGAGAGCGTCGAGAGCTGCTCGTCGAGGCCGGGAAGCTCCAGCCAGGGGTGCAGGAAGCCGGGTGACTGGGAGCCCTGACCGGGGCACACGATGGCGAGCACCTGTCCACTGTGCCGAATGTCCTGATGCGTGCCGGGCTACGACCCGTACCAACCTCGTCGAGGGTCCTTGTGCGATGTCTACAAGGTCTCGCGGGCCGGTGTGGGAGGCGTCACACCGTCGAGCCGGCCCAGCGCCAGTGCCGTCTGCAGGACGTAGGCCTCCCGCGGGTCCAACGGGTCCCAGCCGGTGACCTCGCTCACCTTGCGCAGGCGGTAGCGCACGGTGTTGGGGTGCACGTACAGCACCCGGGCCGCAGCCTCGAGGGAGCGTCCGTGCTCGACGTGCGCCGTCAGGGTGTCCAGGAGCGCGCCCCCGGCGGCCAGGAGGGGCCGGTACGCCTGGTCGATCAGGGTCCGGCGGGCCACGCGGTCGCCCACCAGGACACGTTCGGGCAGCAGGTCGTCGGCGAGCACAGGACGGGGGGCCGTGGGCCAGGCCGCGGCGGCGGCGAGACCGGCCAGGGCGGCTGCGGCCGAGCGCCCGGCCTCGTCGAGCGTCGGGACCGACGGACCGATCACGACGGGACCCGGACCGAAGCGGGGGAGGAGCGAGGTCGCTGCGGCCCGCAGGTCGCCCACGCCGCCGATGACGACCACGAGCCGGTCGCCGTGGATGCCCACGAGGGCGTCGTCGGCGGCTCGGCGCGTGGCGCGACGCAGGTCCGCCGCACGCACCTCGTCCAGGGGGTGGGACGTGGTGCCGACCATGACGAGGGTGGTGCCGTGCCCGCTCCAGCCGAGCGCCGCGACGCGCGAGCGCAGGGAGTCGTCGGCATCCCCGCGGATGAGGGCGTCGACGACGAGTGCCTCCAGGCGGGCGTCCCACGCACCTCGGACCTCGGCGGCGCGGGCGTAGACCTCGGCCGCGGAGAAGGCGACCTCACGCGAGTAGCGCAGCACCGCCTCGCGCAGGTCGCGCTCGCCGCCGGGGGCGGCCAGCCGGTCGCTGTGGTCCTCGACGACCTCGACGATGAGCCGGACCAGCTGCAGCGTGTGCTGCAGGGAGATCGAACGGGTCAGCTCGGGCGGGGCCGCGGCGAAGATGTCGCTGGCGCCGTGCGGCGGTGTGGTCGGGTCCGAGAACCAGGTGATGAAGCTGGAGATGCCCGCCTGGGCCACCAGACCCACCCACGAACGATCCTCGGCGGGCAGCGCGCGGTACCAGGGCAGGTTCTCGTCCAGCCGCCGCAACGCTGCGGCGGCGAGCAGCCCTGTCCCGTCATGGAGGCGGCGCAGCGTGTGCGCCTGGTCACGGGCGACCGGGGGAGCCATGGCAGGAGCATAGGGGCTGATCACGGACAAGCGCCCATCGTCTTGTAGGGAGACGACAACGCGGCGGGGCCGTCAGCGGGGTGGCGCCGGCCCCGTCGGAGGTCCCCGGCACCCCGTTCCAGCCGACGGTCAAGCGCATCTGCGGCTATCGTCATGGGATGGCATTCCTTCCGCGGCTCCGCCGTCTCATCCGACGACCCGTGTCCGCGTCGAAGGTCGGCCTGCGTCGGCCGACCTCTGTACGACGCCGCGACACCATCCAGGAGGACGCCGTCCGCGCCATGCTGGGCGACGACCCCAACGACGCCCGGGCGTTCGGTGCGCTGGCCGAGATCGTCCGCCGGCGGGCGGCTGAGGTGGGCCCGGACGGGGACCCGCTGAGCGCACCCCAGGACGATGTGGAGCGTCAGAAGGCGGCGGACCTCGCTGTCTGGTCCCTCGCTGAGGAGCTCGCCGGGAACCCCCGTGCGTGGTACCCGCTGATCGAGCTCGCCCGGCTCTCCGTGGTCGACGACCGCGAGGGTGCGCTCCGCCGGCTGGCCACGGCGGCTGACAGAGACCCGTCAGGCCGGGCGCTCGCCGACGGCCTCGTCGTGCTGCTGGACGCCGGGCTGCCGGTCGAGGCGCTGGGCCTGGGCGTCGGCCACTGGCGCGTGCGTGACCAGACGCCCGAGATCGCCCGCCATCTGGTCCGGGCTGCGATCGAGGCGGAGCGCCCGCTCGAGGCTCGTCACCACCTCCAGGCCCTCGACCTGCACCCGGACCACGAGGCCGTGCGAGTCCTGCGGTCCGAGCTCGAGCCGCTCGTCGCGCAGTCGGAGCAGCGCCTCCCCGGTAGGTGAACGACCCTCGTCCGACGACGGGGCCCCGCTGATCGCTCAGCGGGGCCCCGTCGTTCGTCAGTCGGTCGCGATCCTCAGGAGTCCCCGCCGGCAACGCCCGAGGCGCCGGCCCGGACGTCGTGGATGCGGTACTTCTCGATCGCCTGGATCGGGGCCTCGCGGGGCACCTCGCCGCGTCGGGCGAGGAGCTGGAGGACCTTGAGCACGGTGGACGGGCCGTCGATCTTGAAGTGACGACGCGCCGCCTGCCGGGTGTCGGAGAAGCCGAACCCGTCGGCGCCGAGCGTGGCGTACTCACCCGGCACCCACTGGCGGATCTGGTCCGGCACCAGGTGGTCGAAGTCGCTCGTCGCCACGAACGGCCCCTGGGCGTCGCGCAGCTTCTCGGTCAGGTACGCGGTGCGCGGCTCTTCCTCGGGGTGCAGGAAGTTGTGGTCGTCGGCGGCGAGCCCGTCACGACGCAGCTCGTTCCAGCTGGTCACCGACCAGACGTCGGCGCGGACGCCCCAGTCCTCGGCGAGGAGCTGCTGGGCCTCCAGTGCCCATGGCACGCCCACGCCTGAGGCGAGGATCTGCGCACGCGGCCCGTCGCCCTCGGCCACGGCGATGCGGTGGATGCCCCGCAGGATCCCCTCGACGTCGACGTCCTCCGGCTCGGCCGGCTGGAGCATCGGCTCGTTGTAGACCGTCAGGTAGTACATGACGTTCGAGTCGCGCCCGTCGTCGCCGTACATGCGCTGCAGGCCGTCACGGACGATGTGGCGCAGCTCGTACCCGTAGGCGGCGTCGTAGCTGATCACGGCGGTGTTGGTGGCCGCGAGGATGGGCGAGTGCCCGTCCGCGTGCTGCAGGCCCTCGCCTGTCAGCGTGGTGCGTCCCGCCGTGGCCCCGACGATGAACCCGCGGGTCATCTGGTCCCCGGCCGCCCAGAACTGGTCGCCGGTCCGCTGGAAGCCGAACATCGAGTAGAAGATGTAGAACGGCACCAGCACCTCGCCCTGCGTGGCGTAGGAGGTGCCGACGGACTGGAAGGCGGATGCGGAGCCGGCCTCGTTGATGCCCGTGTGCAGGATCTGACCCGACTCGGACTCCTTGTAGCTGAGCATGAGCTCGCGGTCCACAGCCAGGTAGTTCTGGCCCTGGGTGTTGAAGATCTTCGCCGTCGGGAAGATCGAGTCCAGGCCGAACGTGCGTGCCTCGTCGGGGATGATCGGCACGATCCGGTGGCCGAACTCCTTGTCCTTGATCAGGTCCTTCAGCAGCCGGACGAGCGCCATGGTCGTGGCGACGTGCTGGTGGCCCGAACCCTTGGCCAGGACGTCGTAGACGGTGTCCGGCGGCAGGGTGACCGGGGTGTACGTCGAGCGCCGCTCCGGCACGAACCCGCCGAGGGCACGGCGCCGCTCGAGCATGTACTGCAGCTCGGGGGAGTCGTTGCCCGGGTGGTAGTAGGGCGGGGCGTAGGGGTTCTCGTCGATCTGCTCGTCGGTGATCGGGATGCGCAGGCTGTCGCGCAGCGTCTTGAGGTCGTCGATCTTGAGCTTCTTCATCTGGTGCGTGGAGTTGCGACCGGCGAAGTTGGTGCCCAGGCCGTAGCCCTTGATCGTGTGCGCCAGGATGACCGTCGGCTGGCCGGTGTGGGCGACGGCGGCCGCATAGGCGGCGTACAGCTTGCGGTAGTCGTGGCCGCCGCGCTTGAGCGCCCAGATCTCGTCGTCGGTCATCTTCTCGACGAGCTGCTTGGTGCGGGGGTCGCGCCCGAAGAAGTGCTCGCGGATGAATGCACCGTTCTCGGCGCGGTAGGTCTGGTAGTCGCCGTCGGGCGTGTTGTTCATCAGGTTGACGAGCGCACGGTCCTTGTC
Source organism: Actinotalea sp. (assembly GCA_036504175.1). Taxonomy (GTDB): domain Bacteria; phylum Actinomycetota; class Actinomycetes; order Actinomycetales; family Cellulomonadaceae; genus Actinotalea. The sequence goes on along the minus strand of DASXVR010000190.1, from coordinate 6,663 downwards.
GGCGTTGAGCAGGGCGTCCCACTCACGTCCCCAGACGACCTTGATGACGTTCCAGCCGGCACCCCGGAAGAACGCCTCGAGCTCCTGGATGATCTTGCCGTTGCCGCGGACCGGGCCGTCGAGGCGCTGCAGGTTGCAGTTGACGACGAACTTCAGGTTGTCGAGGTTCTGCTGCGCGGCGAGCTGCAGCATGCCGCGGCTCTCCGGCTCGTCCATCTCGCCGTCGCCGAGGAAGGCCCAGACGTTCTGCTGGCTGGTGTCCTTGATGCCGCGGTTGTGCAGGTAGCGGTTGACCCACGCCTGGTAGATGGCCGACGAGGGGCCGAGCCCCATCGAGACGGTCGGGAACTCCCAGAAGTCCGGCATGAGGCGGGGGTGCGGGTAGGACGAGAGCCCACCCTGCGGCGCTGAGACCTCCTGGCGGAAGCCGTCGAGCTGCTCGGCCGTGAGCCGGCCCTCGAGGAAGGCGCGGGCGTAGACGCCGGGCGCCGCATGACCCTGGAAGTAGATCTGGTCGCCGCCGCCCGGGTGGTCCTTGCCGCGGAAGAAGTGGTTGAGGCCCACCTCGTACAGGGTCGCCACCGACGCGTAGGACGAGATGTGGCCGCCCACGCTGATCTCCGGACGCTGCGCGCGTGTGACCATGACTGCCGCGTTCCAGCGGAGCCAGGAGCGGTAGCGGCGCTCGACGACCTCGTCACCGGGGAAGTAGGGCTCCTCGTGCACGCCGATGGTGTTGACGTACGGCGTGGTCAACGCCGTCGGAACTGCCACGTTGCGCTCGCGTGCCCGCTTGAGCAGGTTGAGCAGGACGTAGCGCGCCCGGGGTCCACCCCGCTCGTCCACCAGCCCGTCGAAGGACTCGATCCACTCGCCGGTCTCGTCGGGGTCGATGTCCGGGACCTGGCTCAGCAGTCCGTTGATGAGCGGGCCCGTCGTGTCGCGTGCAGCCACCAGCAACCTCACCTCTCGTCCGCACCGGCACAGGACCCGGTCGGGTGCCTGCGTCTTGATGCTCGGGTCGGCCCGTGGGCGATGGCCGGTTCACGTCTTCCGCCCTCGGTCGTAGGACCATTGTCTGACCTGCGGGCACCGAAAGTCACACCGGGGCCGGCGTGACCTGTCCGACACGTGGCAGCAACCCTCGCGCAACCCTCGCGCCGACGCCTGACGGGCGGACCCGCGGTTCGCCCTGCGACACGGCGGACGGCCGCGGCGCGCCGGGGCGATGTGGCGCTTGCCACATCACTGCGGGATGCTGTGGGCTACCGTGTGGGCGCCGCAGAAGATGGCGTGCACCAGCAGCGGGCAGGCCGTTGCGCAGGACGAAGGGGACGACACGAGAGTGGCATCGACCGCGGAGCCCCAGGGCGGCCATGGCGGATCGGGGGCGGAGCGACTGGGCTTTGCCGCCGGACAGGTGGTTCAGGAGTACGGATACGGCGGAGACGTCGACCTCGACCTACGCGCCGGTCTCGAGGGGATCATCGGCTCCGAGCTGGTCGACGAGGACTTCGACGACGTCACCGACGGGGTCATCCTCTGGTGGCGCGAGGACGACGGTGACCTCACCGACGCACTGGTGGACGTCCGGACCGCCCTCGACGACGGCGGCCTCATCTGGCTCTTCACCCGCAAGCCCGGCCGCGCCGGTCATGTGGGTCACGCCGAGATCGAGGAGGCGGCCACGACCGCCGGCCTGCACGCCACGAGCACCCTCGCCATCGCCCCCGACTGGTCGGGGACCCGGCTCGGGACCCGCAGCCGGGGCAAGTGACCGCGACCGACGCACCGGTTCCCGGCCCTGGTGACCTTGCGCCGGAGCTGAACCTGCCCGATGCCCACGGCACCCCGGTCTCGCTTGCGGGGCTGCGGGGGATGCCCGTCGCGCTGGTCTTCTTCCCCTTCGCCTTCTCAGGGCTGTGCACGCTCGAGGTGGGTGCCCTGCGGGACAACCTCGACGACTTCGAGGCAGCCGGGGTTCGCCTGCTCGGGGTCTCCTGCGACCCGATGCACAGCCTTCGTGCGTGGGGCGAGCAGGAGGGAGTCGGGTTCGACCTGCTCTCGGACTTCTGGCCGCACGGCGTCGCGGCGCGGGCGTACGGGGTGTTCGACGCCGAGACGGGCCACGCCACGCGCGGCAGCTTCCTCATCGACGCGGACGGCATCGTGCGCTGGAGCATGGTGAACCCCCGCGGCCAGGCGCGCGACATCGGCGAGTACCGGGCGGCCCTCGCAGCGCTGTGACGTCGACCCGACGCGGGCCACGGAGGGAAAGTCCTCCTCCTCTGCCCTGCTGCCGAGCTGCCTCGTCGCTGCCCCGCTGCGACCTCTCGCCGTCCCGGTAGGCTCTCCTGCCGTCGGGCCTGTAGCTCAGTTGGTCAGAGCGCCGCGCTTACACCGCGGAGGTCGTCGGTTCGAGACCGGCCGGGCCCACCTCGACCGCCATGTGCGGCCGCCTGCTGTCGACGCGGGGGTAGCGTTCGGCCGTGACCGTCCCAGCATCAGCGGCCCCCACCCTCGCCGACGTCGTCCGCCTCCTCGAGCGCCGTTACCCACCCGCGTTCGCCGAGGCCTGGGACGCGGTGGGGACCGTGTGCGGTGACCCTGACCAGCCCGTACGTCGCGTCCTGTTCGCCGTCGACCCGACGGCCGACGTGGTCGACGAGGCGCTCGAGTGGGGGGCCGACCTCCTGGTCACCCACCACCCACTGCTGCTGCGGGCCGTGCACGGTGTCGCAGCCACCTCGTTCAAGGGCGCGCTGGTGCACCGCCTCATCCGCGGCGGTTGCGCGCTCCACGTGGCGCACACGAACGCCGACGCCGCGAGGGGTGGGGTCGCCCAGGCGCTCGCGGAAGCCGTCGGGCTGACCGACCTCAGGCCGCTCGTCGCCGCGCCCGCCGAACCCGTCGACAAGCACGTCGTGCTGGTCCCTGCCGACGCGGTCGCCACGCTGATCGACGCGATGAGCGAGGCGGGCGCCGGCGCTCTGGGCACGTACAGCCGCTGCGCGTGGACCACCACGGGTGTCGGCACCTTCCTCCCTGGTACCGGCTCCACGCCGGCGATCGGGCAGGTCGGCCGGATCGAGGAGGTCCTCGAGGGGCGCGTGGAGATGGTGGCCCCGCGTCGCCTGCGGTCCCAGGTGGTGGACGCGATCCGACGGGCGCACCCCTACGAGGAGCCGGCCTTCGACGTGCTCGAGCCGGCGGCTCTTGCGCAGGACACCGGCACCGGGCGCATCGGCAGGCTGGTCGAGCCGCTGAGCCTGGCGGACTTCGGCGCGCGCGTGGCGGCCGCCCTGCCGGCCACCGAGCAGGGCGTACGGCTGGCGGGAGACCTGGACGCACTCGTCAGCACCGTCGCGGTCGTCGGCGGGTCCGGTGACTCGTTGTTCGACGCGGTGCGCGCCAGCGGCGTGGACGCCTACCTCACGGCCGACCTGCGCCATCATCCGGCGTCCGAGCTGCGCGAGAGGGCCCAGTTCGAGGCGGCCCGGGCCGGCCGGCCAGGAGCCGACGGCCGACCCTTCCTGGTCGACGTGGCCCACTTCGCGAGCGAGTGGCCCTGGCTCGAGCAGGCCGCTGCCGCCCTGCGGGCCGACCTGGGCACGCGGGCGCCGGTCGACGGCACGGAGACCGCGCCTGCCGGTGGCACTACGGTGGAGACCCGCGTCAGCACCCGCCGGACCGATCCGTGGACCGCGCGGATCGCGTCGCCCGCCTCGTCATCAGCAGACTCGTCATCAGCAGTCGGAGGACCCCGCCCGTGACCACCGCCCCTGTCGCCGACCAGCTGCGTCTCCTCGAGGTCCAGGCGCTCGACACGCGCGCTGCGCAGATCGCGCACCAGCAGCAGGTCCACCCGGCCCGCGCAGCGGTGAGCGAGCTGACCTCCCAGCTCGCGGACCTGGACTCGGCCCTGGTCACGTCGCGCACCGCGGCGAGCGACCTGCGGCGCGAGCTCACCAAGGCCGAGGCCGACGTCGAGCAGGTGCGCAGCCGTGCGACACGTGACCGTGCTCGGCTGGACAGCCCCGCCGTCGGCGCCAAGGACGCGCAGGCCCTCAGCAGCGAGCTGGAGGCCCTCGGACGGCGTCAGGCGGCCCTCGAGGAGATCGAGCTCGAGGTGATGGAGCGCCTGGAGGCGCACGAGTCGGCCCTGGCCTCCCTCACCCAGGCCCGCGACGAGCTGCACGAGAAGCACGCGGCCGCCGTGGCCGAGCTCGACCAGGCGCTCGCGGGTCTGCGCGACCAGGCTGCTGCCGTCGCGGCCGAGCGGGAGCAGCGGATCGTCGGCATCGACCCCGGACTCGTCACGCTCTACGACAAGCTCCGCGGACAGCTCAGCGGTCTGGCGATCGCCCCGCTGCGCGGCCGACGCTGCGAGGGGTGCCGGCTCGAGCTGAACCCGAGCGACGTGGCGCGCCTGCGAGCCCAGCCTGCCGACCAGGTCGTCCGCTGCGAGGAGTGCGGCCGGATCCTGGTGCGTGAGGCGGAAGCCGCTCGATGAGCGGGCGGCCTCGCGAGCTGGTCGTCGAGGCGGACGGCGGGTCCCGGGGCAACCCTGGTCCGGCCGGCTACGGCGCGCTGGTCCGCGACGCCCGGACCGGCGACCTGCTCGCCGAGCGGTCCGGCTACCTCGGGTTCGCCTCCAACAACGTCGCCGAGTACTCCGGGCTCCTGGCCGGCCTGGAGGCCGCTGCGGAGATCGACCCCGAGGCGTCGGTCGAGGTCCGGATGGACTCGCGCCTGGTGGTCGAGCAGATGTCCGGGCGCTGGAAGGTCAGGCACGAGGACATGCGGCGCCTGGCGCAGCGGGCTCGGGACGCCTTCCCACAGGCCCAGGTCCGCTACACCTGGGTGGCACGCGCCGAGAACGGCGCGGCCGACGCGCTCGCGAACGCGGCGATGGACGCGCGCGAGGGCAGCCGCCGCGATCACAGCGAGGTCGGTCCCGGCCAGGCGGCCGCCGGCGAGCAGCCGCCGGTGGGGACCACCGAGGGAGCAGCGCCGGCCCCGGGACGGACAGGGCGCGCGGCTCGGCCGTCGGGAGCCGCCATGCGCTTCGACGACGCGGAGCCCCTCACCGTGGTCCTCATCCGGCACGGCGAGACGCCCATGACGACCACCAAGGCGTACTCGGGCTCGGGTGTGCCCGGCCCCTCCCTGACCTCCGCCGGACGGACCCAGGCGGCTCGCGCTGCCGACACCGTGTTCCGGGTGGGTCGTTCGCTGCTGCCGGACCTGCCTCACCCGTCGGCGGTCTACGCCTCGCCCATGATCCGGACGCAGGAGACGGCAGGTGCCGTCGGACGTCGCCTGGGTCTGCCCGTCGAGGTGGACCCGGCCTTCGCCGAGTGCGACTTCGGCGAGTGGGAGGGCCTCGTCGCCGAGGAGATCGAGAGCCGCTGGCCGGGTCAGCTGAAGCGGTGGCACGTGGACGCGGAGTTCCGGGCGCCGGGCGGCGAATCGATCGAGGACGTCGGGGTGCGCGTCGGCGCTGCCCTGGAACGGCTGCGGGAGGGCGGCGTCGACCGCACCGTGGTCGTCGTCAGCCACTCCGTGACGATCCGTGCGGCCATCGGGCTCACCATCGGGGCGCCGTCGTCGGTGTGGGCCTCGGTCCGCGTGGCCGCGGCGTCGATCAGCATCGTGCGCATCTGGGCCGACGGCGAACGCGAGGTCACCGTCGTCGGGATGCCGACCGAGCTCTAGCTGACGACGACCTCGAGCACGTGCCGTCCGGCCCCCGCAGCGTGCAGGGTCACGTCGCGAAGGGCGGTGCCGACCAGCTCACCCACGGCGTCGAGGAGCTCGAGGGGTGCGCGCGGCTCCGGTTCCTGGCGCATCACGAGGTGTCGGGTCACCAGCCCTCGGGTGTGCTTGGCCGCGTGGGAGACGATCGACCGGCGCCCGTCGAGCTCACGCAGCACCGTGATGCCGACGTGGCCGGGGCCGTCGGCCGTCCCGGGCCAGGCGGCTGCGTAGGCGGCGGAGCGGCAGTCGACGACGAGCCGGTGAGCGGCGATGGGGTCCAGGACCCGGCTCAGCGGACCCCGCCACGCACGTGCGAGGCCCCCGACGCCGGGGAGCGTCGTCCCCATCGACAGGCGGTAGGCGGGGATCCGGTCCTCGGGCGAGACGAGTCCCCACAGGGCTGAGATGGTCCGGACCCACCGGTCGGCGCGGTCACGGGCGTCGCCCTCGGGCAGGCGGTCCAGGCCGGCGGCTGCGTAGAGCACGCCGGTGTAGACCTCGCGGGCGGGGGCTGCCGGTGCGCCCCGCAGGCGACGGTTGGCCTTGACGTCCGCCACCAGGGAGGGGCCGACCCTCAGCACGTCGAGCGCGTCGGGGGAGCGGCTCGCACGGACGAGGGCCGCCAGGACCGTGCGACGGTGCGGCGTGAGCGACGGTGCCGACAGGGCCCGCAGGTCGACCGGTTCGCCTGAAGCCGGTGCCGTCTTGCCCTCGGACGGTGGGAGCAGGATCAGCACGGTCGAACGGTAGCCGGGCCGGAGGTGTGCGCGGTCACGGTAGCCTGGGCCGCGGATGAGTCGGTCAGGCGGTCGCGTCGAGGGAGACCTCGCCGAGGAACGTCCGGGCTCCGTAGAGCACGGTGGTGGGTAACACCCACCCGGGGTGACCCGCGGGACAGTGCCA